>JAFPVW010000023.1 GCA_017395215.1 Prevotella sp. | reverse complement strand
TCTATATGCTTACGAGCGTACATTGAGAACGATATACCATCTTTCCCTTTCTGAATATAGTCCACAATTTCCTTGACCGTCCAGTCTTGTGTGTCAATCCTATTCAGAGTGTTGTAGTACTGATCAATCAATTTTGAGGTTTGTTGAATAACATAAGGATCTATAATATCCTTTTTGTTCCGACTCAGCCCCTTATCGTTAACCATCCATGATGTTCTCAGATAAGAGACTTTACGATTGTGGGCAAAACGTATGTACACGACATACATACCATCTTTCCTTTTTGATTTTACAGTAGCTTTTAATGTTGCCATATTAAGTTTATATTATATGATTACACGCAATAGTGCGCATTCATATAATATAATTCAGACTCTGGAAGACATTCTCTATTTAACAACAAATTTGGTATAATGCTACCTATTGACACATAGAAGAGAATTAGCAGTAAAGGTACATCTGGTACATATCAGCATTATAATTTTGGTTTCAAAAAATGTACTCAGATTTTTGGTAAACAGGCTAAATTTTTGGTAAACAAATTTGATGCATAATTATCTATTGGCACACAGAAGAGTATTTCCCAATTTTTCAACTACTTATTTATCAGCGGTTTACATATTTACAAAGTGTTGACCAGAAAAACACGTTTTCTCAAGAGAAGCAAAAATGCAAGTGCTTTATTTTCAAGCACTTGCATTTTTAAGTATCTCAAAATTATGAAAATTATTCACATTCCAGAGCGCCCTGCGCGGCGGCCAGACGGGCGATGGGCACGCGGAAGGGAGAGCAGCTGGCGTAGTTCATGCCAATCTTGGCGCAGAACTTCACGGAGCTGGGCTCACCACCATGCTCACCGCAGATACCGCAGCGGAGGTCGGGACGCACGGCGCGGCCCTCCTTGACGGCATACTTGATGAGCTTGCCGACACCCTTCTGATCGAGCACCTGGAACGGGTCGACCTTGAGGATCTTCTTGTCGAGATAGACGGGCAGGAACGAGGCGATATCGTCGCGCGAGTAGCCGAAGGTCATCTGCGTCAGGTCGTTGGTACCGAACGAGAAGTACTGAGCCTCGGTGGCAATGCGGTCGGCGGTAAGGGCGGCACGCGGAATCTCAATCATCGTACCGATCTCGAACTCGACCTCGATGCCATATTCCTGGAAGGTCTCCTTGGCAGCCTCCTGGATGACTTCCTTCTGCTGCTTCAGCTCGTAGAGCGTACCGATGAGGGGCACCATAATCTCGGGCATGGGGTTCTTACCTTCCTTCTTCAGCTCGCAGGCAGCACCGAGGATGGCGCGCGTCTGCATGGCGGTAATCTCAGGGAAGGTGATGCCCAGACGGCATCCGCGGTGACCCAGCATCGGGTTGTTCTCAGCCAGCGAGTCAACACGGCGCTTGATGTCCTCTACGCTGACGCCCATCTCCTTGGCCATCGTCTCCTGACCAGCCAGATCGTGGGGCACGAACTCGTGGAGAGGAGGATCGAGCAGGCGGATGTTGACGGGCAGTCCGTCCATAGCCTCAAGGATACCCTTGAAGTCTGCCTTCTGGTAGGGCAGCAGCTTGGCCAGTGCCTTCTCGCGGCCCTCGGCATCCTTCGACAGAATCATCTCACGCATGGCGATGATCTTCTTGTCCTCGAAGAACATGTGCTCGGTACGAGTCAGACCGATACCCTTGGCACCAAAGTTGCGGGCAACCTGTGCGTCGTGGGGCGTATCAGCATTAGTGCGTACCTGCAGCTTGGTGTACTTGTCGCAGAGGTCCATCAGCTCCTTAAAGTCACCGCTGAGCTCAGCAGCCTTCGTGGGCACCTCGCCGGCATACACCTGACCGGTGGTACCGTTCAGTGAGATGTAGTCGCCCTCCTTATAGGTGACGCCGTCAATCTCGACGGTCTTATCCTTATAGCTGACGTTCAGCGAGCCAACACCCGAGACGCAGCACTTACCCATGCCACGAGCCACCACGGCAGCGTGGCTGGTCATACCGCCACGGGCGGTGAGGATACCCTCGGCAGCCGACATACCGGCCAGGTCCTCAGGCGAAGTCTCAATACGCACGAGCACCACCTTGTGGCCGTCCTTGTGCCACTCCTGGGCGTCGTCGGCATGGAACACGATCTGACCGCAGGCAGCACCGGGGCTTGCGGGCAGTCCCTGGGCGATAACCTTAGCCTGGGTGAGCGCCTTCTTGTCGAAGACGGGGTGCAGCAGCTCGTCGAGCTTCTGGGGCTCGCAGCGCATGATGGCGGTCTTCTCGTCGATCTTACCCTCGTGGAGCAGGTCGATGGCAATCTTCACCATGGCAGCACCGGTGCGCTTACCGTTACGGGTCTGCAGGAACCACAGCTTGCCCTCCTGGACGGTGAACTCCATATCCTGCATGTCGCGATAGTGCTCCTCGAGCTTCTCCTGGATGCCGTTCAGCTGCTGGTAGATTTCGGGCATAGCCTCCTCCATAGAAGGATACTTGGCTACACGCTCCTCCTCAGAGATACCGGCGCGCTCGGCCCAGCGCTGAGAACCAATCTTCGTGATCTGCTGCGGCGTGCGGATACCGGCCACCACGTCCTCGCCCTGAGCGTTGACGAGGTACTCGCCGTTGAACAGGTTCTCGCCGTTGGCTGCGTCGCGGCTGAAGCATACGCCCGTAGCCGAAGTGTCGCCCATGTTGCCGAATACCATTGCCATGACGCTGACGGCCGTACCCCACTCGTCGGGTATGCCTTCCATCTTACGATAAAGGATAGCGCGCTCGTTCATCCAAGAGCGGAACACGGCGCAGATGGCACCCCAGAGCTGCTCGATCGGGTCGTTGGGGAAGTCCTTGCCCGTGCGCTCCTTGATGGCAGCCTTGAACAGCTGAACCAGCTTTTTCAGCTCGTCGACGCTCAGGTCCTTGTCGAGTTTCACGCCACGCTCCTCCTTCACCTTCTCGATGATTTCCTCAAACGGGTCGATGTCGGTCTTGTTGACGGGCTTCATCTCGAGCACCACGTCGCCGTACATCTGGACGAAGCGGCGATAGCTATCGTAAACGAAGTGGGGGTTATTAGTCTTCTTCACCATACCCTCGGCCACCTCGTCGTTCAGACCAAGGTTCAGGATAGTATCCATCATACCGGGCATAGAAGCACGGGCACCCGAGCGTACAGAGACCAACAAGGGGTTCTCCTTGTCGCCGAACTTCGAGTTCATCAGCACCTCGATGTGCTTCACGGCTGCCATCACGTCGTCGTTCAGCAGTTCCATGATCTTCTGCTGTCCCACCTGATAGTACTCGTTGCAGCAGTCGGTGGTGATGGTGAAGCCCGGGGGTACGGGCACTCCGATGAGGTTCATCTCGGCCAGGTTAGCACCTTTGCCGCCAAGTTCCTCACGCATCTTTGCATTACCTTCGGCCTTACCGTTGCCGAAGAGGTAAACTCTCTTTTGACTCATACGTTTTAGTTTTGATGTTTATTACGTTAACAATATTGTTTTATGCACAATCTCGTTTTAATCGTGCAAAGATACAGCTTTTTTTGCACATTCCAAAAGAAAACGGGCAGAAATTTCTTTCCGCCCGCCGTTTTTAGGTTTTTTAAGCAACCTTGGTGTTTCCGTGATAGCGAAAGTTAGAAAACGGGAATTATATTTTGCCATTTGGAAATTTCTTCGTACCTTTGCACAAATTATCATTTGGAACAAGACATTTATATAATATGGTAAAACACATTATTCTTTGGACTCTGAACCCCGAACTGACGGAGGAGGAGAAGCAGACCGTGAAGGCCGGCATCAAGGCCGGACTCGAGGGACTGGTGGGCAAGGTGCCCGGACTGATTGACGTGAAGGTAAACATCGATGGACGGCTCAGCTCGTCGAACGCCGACGTGATGCTCGACTCTACGCTGGAGTCGGCGGAGGCGCTGCGCGGCTATGCCCAGCACCCCGAGCACGTGGCCGTGGCCAACTCGAAGGTACGTCCCTACACCGTGCAGCGCAGCTGTCTTGACTTTGAGATCTGACCTTTTTTGAACTATGGCAAGAAAGAAGAAGGAACTGCCGCTGCTCGAGAGCGTCAGGATTGAGGCTGTGGCCGCCGAGGGCAAGTGCCTGTTCCACTGGAACGACCTGGTGGTCTTTGTGCCCTGGTGCGTGCCAGGCGACGTCTGCGACGTCCAGATACGGCGCAAGAAGCATTCGTTTGCCGAGGGCGAGGTGGTGCGCTTCGTCGAGCAGAGCAAGGTTCGCGCCGTGCCCTTCTGCCAGCACTTCGGTGCCTGCGGAGGCTGCAAGTGGCAGAACCTGCCCTACGACGAGCAGCTCAAGTTCAAGCAGCAGCAGGTCTTCGACCAGCTGACGCGCATCGGCAAGGTCGAGCTGCCCGAGTTCCGCCCCATCCTCGGCAGCGTCAGGACGCAGGAGTACCGCAACAAGCTCGACTTCGGCTGCGCCAACAAGCGCTGGCTGACGAAGGAGGAGATAGAGAGCCTCCCCCCGGCCCCCTCCCGTAGAGGGGGGGATTCTGCGGCAGAAAGCCTCGCCAGCGGGGGTAGGGTAGAGGGGGCCAAGGACGTGCCCGCCATCGGTTTCCACATCACGGGAGCGTTCGACAAGATTCTGCCCATCGAGAAGTGCTGGCTGATGGACGATATCCAGAACCGCATTCGCAACGAAATTCGCGACTATGCCATCCGTAGCGGACTGTCGTTCTTCGACCTCAGGGCGCAGGTTGGACTACTGCGCGACGTCATCTTCCGCAACTCGAAGAGCGGCGAGCTGATGGTCATCATTCAGTTCCACTTAGAAGCCTCCCCCCTGCCCCCATTCCCGAGCGGAGCTCGCCTACCCGTAGCCTTTCCCGAAGAGGGGGAGGTTCGTTGGTTGAGTGAGGACGGATGCAAGGCCAAAGCCTTGCTGCAGCACATAGCCGATAAGTTCCCGGAAATCACGTCGTTACTCTACTTAGACAATCAGAAGTGCAACGACACCATCGGCGACCAGGAGATACTCACCTTCAAGGGTACCGACTACATCTTCGAACTGATGGAGGACCTCCGCTTCAAGGTCGGCCCCAAGTCGTTCTACCAGACGAACACCGAGCAGGCCTACCACCTCTACAGCGTCGTGCGCGAACTGGCTGCCCTGACAGGCAGCGAGCTGGTCTACGACCTCTACACCGGCACCGGCACCATCGCCAACTTCGTGGCCCGGCAGGCCCGTCAGGTCATTGGCATTGAGTACGTGCCCGAGGCCATCGAGGATGCGAAGGTCAACTCCGACATCAACGGCATCGGCAACACGCTGTTCTACGCCGGCGACATGAAGGACGTGCTCAGCGACGACTTCATCCTGGAGCACGGACGGCCCGACGTCATCATCACCGACCCGCCGCGTGCCGGCATGCACCCCGACGTGGTGAAGACCATCCTCAGGGCCGCCCCGCAGCGCATCGTCTACGTGTCGTGCAACCCCGCCACCCAGGCCCGCGACCTGCACGACTTAGACGCAGACTACCGCGTGGTGGCCGTCCAGCCCGTCGACATGTTCCCGCACACCCCCCACGTCGAGAACGTGGTGCTGCTGGTTCGGCGCACGTAGAATTCGTACCATCGAAAAGTGTAGCAAATGCCCCCATATTCATGAAAAAAGTATTCTTCGCATTCGTTCTGGCAGTATTCACCTTGAGCTGCCAACAGAAACAGACACAGGGACAGGCCACCGATGCCAACACTCAGGAGCCAGTCGCCGACGTCGACGACGAGCAGGGCGACGCTCCCCTCTTCAACATTAGTGACTATCTCGACGTGATGAGCGATAACCCGGAACTGCGCTACGGCATTGGCGACCTCGAACTCTCGGAGTATGCGCTCTACGACATCGATTGCGACGGTCAAGACGAGGTGTGGGTACGCGCTCCCGGCCAGAACTATCTCGCCATCTATGTCCTGAACGATAGTAAGCTGGAACTCGTGGCTTATGCCGACGGATGTACCGATCTCACCTACTACAAGAATGCCGTCGCCTATGATGCCTACTACTCACCAGGCAGGGCGTGCAAGGGTGCGCAGGTAGTGAAGAATAGTAAGCTGGCCGACAACTATTGGGAGGAGACAAATTGGGACATCTTTGACGACGAAGCCGAGGAAGTCACTGACGAGAGCTACTACATCAACGGAGAGGAATCCACCAAGGCCGACTGCGAGCACTTCGTGGAACAGCTCGGCACCCCTATCGATGCGCCCGAGCCCGACTGGATACCCATAAGATAGATCCGTCTGTATGCTGTCGCCGGCCGACCAGATTCCTCCCGCAATAAATGTCGATAGATGCCGCCGGTCAATGTCAGTATGTCCTGCTTATCCACATTTCCAAAAATCGGTCGGAGACGCTATAGGCCTTTGTGCGTTCCAGGATCTCGTAGGTCAGAAGTTGTTTCTCCAGCAAGGCGCTTATGGCATATTGGACGGAACTGGGAGATTTAAGTGCATGCTTCTTCACGAAAGCGACAGAGGTGACGCTGCTGGCTTTGCCTTCTTTGGATATGGCAATCAGCGTTTCTTTCTGCTGGTAGTTAAGCTGGTTCATAATTGAGGCAAAGGAACGGCCTTTCTCTTCCAGTATGTCGCTAAGGGTCTTGTTGATGTCTGACTCATCAATGACTTTATCCGGATCCAGATAGGCAAATGCGTTGTGGAGAACATTGTGGACGTAGTAGGTGTGTCCTTCAAAAAGGTCGTAGGTAAGCGAAACCGCACTTGGTAAGATGCTTCGACCTGCATCTGAGAACTGCTTTTCGGCAAAACTTGTATAGACTTCCTTTGGAATGCAGTCAAGATAAATCTGCTCTGCGCTGTTATAGAAAGGTTTCGCAGCTGAGTTGAACATGTTCTCCAGAATATGACGGTTGCTGCCGGCATATATAAACAGACAATTGTTCATTTTCTGGATATGTGAACGCAGCAGGGCCTCTACATTCTTCTCCGGGTATTGGGCTATTTGCTGAAACTCGTCGATGGCGAAGATGCATGGCTTGTCAGCCTGCTCCAAATAGCGGAAAATCTCTTCCAGTGTCAACTCCGGTGCGTGGATGTCGCCCAGTTTGATGTCGAGAGTGGGGAGGCCGGTAATCGGGTCGTAGCCAATGCTGCCTGCCAAGGAGTGGAGACCTGCAAGGAATTGATCAATCACAGTCTTTCCTTTGGGCACCAGTACGGAATAAATCTCCTTACTGAGAAACAATACTAACTCGTGCAGACAGGTGGTAGGATAAATATCGGTATAAAAGGTATAGCAGTTGCCCTTGATGGATGGTTGCTCAAACACATGGCGAATCAACTGGGTCTTACCCATTCTTCGGGGCGAAGTCAACAGAATATGTGCCTTGTTTTCAAGTGTGCGTATAAACCATATAGTTTCTTTCTCCCTGTCGCAAAAATAAGGCTCAGGGATAATACCGGTGATATAGAAAGGGTTCTCCATCATACTGTATTTTTGTGCAAAGGTAAGTAAAAAGAGTTGATTATACAAATTCTATAATAGAAATCCTATAATCGGCGTCACCTTTTTATTTATTTTTAAGGAAAAGTCCGCGGAGGGTGAAGTAGAACCACTCCTGCAAGCGGAACAAAGCCCAGGTTGAACAGGGACGATAGCCGAACTTGGCTGTCGTCTCTTTTCGTAGTGCGCGGCGGTCGATGGTGGCCCACGTATGGTGGAGCAGGCTGAGGCCGTAGCGGCGGTCGGCAGCGGGCAGACGGCGGCCGTGGACGTGGTAGAACATACAGACGTCGACGAGGTTCAGCCAGCGGTGGTTCTCGTAGAGGTCAATCAGCGTGGGCTCTACGTTCTGCTCAACCATCTGGCGGCGCATGCTCTCGTTGGCGCGCAGGTAGTCGAAGCGGCGCACGGTGGCGGCATGAGTCACCGAGGCTGCGTGCTGGCGGTAGTAGTAGCGGCCCGGACAGCGGCTCACACGGCGCGAGGCGAGGTAGTGCAGGCGGGTGGTGTTGTCGTCGCTGTAGGCCCGGCAGGTCTCGTCGTAAGGGTACTGCTGATGAATGGCCAAACGCACGCCGTAGAGGCCGTGAATCTGCCACGTCAGGCTCAGTCGGAAGGCCTCCTGGCCCGTCAGCGTCGCGAAGTCAGGCATGGGGTATGGCTCCTCGCGGCCGTCGGGATAGACCTTCACCACGTCGAAGAGCACGCAGTCGGTCTCGGCGCCGAAGGCCGCGCAGAGCTGCTCCAGGGCGTCGGCCGACAGCCAGTCGTCGGCATCGACCATGCAGACGTAGCGCCCGTGGGCCTGCCTCAGTCCGACGTTGCGGGCATGAGCCTGTCCGCCGTTCTCGGCCAGACGGACCACCTCGATGCGGGAGTCGCGGCGGGCGTAGTCGCTGAGCACTTGGAGCGAGCCGTCGGTCGAGGCGTCGTCGATGCACACAATCTGTATGTCGCTCATCGACTGGCCTGTCAGCGAGTCGAGGCAGCGGGGCAGGAACGCCGCCGCATTATAGACGGCAACGAGAACGGTGACTTCAGCCATTCTTGCGGAAACGCTTCTTCAACTTCCCCGTGAGCGACGCCCAGAGCGAAGTCTTCTGGTGGAGAATATAGACCGAGACGAGCAGACTGACCAGGCAGATAAGCAAGCCCAGCGTCCAGTAGATAAAGGGATTGTCGATGAGCGTGACCGTATAGGCCGCCAGTCCTAACGAGAACTGGAGGGCGGCGTAGTAGATGACGGGCACCGACGGACGGTACTGATAGCGCAGATAGGCGTAGGCCCCGACCATCAGGATGTCGAGCAGATAGCTCAGCGACAGGGCCACGCCCGTGCCGAAGAGACCCCAGTGGCGGTAGCCGAAGACGATCAGCACGACCAGCAGCACGTCGTAGATGCCCTCGAGCACCATGTAGCCTATGGAGTCGCCCTTGGCCAGCATGATGTACGACACGGGCAGCGAAATGGCCTTGATATACATCGAGAACACGGCTATCTGGGCCATGCTCACCATCGGCAGGAACTTCGACGTGAACAGTATGGGAATGAGCACCGGCAGGCTGATGATGAGCGTAGCCAGCATGGGCGACACGATGAGCAGCGACACCTCAATCTGGCGGTTCACGGTGAGGTTGGTGGCCGCAGCGTCGTGGTTGACCGACGACAGTCGGGGGAAGTAGTCGGTCTCCATAGCCGAGAACACCATGCCGGCGTAGGTGACGGTCAGCATGAAGCCCGCGTTGTAGAGACCCACGACGTCGAGGTCGCCGCTGCTGACGTTCAGGAACGAGCGTATCAGCACCTCGGCACCGCTGCCCATGACGCCTGCCACGACGAAGGCCACGCCGAGCTTCACCATCTCCATGCCCTCGCCGAGCACGCCCCGCCCGCCGCGCAGCTGCAGCGGATAGAGGCGGTAGCTGTAGCGGACGGTGAGCAGCATCGACACCAAGGCCATCAGCACGATGACCGGCACGATGCCCGTCTGGCCGAAGAAATAGTAGACAGGTACGGAGATGACCAGCGCCGCCAGCACCGTGTAGACCTGGATGACGGCCAGCGGCCGCAGCTGGCGCGCACCCTTCAGGATGGCCGTCTCGCCGCCCGTAATGGCCAGCAGTCCGACGGCAGGCGACAGCAGGACGAAGTGGAGCGTGTGGTCGCCCCACGCGAAGGTGTAGTTGCTCAGGGCCGGACCCGCCACGATGCACACCAGCATGCCGAAGAGGGCCGTCAGCAGCGACCAGGCACGCACCACCCGCACGAAATTGGCTATTGCGGCCTCGTCGCCACGGTCGAAGAGTTCTGACACGTGCTTGACGGCCGAGAACGAGATGCCGAGGTTCGTGGCCTGCGAGATGAAGTTGACGGTGGTGTTGAAGAGCGAGGCCAGTCCCATGCCGTTAGGCCCGAGGATAACGGCTATCAGCTTGTTGCGCACAAGGCTGACCACGATGTTCAGTCCCTGCACGCCGCCGAAAATGCCGGTATATTTCAATACATGGCTATAGCTGCCTGTAGCCTCTTTTTTCATCTTTCCTATCATGTCAAACGCAAAAGAGGCCCTTTTATTACGTATGACCCGAATTTATTTGCCGAAAAGTTTGTGTGTTCCGATTATTTCCCGTAACTTTGCGCCCATGAAAGTCAAATGGCTGCTTGGCCTTTTGGGGCTTGCGTGTTGTCTGGTGGTATCGGCGAGAGACGGCGTGAGGATGCTGGCTCCCTTTGGCGACGAACTGCATTTCAGCGACGAGAACATACTCTCTGGCGATGTCAACGGCGACGGAAGGGTTGACATGGTCGACGTGGTTCTGACCATCCGGCATCTTACGGGCGCTTCATCCGAGGAATTCCCCGAACGGGCTGCCGACGTGAACATGGACGGTTTCCTCACTGCCGCCGACATCCCCCTGATTGTCAACATCATCCTGCGCGGCGGCTGTCCCGACGCGCACCATCCGCACATGATTGATCTCGGACTGCCCAGCGGCACGAAGTGGGCCTGCTGTAACGTGGGGGCAACGTCGCCCGAGACATCAGGCCGCTACTATTCTTGGGGAATGTGTTATGAGAATAATCCGTATCTATACAACTGGGATATGTATCCCTACGGTGACTACAACGACAAAGGCGACGATAAGGACTACAGCCAGATGGTGGACATTGGCAGCGACATTGCCGGCACCGACTACGACGTTGCCCTGAGGACGTGGGGCGAACCCTGGCGAATGCCTTCGTTGGACCAATGTCGCGAACTCATCGATAACACCACCTCCGTATGGATTCAGCAGGATGGCATCTATGGCCGCAGGTTTACCGGTCGCAACGGCTGCTCCATTTTCATACCAGCTGCCGGCGACCGCTTTTACTTTGACCTGATGTTCGACGGAACAAGCGGCATATACTGGACTTCGACCCTTGTCGAGGATTATCCTTGCGCTGCTTACTATTTTGGCTTCTCCTCGAACAGTGTTTACAACGACTACTACTACCGCTATTCAGGCCGTTCGGTTCGTCCCGTCTGCCAATAGTTTAATATATACTCATTAAAGAAACCGTGCCCCCGAGCCCCCTTTTTGGTCTATCATGTTGATTTACAATAATTTGAATGGGGGCATCCCTTTCGAAAACCCTGCCCCTGCTATGCCCCAGCCTGCCCCTGAGGTACCCCCTGAAGAGAGTCCTCAAAAAATAATGCCGTTGAATTTGAGCATACGCAAATAGCCGTTTGGGTATACGCAAACGGTCGTTTGCGCATACGGAAAAGGCGGAAACATGCCGCTTTACTCCCTTTGGGGGGCACTCTTGGGGCACCTTAGGGGCACTGTTTTTGCCCGTTGTGCCCCCTCCAAGTTATTATATATCAACCTAATAGCCTAAAAAGGGGCGAGGGGGCACTGTTTGTCTTCTTTCTATTCCCTGATGTCGGAGTGCCTTCGTCAGCTGACAACCTCATTTCGTTACTCCACTGATTTTTCCTGAAGCAGCACCCTCGTCTATGACCAGGCTGTTGCCGCAGTATGATTGCTTAGTTAACTTACGTAAAAAAAAAAAAAAGGAGGTTAATCTTTGTTTGCTCTTTATAAGTCTTGTACTAAAAATTAGTAATTTTGCACTGTTTAGCATCCGGTGTATTGGTTACAATGTTTGCAAACCCTTATTCAGGGAATAAGTAAGCGCAACCCTAAAATAGAAAACCATTAATGCGAAAGCTTTCGCCAAATCTTTATGAAAATGAAAAAAGACTACTGCAAACCTAATACTCGGCTCGTCAAATTGATGAGTCCCTATGCTTTGTTGGAAGAATCCAATAAGGCTCCTTCTGGTGGAGGAAATAATGATATTGAACCTGGTGAGGTGTTTGGCTCTTCTCGCTACGGCTTTTGGGATGATTTCGACGAGGACTTGCTTGAGGATATGTCCAGGGAGGAAATAAACGAACTCGATTAATTTGAAAGGACTAAGGATATGAAGAAAGCGCTTCTCTTTCTGTTGTTTCTTGTGACTGTTCTTCAGCTGCCGGCAGCAGTTGGGCATGGCTACATTGTGGTCTGCCACCAGAACAGCGTCACTGACTCCATTGCTGTCCACGGCACCTACGACATCAGTCACTCCAAGATTGACGCGGATGGTGTCGAGCACGATGACTATGTCACCTTGGTGATTATTACTGCCGAAGGCGAGTGGCGTTATCCTGTCACCGATATTCAGGAAGTGCGTCTCCCCGATTTGCGCCCTTGGGACCGCATCACGTTGACTGGCGACATCAACCTACTCACCACTGGCAGCGATGGTCGAAAACGAATTTTATTCAACGGTAAATTTCCGGCAAAGGAACCAATCAAGTTCAAGTGGCAGCTTTCTGACTCTGTCTATATCCACATGGCTAATCAGGCCCAATATTATAAGACCTACATAGAAAAGCAGAATGACATCCTTCCCGACAGCTCACGTGCCCTGTTCCACACCATTGAGGTAGAGAAGAAGGAAGAACCGCTTTACGTCTATTATCCAGGCCGTAATGCCCGCGACTACAACCATGTCAAGATTGCCCGCACTCAAGTCCAGACCAAAGTGGATGACTCCGAGCATATAGGGAGTTCCGGTGATTGTGCCAGTGCCTTGGCCACTTATGCCAAGGATCCACGATTGGCCGAAGCAGGCATTACTGATAAAAACATCTATGTTTTCGACCTGCAGCACCATCCTGCCTACTTCGCCTTTCTGACCCACAACCCACGTGTGCCGAGCGTGAAGCTGAAGAGCGTTACGATGGTGACAGACAAGGATCACCCCATTTCCGGCACTTTCGAGTTTGACAATGATAGAGGTATTAAGCTTGAAACGGTGGAGGAGGATAAGAATGACACCATCACTCTGAAAACTCCTTTCTTTTATGACAATGGCTGGAAGCACACACCCCGTATTTATGAGAACTGCCAGGACTCTACGGCTGCCTATATGGTGGTGGCTCCGCAGAAGGATGACGACCCGAATAAGCGTATAAATTTCAAACTCATTTTCAATGTCGAAGATACGCTGAGCTTAATCGATACGACCTTTGTCAGATCCTATCACATCAAGCAATTCAAGCCCAACACCTTCTACACCGTCAACGCCGAAGTACCCGACACGCTGTTCTCCATCGTCGACCTCGGCCTTGGCGACATCAAGTATGCCTTCCGTAACGTGGAGTCCTACTTCGAGCGCGGCCCTGTGTCGTTCTACGGCGGTGCCTTCGGCTATGGCGAGTCGAATACGAAGAATGACTACGACCCAGGCTATCAGAACCAGAATATGCGGTGGGGACTCGTCGACCAGGAGTTCACCCCCGAACACGACGCTGCCTACCAACGATGGGGCGGCTGCTGGCGACTGCAGCAGACCTTGGAGGCTGACAGCCTTTTGAAGAAATGTTCGTTCGAGTGGCGTGAGTACAATGGCGTGGAAGGCGTGCTCGTGACGGGACCAAGTGGAAAGCGTATCTTCCTGCCCGCCAACGACAACTGTAGCCATTACTGGGCTGTCAATCGGGAATACACCACAGACGACCTCTATTATGTCATCCCTAATAGCGGCGGTGCATTCGGCTATTATAAAATTCCCAATATCGGCCTCGACAAGGACAAGTCGGTGCCGTTGTATCAGGACAAGATGGAGATGTACCAGCCCGGCTTCGCCCGAGGCATCCTGGAGTACAGCAACTACTTAAAGAGCAATACCGACTACGACGGCTCGCTGATGCTGCTGCGCCACAAGTACGAACAGGAGGTCAGCGGCACCGACCGCTTTGCAATTGTCGGCATGGTGCGCTCGGCACGACCGTGGCCGTCGGAGAACACCAATGTTCAGCTCGATGAGACTGGCTTCGTGTTCGGTACGGACTCGGCGACGCTTTACTTCGACGAGAGTGCTCCTGAGTTGAACAAGGTCTGGAATGAGGCTGACTCCCTGTTCGAGAAGACCGACTGGCGTCCTGTCAACGGCAACCACCTGATGCTCGTCGACGGTCCGAAGAGCGTGGGTGCCTACGCCGCCGGCGAACGCGATATCCGTGTCGAGCTGAAGGGTTCGTTCTTAGGTTTCTTAGACAAGGAGAAGAAATATTTCGTGCGCGAGTATTTTAAGGTATATAATAAGGTAACGGAGAAGTACGACATCTACTATGCCTCGAAGGCCACACAGCTGAGCGGATTCTTCCCCCACACCGGCAATATCCGCTGGCAGGTGGGTGACTCTACGGCTACGCTCAACGGTTACATCGTGGGTGTCAGTGCCGAGGTCGTCGGAAAGGTGGGCTTCGTCGTCACCGATTCGCTGAAAAATGAGAATGAGTATTCCATGCCTACGTTGCATAACCGTGAACTGTGGCTTGCCGACAACGAGGGCAAGACGGCTGTTGGCGATGTGAAGACCGACATGACGTTCTCCTATACCATCCCCAAGAACAAGCTGAAGAACGACCGCTACTACTTCGTCCGTGCCGTGTTTATGACGGAAAACGAGGAGAACGGCGTGCGCGACACCACCTGCCTCTATGCCCCGGAGGTTAAGATCCTGCATCCGCTCGACACCGTGGACTTCCAGATGGGTACCAAGATGGCCAACCTGAACGTTGGGTCGCAGTACCCTGAGCAGCGCGACTCCACCTACAAGTGGAATACCAAGGCCGTGCCGTCCATCATCACCGACATCGCCGGAACGGAGTACGACGTAGTGTTTAACAAGTGGTTCGGGCGCGAGGGCTGGTGCTTCACGCTGCCTACCGTGGAACAGGCTCAGGCCTTTATCGATACCCTTACGTTTGTGTCTCCCAACAACAAGAAGCGCTTCTCTTTGGACGTGAAGCGCGTGACGGGTATTAACGATGTCAAGGAGTATATGCCTTACACTCCAGGCTACAACTATGATTATGCTAACTACTGGACGTCGCAGCGACCCACGTCGGGCGACAATGCCTACTATGTCAACTACCTCGGCGGCATCTCGCAGTCGAACTACGAAAACAAGCTGTGGGTGCGCCCCGTGCTGCAGACCAACTGCCAGACACGCGACAAGGAACTGCTGTTTATCAGCACCGACACCGTGGGACGCTACTACGTCACCCTCGACAGCACCGACATACGCTTCTACGGCCGTGAGTTAGGTGTCACGAAAGCCATGAAGGAGAAATACACCACCATCACGCGCGGCTTTGTGCTCCACGACTTCAAGGGCGGTACACTTGAGAATACGCCCTGCGGCGTGATGCCCGACACGGTGAAGAAGGCTAACATCTACAACGGACTCTACACCGTACCGCTGCCAAAGGCCGTGCGCGACACGATGCGTGCCGACAAGGAATACTGGTATCGCGCCTATATCACGCTCGACGACCAGACCTTCTACGGCAAGCCCAAGAAGATAGCCCCGCTGACCGTCGACATCGACAGCATTGGCTGGGAGGTTCACGAGAACAAGGCCACGCTCTACAGCTTTGTCGAGGGTGTCGAGTTCGTGAACGACCGTGAACATGCCGTGGTGGGTTATGTCGTTGGCGACAGTGCCAACATCAGCATCACCAACTACGAGACGAAGTGGGAGCACGACATGACCGGCAAGAAACTGGATAATACCAGAATCATCAACGGCATCAAGAGCCCGCGCTACGAGGCTGTGATGGCTGTGCCTATCGACACCGTCTATTGGGTGCGTGCCTTTGTCTATGCCGACGGTGTCTATCGCTACAGCGAGGCACGCCAGTTCGGTCTCGACTATGTTGACCTGGGCGTCAAGGACAGCAAGGGCCAGACGCTGTTGTGGGCCAACATCGACGTGGGTAGTGCCTACGCCGAGGACAACCCCGACTACTATGCCTACGGCGAGGCCGAGACCAAGTTTGCATACCATGAGAAGACGTATATCGACGACACGCTGAAATATGTCAGAGAAACCTATAGAAATGGTGATGCCGATATAACTATAGACCATTCAACGACCTCAGTGACCAAGTGGGTCAACCTGACCGTTCCCAGCGTACACGGTAAGGACTATACCGTGCGCTTCCGTGGTGCTGAGCACAACAAGTACAACTGTGAAGGCGAGCTCTACTGGAAGGCTTTCGCCGGTACGAAGAACGATGCCGCCTACGTGAACTGGGGTAATGACAATCCCAAGTTTACGGATACTGGCAAATACATCGAGAACACCAAGTACGGCAACCTCTTCGTCGTTCCCGAACAAGACGAGTGGCAGTCGCTGAAAGACCAGTGTACGTGGAAGTTCGAGACGCTCTTCGGCGTTCCTGGCTGGCGCGTCACCGGCACCAACGGCAACAGCATCTTCCTGCCGCTGAAGGGTAAAAAGGGCGGTAGCTACAACATCAAGGACCACACTCTGACATGGACTACCGACACTACGCAGTTCCATTCGGCAGGATTCTTCCACGTCTCTGACGGTTTTAAGTCGACAGACTCCGTCAAGACCGTATCGCTCAACGGCAACCAGCAGTCGTTCTTCGACACCCCATCGAGTTATGACGACTGGACGCTGACATGGTACGAATTCTACCAGGGACATACCGTGCGTCCGGTAGCCCGCTACAACCTGCGACTTTCTAAGGGTGCCGACAAGCTACGCGACGACACGCTGGCCTACCTCGCCACCGACACCTGCTACTATCTGAACTACCGCACGGCCGTGGCCCTGCAGGGCAGCTACCGCATCAACTACCCGCTGGCTGCCGACAAGTATGAGTTAGGCTTCGTGGTGGGCGAGTCTGCCGATGTGACGTGGGAGAATGCCCCCATCAAGCATGTGCAGACGCATAAGAACAACTCGCAGTACTTCCTCGTGCTCGACAAGAACGACAACCTGACGAGCGACGGCACATACTACTACCGCTTCTACCTGAAGATTGGTGACAAATACTACTATGGCGACGCCCGCTCGTTCCACCTGGCCGACCAGGTGACGGGCAAGGAGACCGTGTGGAAGATGTATGGCACTAACGCCCACATCACCGGCACCATCCAGGGCATCCTGGCCAACGAGGCCAGTTCGGCTGGCTTCAGGGCAGGACTCATTATCGGCTACAATCGCGACCTGACAACGAGCGATGACCCTGCCCGCTCTGAAGGCAACAACGTATTGTTCGACTACAGCACGACTGATAACGAGGTGTCCCTCAACGACTACGACGGCAGCAAGGGTGGTCCTGTAGAGCATGACTTCACACTGCCGAAGGACACCACCTATTATTTCCGCGCATACGCGTACTATAATGATAAGTTCCACTATGGCGACGTCAACACCTTCGGCTTTGAGCTGCTCGACCTCGGACTGCCTTCGGGCAAGCGCTGGGCCAGCATCAATACCGGTGGCAACAGCCCGCTCAACGGCTATAGCACATCGCCTACGAGAGACAGTCACGGTGTGAACGGCCAGACCAATATGCCTTACGGCAATGATGGCAATGGCGCTGGTGGTCTCAACGACACTTCGCACAAGAAGTGGCATAATGTTTATCGCCAGCCATACCATAGTGAGGCTCAGGAACTGATAGACTACTGTACGTGGGAGCTCGATACGCTCTACGGCTGTGCCGGTATGACGGGTACAGGTCCCAACGGCAAGAAGATTTTCATCCGCCGCAACATCCAGTACTATCAGCACCAGGACAACTATACTGATTTGTCGCTCAACTACGACTTCATGCGCATCAGCAACGGCAGTACCAAGCCGGGCTTCAGCAGTGTCACTAACCACGGCCACGGCTGTCGCGGCGTGGACTTTGAGCGCGCCATCTGGGAGAGCACCGACACTCTGCCCAACAGTGATAACGAGATCTTCATCCGCACCGACGATGCCATCGTCCATCCGAACGTCGACTACGTGTCGTTCTTCGGCTCGTTCATCGGTGCCGTTCAGCAGCGCTGGGGACAGACGGCGTACAACGTGCCCGACATCCAGTATGCCGGCTTCGTGGTAGGCTCCGACACGCTGACAACCCACCAGGGCGGCACGGGCGGCCAGTACTTCAAGTACGACTTCCCGCACGATGACATCCAGAAAGATTCCCTCTTCTGGTACGACCGCCAGAACATCAACCTCTTCAAGGTCGACTCTGCCTACTGGGTACGTGCCTACGTGAAGATAGCCGACAACTACTACTACGGACGCTCCATCAAGTTCGTGCGCCAGCCCAACATCGTCACGGGCGACGTGGAATGGCAGGTGGGCCGGCAGACGGCTACCCTGTATGGCAGTGTGACGGGCTTCAACAACGAATACTCCCTGAGCAGCGGCGACGATGAGGAACTGAAGGATATGGAGCAGCTCTCGAAGGAGGCACGTGTGGGCGTCATCGTTGGCTACAAGCACGACCTCGTGGCTGCTGACACCCTCACCGATGTTCAGGCCAAGCTCTATTATGTACAGGTCAACGGCAAGCCGCAGGCTGTCAACGGCTCCTTCCAGCTGACGGTGCCCTACGAGCGCGACACCACCTACTACTACCGTGCCTTCATCAAGTACAACGGTGAATATGTCTATGGCAAGACCGGACGCTACGGATTGGAGTTCCGCGACCTGGGCTTCAACAACGGCATGTACTGGGCCAGCATCAACGTCGGTTCGCGCTATGCCGAGGACCACTCCAACCAGTTTGCCTGGGGCGACACGTTGTCACGCTATCCTTATACCTTCGAAAATTACATCTACTACAAGTCCACAGGTGACGAAGAGTACAACAACCTCGGCAACGAGATCAAGGGAACGCAGTATGACGTGGCTCACAGGAAGTGGAACTACACCTGGGATGAGTCTGACTTCGGCGGTCGCGGCGCCCTGTGGTCGATGTCGTCGGAGGACGACCTCCAGATGCTCGTCGACAGCTGCGAGTGGCGCGACTCCACCTCCTACAAGTATGTGCCCAGCAGCAGTGGCGGCTCCTATGTCAACGTTGATGGCTACAAGGTTGTCAGCAAGAAGAACGGCAACTGGATATTCATCACCAAGGAGAGGATTGACAAGTGGACGATGAGCGGTTATCACTCGAGTATGTATGGCCCATGGGAGAACACGCCGCTGTGGACCTCCTCACGTGCTCCGCGCGACCGTAATGCCTTCGGTATGGAGAGTGGCACGACCAACCGCCTGATGAAGTACCACTACCGCTACCACGGCCACTACGTGAGACCTATTGCCAAGATCAACGTGACGTTGCCCGACGGCCACAAGATGAGCCTCACCACCGAGCGCACCTCATGGGTGGCCGGTGTCACCAGTGCCAGCATCTACGGCTGTATCCTGGGACTCAACGATAGTCACTGTGCCACTTACGGTTTCGTGGTGGGCACTACCGCCGACAACCTCAAGGCCTGTGACGACGGTGGGGCTGCCGGGGTGGTCACCTATACCAAGGCCACCAACAGCAAGGTGAACGGCCTCTTCTCGGCCTCCATCTCACCCATCGACAACAACCGTATGTACTACTACCGTGCGTTTGCCAAGATAGACGGCAAGTATTACTATGGCGACATCAAGGACTTCGGTATCGTGATGGTTGACCTCGGACTGACCAGCAAGACCAAGTGGGCCAACGTGAACATGGGTGCATGGCGCATCAAGGACCACGGCGACTTCTACGGCTGGGGTGAGACCACCACGAAGGATGTGTTCACGCAGGCGGGCTACAAGTACTACGACAACGAGACACAGCACTACCGCGACCTGAGTTCCAACATCTCGGCCAACGACACCACCGATGTTGCCAACAAATTCCTGCGCGGACTCTGGCGCATGGCCGGCGACGAGGAGTGGAACGAGCTCATCAGGGAGTGCTCGTGGACGAAGGACACCGTGGCCCACATTCCTGGTTACCGCGTGACGGGCAAGAACGGCAACAGCATCTTCCTGCCGTCGAACTACTATACCGTCGACGAGCGTGATGCCAACTACGACTACTCGACCAACGAGGAAGGTGGCAACAACCAGAACCACGACGACGAGGTGACCCACCTGGCCTACTACTGGAGCAGCAACCGTGCCGCCGACTACCGGCAGGCCCGTGAGTTCTACTTCGATGTCTCCGACAGGAACGGTCAGGCGGCCATTGCCGACAACCTGCGCTGGCGCGGCAACTCCATCCGTCCTGTGGCCCGTCCGTTTGTTGAAGGTGTCGACTTCTACTTCCGCACTGAGAGCACCGACTGGCGCTACATGAAGGACAGCGTCAACTTCTATTCGGCTGTGCTTAACCTGCCTGCGGGCTACTCTACGGGATTCGTTGTCGGCACAACTCCTGAGTTGACGGCGACGACCAGTGGCGTAGATCTAATCCCTGCCAGCCCGACCAAGGACGGCAGCGGCAACTACGTCGGAAAGATAGAGCATAACGATCGTAACGACGGCATCTTCTACTATCGTGCCTACGTCAAGGATGAAAATGACAATTATTGGTATGCCGACTCCAAGCAGTTCGGCTTCGCCGATGTCGACCTGGGCGTTGGCATACAGTGGGCCAACATCAACGTCGATGCCGCCTCGCCCGAGGAAATCGGTCTCAACGGAATCCTCACGGGCAAGTATGCGGAGGCCGACCCTGCCTACGTTGATTTCGGAGGCGTATGGCGCATACCGTCGGAGACCGAGAAGCAACAGCTGCTGACGGGCTGCGACTGGACCCAAGAGACCATCTACGGCGTTAATGTGTATAAGGTGACGAACAAGGAGGATGCCTCGAAGTTCATCTACCTGACCAGCAACGACCCGACGGAGTGGGGCTACCGTGCCGTGATGCAGTCGAACGTCATCTTCGGCGACCAGAGCCAGGTGTTCCTGCGTACCGACAGCACGAACTGGCGGGCCGGCTACAGCAACTCCGACCTCTATGCCACACTGGTGGGTGCCGCCAGCGTGCTGAACGACATCCAGGAACGCGGCTTCGTCATCGGTACGGCTGAGGACGTGACGATGGACAGTAAGACCACTTCCGTCAACTCGACGGTCTTCACCTCGTCGGCATTCCAGGCTGCACTGGAGTCGCTGTCAGTAGGCACCTACTACTATCGTGCTTACGTCAAGTACGGTGACAAGTACTACTATGCTCCCGATGCCAAGCAGGTGGGTATCGACTTTGTCGACCTCGGACTGCCCAGCGGCGTGAAGTGGGGTAATGTGAACATCGGCTCGACGGTGGCCTCCGACCTGGGCGACCTCTACGCATGGGGCGAGACAGGGCTGAAGGATTCGTACACCTACGAAACCTACGCCCACCATACCGGGACGGGCTACACCGACATCGGCACCGACATCAGCAGCAACAGCAGCTACGACGTGGCAGCACTGCGCATTGACGGCACGCGTATGCCGAGTGAGACCGAGGTTCGTGAACTCATAGCCAACTGTACGTGGAAGAACGACACCGTCAATGCCGTCGCTGGATTCCGCGCTACCGGCAAGAACGGCAACAGCATCTTCCTACCAGCCGACTATTATTGGTCGTCAACGCTGGGTTCTGTCATCAGCAATGCCCAGGGTCTCGCCATCACGCCTCAGGCCACGGCAAGTGCCCAGCCTTACGTTAAGTCGGCAGAGCGCTTCCTCGGCTATATG
Source organism: Prevotella sp. (assembly GCA_017395215.1). Classification (GTDB taxonomy): domain Bacteria; phylum Bacteroidota; class Bacteroidia; order Bacteroidales; family Bacteroidaceae; genus Prevotella. Next base: position 95,889 of record JAFPVW010000023.1, on the reverse strand, counting down.
GTGCGTCCTGTCAGTGCCTTGGTATCGACGACCGAGCCTACCGACATCACCACGTCGTCGGCTCAGTTGAACGGTATCGTCAACATCTCCGACTATGTCAATGCCGAGGTGGGCTTCGAGTGGTCACGCTCGTCATCGATGAGCGGTGCCACCAAGGTGACAGTGACGGTCAGTGCCAACGGAGCCTATAACGCCCCTGTCAGCGACTTGGCCGAGGGCAATATGTATTACTACCGTGCCTACGTCATCAAGGGCGTCGGCGGAACGACACAGACGACCTACCGTGGTGCCATCAAGAGCTTCTCGACGAAGTCCACGGAGGGAACGACCCCGAACAAGGTTGACCTCGGACTCTCAGTGAAGTGGGCCGACCGCAATGTGGACGCCAACCTGCCTGAGCTTGCCGGTAATTACTACGCATGGGGTGACCTGCAGACGCAACTCAACTACACCGCCGTGACCTACCGCCACGCCACGGGTAACAACGACAATGCCACCTATCATTATATAGGCAGCAATATCGGTGCCACGCAGTGGGACATCGCCAACCGCACGCTCAACGGCTGCTGGCGTATGCCGACTCTCGACGAGATGCAGGAACTCTTGAACAGGTGCTCGTGGACGTGGGGCACGAAGGAGGGCATACCGGGCTACTGGGTGGAGAACACCGTCAGCCACGAGAACATCTTCCTGCCAGCTGCCGGCTACCGCGACAACACTGACCTCAATGGCTACCAGTCGCTCGGACACTACTGGTCGTCGATACCTGAGACCAACGGTAAGACCCGCTATGCGTCGTCGCTGCAGTTCGATGCCACCAGCAAGTCTGTGCCGATGTTCACGCGCTACGATGGTCTGACCATACGTCCCGTCTACGACACCAACGGCAAGCTGGGCGACCAGGACATCTTCATCCGTACCGATAGCATCAGCTATGCTGCCGACCGCACATCGAACACGCTCTACGGCATGATGCTCGGACTGAACTCGCCCGACGACGGTCTGACACAGGGCTTCGTCATCGGTACCGCTACTGATGTTGACCTGGAATCGACTGTTATCCAGAATGTCTGTCATACAGCAACGGCCAACGGTGTCTACAGCGTCAGACTGACCAACGAGCAGTTGAAGACACTCACCGTGGGCGACAAGTACTATGTGCGTGCTTACGTCAGCAACGGTACTGAGACGAAGTACGGCAATGCCATTAGTATGGTCGACTACTCCTTCTTTACCGACAGCGTGAACTGGGGCCTCGGCAATGCCGGCAAGCTCTACGGCCACACCAAGGGCGTGAAGAAGGATGGCCTGGAGGTAGGCTTCATCTACAGCACCCGGAGCGACATGTCGGACAGCAAGTCCATCGTGGCTGCGTTCGACGCTACCGACTCTGTATTCACCGCACAGATAGACACCATCAAGGTGGCTACCTACTACTATCAGACATATACACGCTATGACGGAGAGGTACATAAGGGTGCCATCAAGCAGTTCGGTGCAAAGGTGGTCGACCTCGGACTGCCCTCGGGCGTGAAGTGGGTTGACATGAACCTCGGTGCCGATGACGAGGAGGCTCCCGGCGACACCTATCGTTGGGGTGAGACGGCGCCGAACGAGACCGGCGAATACGCAGTGCCATCGGGCTTCCACTATGTCGGTGGTACGCAGTACGACGCGGCTCACACCCGCCTCGGCACGAAGTACCGTATCGCATCGATTGCCAATATCCAGGAATTGCTCAGCGAGTGTACATGGGCTTTCGACGTCAATGGCTACCGCGTCACCAGCAAGAAGAACGGCAACAGCATCTTCATCCCCGTTGGCGAGTATTGGTCGTCGCAGAAGGGTAACGATGGTGACGAAAACAACGCCACTGCCCTCAGTGCCGATGGTTCGAACACCAAGACAATTCTCCTTGAGTTGCGCAATTCGGGCCTGCTCCTGCGTCCGACGCTCAATCCTGCCGCCGATGTCAACGGTGAGGATGGCAATGCCGGTGTCGGTACTATCGGTGGCGGCATTGAAGGCAATGAGTAAGCGGGCTACGCCCTAACGAAGAGTGAATAATGAGAAGTGATAAATCGAAAATCGTAAATATAGTAAATCGAAAATCAATCAAGTTGAATATGAAGAAAATGATCTTATCAGTCGTGGGTCTGCTCCTGATGGGGGCAGCCACGGCAATGGCTTCCAACACGCTGGTGCTTCATCTGGCTTCGGGTCAGACCCAGCGGTTTGTGCTCATCGACGAGCAGCCCACTATCAGCTTTAATGGCGAGAATGTCATCGTGAAGACCTCGACGTCGGAGATGGCCTACGCCATGACAGACGTGAAGTTCTTTAACTACGAGACCGTGACCACAGCCATCGAGGGCACTAAGGCCAGCAGCATGAAGGTCGAAGGCGACCGCATCGTCTACGACGGACTGCCTGCAGGCTCGAAGGTACAGGTCTTCGACGTGGCCGGCCATGTCTGCGGCTCGGCAACTGCCGACGAGAGTGGGCATGCCGTGGTGAACATCAGCAAGTTCTCGGCTGGTGTCTACATGGTGAATGCCAACAACATCTCGACGAAGTTCACGAAGAAGTAACGCGCAGATTATAACGACAACGAATTTTACGAATTTAACGAATTGACGATGAAGAAACTGATGCAGCTTCTTCTGCTGCTGTGCCTCGCAACGGTTCCCGCGACGGCGCAGACGGAGAAGAGCCATGTCCTGATTTATATGTTGGATGGCAAGGTCGACACCCTGCTGCTCAACAACGTGCGCGACATCTATCACTCGCGCCGTGACGCTAACGGAGTGGAACAAACCGACGTGTCGACGCTCCGTCTGCGAACGGTAGGCAGTGAGCGCGTCTATCCCCTCAAGGAGATAGACCACGTTGTCATGCCCAAAAGCAGGAGAGTCGTCAGTTTCATGGGAACCACAATGCCGGAGTCTGAGACTGCCGGCGCACGCCAATTCACGTCGGTCGATGGAAAATTCCCCGGCACCGCAGGCGACAAGGTCGTCTACAAGTGGGTGGCCAGGAATGGGATCTATGACTACATCTTCTTGGAGAACGGCCAGAGGTCGCAGCATGTGGGATCGCCTTCATACGACCGTCCCAACGGCGAGTTCAAGTTTGAACTCGACACGCTGGTGGCTGATGCATACACCATCTACTACCCTGGCTCGAACGCAGAGGTATATAATAAGGTGAAGATTCTCGACGTGCAGACGCAGACGGCGCCCAACAACAGCGACCACCTCGGCAAGAGCGGTGACTGCGGCTGGGCCGTGGCCACGCGCCAGCCCAACAGCGACTACCTCTTCCAATTGAACCACGAGGTGGCCGTGCTGTGCTTCATTCCGCGTGTGGACTCGCTGAAGACGATCGTGCTCAAGGACATTGCCGTGAAGAGTGCCGACGGAAAAGTGCTCGCCGGCAATTATACGCTCTCTACGGAGGGTGTCACGCTCGACTCCGGCACTGGCAAGGACACCATCAAACTCACGCTCGGCGATTCGAGGAACACGTTCCACGTGCCCAACAACAAGCAGGTGCCTGATGGGGCGGAGTGGGAGCATACACCGCAGGACAGTGTCGCCGCCTATATGGTCGTGGCTCCGCAGACCGGGAGCACACAGTTGAAGGTCTACTACCACATCTACGACACGGAGAGCGAGATTGACACCGTCGAGGTGAAGGAACTGACGGCCACCGCTGGAATTGCGAAGGCTACGGTCTATCCCATCACCAACAAGCTCAATCCGCGCCTGTTCTTTGCCACCTTCACCGACAGCTGTCAGTGGGCGTTCGGCGAACCGGCACGTCTCTATGGCTCGGTGAACCTGCCCATCGAGAATCACGGGTTTATATGGGGCTTCAATAAGAATCTTGACTTCGCCACCAAGGAGGGCGACCTTCCTTCCACGACACTTTCTGCTTTCCCTGAACTGAGCTTCAACGAGCAGGCTGTCGAGCAGGTGAAGCAGAAAGCCTACTACTACCGTGCCTACGCCCAAAAGGGAGACCAGACGTGGTTCGGCAAGGTGAAGAAATTCGGTATGGATCGTGAAATCATTAATATGGGCACGTCCGTCCGTTGGTCGAGCATCAATATGGGTGCCATCACGGCTGAAGACCCAGGCAATCAGTATGCGTGGGGTGAGAAGACGACAAAAACAAATTATTCTGTGGGGAACTACCAGTATTACGAAGATAACAAATACAAGGACATCGGTAGCAATATTGCCGGTAGTCCCGAATACGATGTCGTGACTGCAACATGGCGTGGCTGCTGGCGTATGCCCACCAAGGCAGAGATGCTTGAACTGGCTAAATGCCCCGCGTCGTGGAAAGACAGCTTGGACGAGGATGGCGTTAGCCATCGCGGCCTGCTCTTCAAGAACACGAACAACAATCCCGACAGTGTCATCTTCCTGCCTGCCAATGGTTACAGAAATGGCACAGGGCGTCACTATACTGATCATTGTTACTACCAGACAGGTACGCTATATCCGTCAGATAGCAGATATAACCTTTATCAGTATGATAATAGCAATTCCAATCACATCGCTTGGCGGTGGGAAGGACTTTCCATCCGTCCTGTCTTTGAGAGCAACATCGAGTCAGAAGACGGTAAATATTTCTTTATTCGCACCGACAGCATCAGCTACAGTGCCGACCATACATCGACTAATATGTATGGCACGATGCGCGGCATCGACGATGTTGTGCCTGCTACGGATGTAACGCAAGGATTCGTCATCGGTACTGCCGATGATGTTGAGCTTGGCAGCAATGAGGTTCTGAAAGTGACGCTCACGCAGACTGCCATTGACAATGGCAGCTACCATCTGCCCTTGACTAAGGAACAGATGGACGAGCTCGACTTCGGCACAAAGTATTACGTCCGTTCTTATATGATATATGGTACAAACACTTGGTATGGCGACCCGCTGGAGATGCTGGCCATGACCATCTCGACCGACAGCACCAACTGGGCGGTGGGCATGACTTCAGCCCGACTGTGTGGTACTGTGACAGGTATTACCGAGAGCGTGAAGGAATCTACTGAATTGGGCTTCGTGGTAGGAACTACGGCAGACGTGACACTTGATACAGAAGGCCACATTGAGATAGAGTGCGACTCAACGGTTAACAACAAGTTTGTCTGTGATTTCAAAGAAATCGAGTTCAAGCAGTACTACTACCGTGCATTTGTCCGTCAGGGCGGTCGTGTTGCCTATGGCGACCCGAAGATGCTCGGTCTCGAGTTCGTCGACCTCGGCCTGCCTTCCGGCCTGAAGTGGGCTAACATCAACGTCGGCTCGCAGACGCCAATGGATAATGGTGAATTCTTCTCTTGGGGTGAAACGCGCCCGAAGAGCAACTATAGTCAAAGTTATTTTAGTTCTGCGGGAGCAACTCTGAGCGATATTGGCGGTACGATTTACGATGCTGCCCAGGTGAACTGGCAAGGCCCGTGGCGTATGCCGTCAAAGGCTGATGTGCAGGAGCTGCTGGCCAATGTTACGCAACAGCCCACCACGCTCTATGGCAAGGCTGGCTTCTTGTTGACCAGTAAGATTAACGGAAAGACCATCTTCTTCCCGAAGACAGGATATATGGGCGGTACGACTCATTATGATTCAGACTGGCGAGTCATCACCTGGACGTCAACCAAGTATTCTGACAGTGGCGACCGCACTGCTTGGTATTATGACAACTATAATGACCGTAACAAGATTCAGTTAATCAATAATGACTGGCTGCATGACGGTATGACCGTCCGTCCCGTCGCCCTTGTCAACAAGACGCTTGACGACGAGTCGATGATCCAGCTGACAACCGACAGCGTACACTGGGAGGTTGGCGACGAGACGGCCACGCTCTACGGCTATCTGCTCGGTCTGCGCTATAACAGCAAGGCTACGGAGTCGGGCTTCGCCTACGCCACCACACCGAATGTCACTGACCAGACTGCGGGCGTTCAGTACCTGAAGACCAACGAGGGCCAGGTGTCCAACGTGGCCAGCGGCGTATTCTCTGCCACCGTACCTAATGTAGATGACGAGACGGTGTACTACTATAGAGCATACGTCAAGGTGGACGGCAAGTACTACTTCGCCAACGAGCGTGAGTTCGGACGCCGCACCGTAGACCTCGGACTCGACACCGGCGTATATTGGTCGAACATCAACCTCGGCGGCAGCAGCTCCGACGACAGCGGCGATTACTACGCTTGGGGCGAGACATCGGCTAAGACCTCGTTCGACAAGCCCGCCACCTATCCCGACCTCGGTGCTGATATCGGCGGTAGCAATAACGATGCTGCCCACGTCAGCTGGGGTGGTCTGTGGCGACTGCCGACACGCAACGACATCAATGACCTGCTTACCAAGTGTACCTGGACGGAGGTCACGAAGTATGGCCAGCCAATGTATAAGGTTGTTGGTCCGAGCGGCGACAGTATCTTCATTGCCAAGCGCGGCTCCATGAGCGGCACGTCGGTGGCCAACGACGGTACACGCGCCTCGCTGTGGACGTCGAACCTCAATGCCACCGAGGGTCATAGTCAGGACAATGCCTACGGCACGTCGTTCTACGGCAGCAACCGCACTGTCGATGCCGTGGCCCGCTACCTCGGCTACACCATCCGCCCGATCATCAAGTGGAACAAGGAGCACGGCGACACGAAGTTCTACCTCACCACCGACAGCACCAACTGGCAGGTTGGCGTGACAGACGTGCGCCTCGTCGGATCCGTTGCCGGACTCGATGGCGTTGAGGGTGTCACCCTTGGCTTCGTGGTGGGCTGTGACTCTGCCCAGACGGCATTGGTGGCTGATGGAAGTGAGGTGACCAATGTTACTGCAACAGCCTCGACTACAGACATCACCTTCCGTGGCACACTTACCTACGCGAAGGACACCACCTACTACTACCGTGCATACGTGAAGATTGGCGATGAGTACTACTACGGCAACATCCGCCGCTACGGTCTGGAACTGGTCGATATGGGCAACGGCGTGAAGTGGGCCAGCATCAACCTCGGCGCCCAGACCTCGTCGGACTTCGGCGACCGCTACGCATGGGGTGAGACAACCACCAAGACCAACTATACGCAAGCCACCTATAAGCATTATGACAATGGATATATCAATATCGGTGCCGACATCAGCGGCAAGGCCAGCTACGATGTCGTCAAGGCCAACTGGACGGGTTCGTGGCGTATGCCCACCAATGCTGAGATGCAGTGGCTCGTCGACAACTGCACATGGACGTGGACTACTGAAGACGGCGTTGCCGGCTACCGCGTGACCAGCAAGACGCAGAACGACAAGGGTGGCTACAACAGCATCTTCCTGCCGGCTGCCGGCTATCAGACGGCGGGCTTCTTCGAACAGATTGGCAGCGGATGCCACTACTGGACTGCCGCCTACTACAGCGATGGCGACTCGTATGCCCTCTGTGGCAGTCAGACGGCGGCATCCCTGTCGCCTGAGCACCGCTACTACGGCATCAGCGTGCGTGCCGTCACTACGGCAGGCGCCAACGAGGGTGGCGGCGGCGACATCACCGGCGACCACAACCAGGGAAGCAGCCAGAAGACAGGTGGCGACGGCACTGGCACGGGTTGTGCAGGTAAAGGTGACACTGGCAGCCAGATAGGAGACTGAGAGAGTTGAAAGTTGAGAGTTGAGAATTAAAAAATGATAATTGGTAATATGCGGAAGTATATATATATCATGATGATGATGATGTTTGTGCCGACAATTCTGTCGGCACAGAACAGCGACAGTTTGTATGTCTATCAGCACAGCGGACCTGTCGACTCGCTGTCGATGGCCACCGTGGCCGGCATCAGTCACTCGCGACTCAACCTGAAGGGCGAGGCGCAGAACGACTATGTGGTGATGGTGGTGACATTCACCAACGACGACATGCGACAGTACCTGCTGGCCGACATCGACAGTGTGGTGATGGTGCGCGACGACCTGCGCATCCGCCTGACACGCTTCATCGGAAGCATGGGCAACAGGAACGGTACCAGGTCGCAGCGCCGCACGTCATTAGACGGCGACTTCATGGCCAGCACTTCGGAGGTGGACTTCTTCTGGGAGGAGGGCGACCACATCTACCTGGAAGACGGACGTCGCGACACCCTGGCTGTCATCAGCGAGAGCAAGCGCACGGGCGACTTCTACTTCGGTGGCGACAAGCTGACGGCTGATAATATCACGGTCTACTATGCCGGACAAAGCCCCACGACGTATAATAACGTGCGTGTGACGAAAGACCAGTCGCAACCCACCGCAAACACCACTGAGCACATCGGCGTGGCAGGCGACTGCGGTACTGCGGTGGCTCAGAAACAGCAGGACGGTTCCTACCTCTTCCACCTCGACCATCATGCCGCATACCTGTGCTTCCTGCCCTACATTGCCAACGACCTAAAGCGTACGGTGCTGAAGAGCATCACCGTGCGCAGCGGCGGCGGACTGGCCGGCGACTTCACATTGACCACCGATGGACTGACGACGAAGGAGGGCACTGACTATGAACATGCCGTCACGCTGACCACGGGCAACTTCGTGCTGCCGCGCAGTGCCGACCAGAACACGTCGGCCTATATGGTGATAGCCCCGCAGGACGGTCCGACCCGACTGACCTGTGAGTTCACCGTCTACGACACCGAGCTGCAGTCCACGGGTGTCTATACGAAGATAGTGGATCTGACCAAGGTGGAGTCGAACATGGTGTATGTCGTCAAGGCTAACTGCAACAACTACGTGGTGGACCTCGGCCTGCCCGTGAAGTTCCTCAATCACAACATGGGCGCCATGTCGCCCGAGGAATACGGCGGCTACTACGCCTGGGGCGAACTGGAGGACAAGGGCAACTACACCACCGGTAACTACACCTTCCAGAGTACAACCATCAACAACATGCCCAAGAACATCCGTCTGACAGACAATGATGTAGCGCACATGCGCCTTGGCCAGAACTTCTCGGTGCCTACTTCGGCAGAACTTAATATGCTGATAGACAGCTGTACGTGGACATGGAACGGCAACTTCAACGGCAAACCAGGCTATGTCGTCAGCCGTCATGGCAACAACCTCTTCATGCCTGCCGCCGGCTACCGTAACGGGACGAGTAATAACGAATTCGGCTCACGCGGCCTTTACCGCACATCCCAGCTCACCAACTCGGGGAAAAAGCAGAACTGGTATCTAAATTTCTATAGTAACAGCAAAACTGTTGGACAGTCTGGCGAAGACATCTGGCTCGGCGAAAGCATCCGTCCCGTCATCAGCACGGGTGTCCAGATGACCGATGGCTCGCTGGTGCAGGTGATGACCGACAGTGTGCAGTGGCGGGCAACCGAGCTGACAGCCAAGCTCTATGCTACCATCTATGGCTACGACAAGGCCAACGACAAGACGGGCATTGAAGTGGGTTTTGTGGTGGGCAAGACTGATAGCGTCACCATTGCCAATGGTGGCACAAAGGTGACGGCCTCGGTCAGCACCGACGGAGCCTATAATACCGACTTCGTTATGCCCAAGGACACGGCCTACTACTATCGCGCTTACGTCAAGGATGCCGACGGCAACGTCAACTACGCCAATGCCCTGCAGTTCGGACGTGCCCCCATAGACCTCGGCCTGCCTTCCGGTACGAAGTGGGCAAACATCAGTTTAGGCACTACGATGCCCTATCAGAACGGCGACCCTTATGCCTGGGGCGAGACGCAGACCAAGACGACCTATCCAAACGATGCCAGCAACTATCGCTGGTACAGCCACAGCACTTGGATAGAGCCCGAACGCCTGCTCGATATCCAGGCCACCGACTACGATGCGGCCTCCACTAAGTGGGGCGGCGTGTGGATGATGCCCGACAGACAAGACCTTCAGGAACTGATTGACAACTGCGACTTCATATCCTCAACCATGGACGGCGTAAAGGGCTACACCGTCAAGAGCCGCTTGAACGGCGACTCGCTGTTCATACCCCTTTCTGGGTATTTCCGCACAGCACGCAATCAATATTCCGAACATGGCTATATGGCCACCTCATCGTTGCCTGGCGTCAATAATCAGGCCGACCATGCTGCTATATTCAACAATGCCGGTGTGAACAACTGGTTACGCACTGATGGCGTTCCCGTCCGTCCTGTCTATAAGACGAACGCCAAGGATGCCGACGGCAAACCGATGTTCGTTCGCACGCTCGTTGCCGCCAAGCAGTACGACGGCCAGACTGAGACCGACACTTTGAAGGCCACTGTGCGCGGACTCGCCGATGCAACGGGTGCCACCGTGGGATTCTCCTACAGCACCGACAAGAAGTTTGCCTCCGACACCAAGGTGACGGTTGAGAAGACCACCGACGGCCAGTTCTCATACGTGTTCACTCCCTCAACGCCTGGGGTGACCACCTATTACCGCGCCTTCGTCTGTAGCAATGATACCTATTATTATGGCGACACGCTGAAGGTGGATGCCGTAGGACTGGTTGACTTAGGCGTGTCTGTGCTCTGGGCCAACGTTGACCTCGGTGCTGCCAGCGACGACAGTCATGGTGACTTCTACCGTTGGGGTGCCAACAAGCCGTTCTTGGGCGACAACTCCAATTACTACACGGGCAACAAGGACATCACGCCCTTGTCCGGCCACGACACGGCAACAGAGATGTGGGGCAGCAAGTTCCGTATGCCTACGCTTCAGGAGTTCCGCGAACTGATTGACAGCTGCGACGTGACGACCGAAACAAGCAGCAACGGCGTGGTGGGCCGTCGTTTTACCAGCAAGGTGAAGGGCTATACCGGACGCAGCATCTTCCTTCCTACCAGTGGCGTCTTTCAATATAACAGCAGTTATCGTTATGCTGTAGGTACGGAGAACAGCCATTGGACTTCCACCAATTATAATAATGGCAGGGCCTACCGCGTGTACCTTGGTAACGACACTGGAGCGGATGCGGATAAGAACTATGGCTTCCCCGTACGCCCTGTGCAGGAAAAGCTGGGTTCATTGTACGGTAAAGGTTTCGTCCGCACCATGGCTGACGGGGCAGAGACCGACATACTGAAGGCTTATTTCCATAATGTCTCCGGCACTGCTCAGACCGCAGGCTTCCTCGTTGGCGAGAATCGCACTTTGGACAAGGACAATAAGCTTCAGCAGTATGATGTCACTACTGTCAATGGTGACTTCCAGCAGGCCATTACCAATCTCACGCCGGGCAAGCGTTATTATTACCGCGCTTTCGCCCACGATGACAACCTGTGGAAATACACGCCCGTCGATAGCTTCGATGTCGTGGGCGAAGTGGATCTGGGACTCTCTGTGAAATGGGCTAACGTCAATATAGGGTCACCGAGTGAAGCCAGCTATGGCCATTATTACCAGTGGGGTGCTAAAGAACCCTACTATTCACATTCGGCAATCCAGTATTATCAGGGATTAAAGGATATTACCCCCGAAAGCGGCTACGATACCGCAGCTGAATTGTGGGGCGGTTCATGGCGTATGCCTTCCAAGGAAGAGTGGAAGGAACTCATCGATAACTGCACATGGACATGGACCAATGCCAATGGTCAGTTTGGCATGCGCGTGACAGGTAAGAAGACCGGATACACCGACCGTAGCATTTTCATTCCCGCTGCAGGTTATTACTGGGATGGAACGTGGCGTACGGACAATAGCGGCAGTGGCGACTATTGGACATCCAGCTTCTCGAGTGGCGTAAAGGCTTATTACCAGTCGTTCTGGAATAATGACAAGAGTTCGGCGCCAGTTGATGAAGTGTACTTTGGCTTTACTGTCAGGCCTGTAAGCGATAATCAGGTTTCAGTCAGCTCGGTCGATGTGCTGCAGAGCGCTACCGACTTTACCTTGGCCTCGATAGAATGCTTTGCCAAGGGAACTCCTGCCACAGCCACCGTGGGCATACGCTATGGTACTTCACGCGATGCCCTCAACAATGACGCGCCCTTTGCCACCGTTGGTCAGCGTGGACGGTTTGCCGTCACGCTAACGGGACTTTCCGCAGGTGCCAGCTACTATTATGTGCCTTACATCAGGCAGGATAACAGCTATATCGCTAAGGGTGACACCCTGAAGTTCACGACATACGAACTTGTCGACCTCGACCTGCCCAGCGGACTGCTTTGGATGAACCTCGACCTCGGTGCCGACTCCATCTGTGGCAATGGCGACTACTACCAGTGGGGTGCTACTGTTCCCTATCCGAACTCAGGATGGGCACTCTATGCGTCGGAAGCCCAGAACCTGACCGAAAGCGGACGCGACGCTGTGCGCAACACGCTGGGGAGTCCTTATCGCCTGGCTACAAAGGCCGAAATGGACGAACTCGTCTCCGCTGCTTTCTGGGAATGGACGACGATGAATGGTGTTCCGGGCTATAAGGTGTCGAGCAAGACCAACTCTGAGCGCTTCATCTTCCTGCCCACTACCGGTTATCTCAATGGCAGCGGCGTGTTGCAAAATGCCAACACTCGCGGCAACTACTGGACGTCCTCGTGGAATGCAAGTGGGAGTGCCTACGACCTTGGCGGTGGCGATGCAACTGCCCATATGGGTGACGACGGCAACTCATACGCCCCGGCCTCTTACGGTTCGTTCCTCCGACCCGTGCTCTCCGTCATCGGCACCTATAAGGCTCAGCCTACTGGCTCAGCCTATCTGCTTCGCGGACAGGTCAACAGCGTCTGGGGTTATGGTAGCAGTGTCACGGTGGGCTTCGTCTACAGCATGTCGCCTTCGCCGGCTGTTAATGCCAATGGCTGTACTGACGTGCCTGTCAGCGTGACCCAGTCGGGCGACTACAGCTACACGTTCAGCAACACGGGTAACAACACCACCTATTATTATAAGGCCTACATCTACGACGGCACCAAGTATTATTATGGTGCAGAGCAGTCGTTCACGACGATGGGTGCCAACAACTATATGGCGGTCGACCTCGGTCTGCCCAGCGGCACCAAGTGGGCTAACATGAACATCGGCGCCGAGTCGGAGTCCGATGTGGGACGGTTCTTTGCCTGGGGTGAGACCCAACCCAAGACGAACTTCTCTACCGCTACCAACGAGCTTTATCATCGTAGCTATTACGAAGCCATTGGTGAAGACATCGCCGGCACGAATTACGATGCTGCGCGTGCCATCATGGGTGGTATGTGGTCAATGCCAACCAGAGACCAGTTTAATGAGCTGACAGATAAGAATTATACCAAGTGGGAGTGGACCACTGAGAACGGCCGCAATGGCTATCGTATCACCAGTCTCGTGGAGGGTTATACCGATTGCAGCATATTCCTCCCCGCTTCGGGATGGATGAACGGTACAAGCCTTTCTTCTGATAACTCATGGGGATACTTCTGGCTCTCTACGTTCTACAATAACAATGAGGCTTACTATAGCCGCTTTTCTAATGGTAGTAAAGGCACTGATTACGATCCTCGCCATGAGGGCTTCCCCATCCGTGGTGTCATCAACGACGGTCTGACTACTGCCACTGGTACCGTCGGTGTCGTTACCGCCGGTGTTGACTGGACGATAGGTGCCGCTACGGCCACCCTCCGTGGCAACTTCGGCACACAGGGAACGGTATCTGACGTCACCTACGGTTTCGTCGTTGGCAACAGTACCGATATCGATGCCACTATTGCCGATGCTGCCCATATCCTGACTTCCAGCAATGCCGATGCAGCCGGCGACTATTCAATGGCTTACGACTACGATGGCGGCGTGCGCTATTTCCGCGCTTTCGTGAAGAAGGGCGACCACTATGCTCAGGGCGAGGTGAAGTCCATTGGTGCGCCGATGTTGCTCGACGTGGCATTCGCTGCCGACGGTACGGCCGGCAACTATGCTTTCACCAAGCAGACTTGCGCCAAGCACGGCACGCCCGGCATTTCCTACAACGCCGACTACAAACGCTATGAGGCCGACCTCTCTGCCAACACGTTCAGTGGCTCTGCCGGGCACTATTACTCCATCCGCTTCAACTACGACGATGAGTTCATGGCACGCCTCATGGACGGTCATACCCTTGAGGCGGTCGTAAAGGTGCCTTATCTGACCAGCACAGCCGAGTCGGATATCCTCGCCAACTACGAGAACGGAGGTACTGGCATAGGTATACACAATAAGATGTTCTTCGCTCAGGCCTATACCCAGGGCGCCTATCGCTCTGTATATGATCCTGACGATCTCGACGACAAAACAGGCACCTACCACCACGTGGTGAGCGTCTATGACAAGGGTTCGGCCAAATTGCTCCTCTATGTCGATGGCCAGCTGGTCAGCTCTGAAGAAGCCCCCGGCAACCACACCATAACAACGACTACCGCAGCCCGCTACTATATGGTGGGAGGCAATCCGAACAGCAGCGGTAATTGTGCAACAGCGTGGAAGGGCAGCATTGTCTTCACCCGCATCTATGATGACCCGCTGACGGCGGCACAAGTACAGACATTGTATAATAATCTGAAGAAGTGATGAAAAGGATACTGACGATATTGACGCTAACGTTAACCTTAACGATAACTGCGCAGACGGTGCGACCGTTGCGCGTCTACCTTGCCGGCGGCATCGTCGACAGGATGGTCCTGTCGTCAGGCTCTTCGTTGTATCACTCGCGCCTCGACCTTAACGATGTGGAACACGACGACTACGTGTCGCTGGTCGTAGCCGACGCTGACGGCGAGCGCCGCTATATGCTGTCGCAGGTTGACAGCCTCGTGATGCCCAACGGCCGTCGTGTGGTGTTCCAGGGCAGCATGACCGAGCAGCCCTCCGAGGCCCGCCTTGTTGAGTCCCCCCTTCCTGCAGGTGTTGGTGCAGGTCGGCCCCGCCGCTCCTCCTTCGAGGGCCATTTCCCCGGTGCGGGTAAAGACAACGTGACGTTCAAGTGGACCGAGAACGACCGCATCCGTCTCGACGTGGGCTACGAGAGCCGTGCCAGCCAGCTGACACAGGACAAGACGAGTGCCCAGTTCGTGTTCGACAGTGCCGACCTCGATGCCCCGTCCTATGCCGTCTACTATCCGGGCAAGAGCGTGACGATACTGAGCGAGCAGACCCAGACCGGTGCCGACAACACCGACCACATCGGTCCCAGTGGCGACTGCGGCACGGCCACCGCTACGCGGAACGATAACGTTAACGATAACGTTAACTTTAGCTTCACGCTTCAGCATCAGGCGGCCTACCTGTGCTTCCTGCCTCACATCGACCACCTGCCGAGCGTGAGGATAGAGAAGATTGTGCTGACGTGCAGCAATGCCATTGCGGGCACCTACCAGCTGGCTACTGGTGGCCTGTATAACGGCTCCGCAACGAGCAACACCATCACGCTGAACCTCGTCCCGCAGAAGCCGTCGGACTTCTTCCTGGGCCACAGTGTGAACAGCGAGCAGGACTCCTGCGCCTCATACATGGTGATTGCGCCGCAGGACGCCAGTCGATCGTTCACCGCGACCTACTACCTCACCGACACGCTGAGCCACATCTCGAAGGTCTACCGCCAGACGTTCTCCTTCAGGCCGCTGGCCAACACCGTCTATCCCGTCAGCTGCAACATCCGCGACACGGAGTTCCGCACAATTGACCTCGGCCTGAGCTGCAACTGGTCGAACGTGAACGTGAACGCCACGGAGCCGAGCAAGGACGGCCCGCAGTATGCCTCCGAAGCCGAGGCCAATGCCGCCCTGCTTGAGCAGACCATCGTGACGGAGTGGCTGATTCCCGATGCAGACCAGAAGGAGGAGCTTTTGACCAAGTGCCAATGGACGTGGGGCAAGTACAACGGCAGGACGGGCTACCTTGTCACCGGTGCCGCTGCCGCCAAGGAATACGGCGAGCGGCTGCGCATCTTCATCCCCAGCGAGACTCAGGTGACGCCAGCAGAATGCCTCGCCCAGAACTACCGTCCCGTCGAGGTCTTGATGGTCGATTTGGGACTGCCATCGAAAACGAAGTGGGCCGCCCGCAACATCGGTGCCAACAGTGCCGAGGACTTCGGCTACTACTACGCCTGGGGCGAGGTGGACACGAAGACCGAATACAACTACAATACATATACTATGCGTACGGGCGGCACCTATCTGAACCTTGGTGACGACTATAGTATTGCTGGCACGCAGAACGATGCAGCTGTGGTAAATTGGGGCGGTATTTGGACAACGCCGACTAAGGCACATTTTGATGAACTTCTAAATACAAGTATCTGCTCATGGAGCAGAATGAATATCAATGGTGTTAACGGCTATCTGGTAACAGGCCCCAATGGCAATCGCATCTTCTTTCCTGATGCTGGATATATGGTTGACCGAAACTTGAGCTGCGCCAATGAAGGAGCGAGCTATATGATAGCAAACCAAGTGGGTGACAGAAGTGTTTATAACTGGACATTATCATGGCATTATAATTATAATAGTGCACAAAGATACTTATATGGTGGCGAATACTATGAGCCGTTCTGGAAATGGGGCCACAGCTGTTTCCGGTATTACGGACGGTCGGTTCGTCCTGTAGCTTCACCTAACGGCATCACAACAGACGGGTTGGTACTGAATGTACGTACCGATAGTGCAAGTTGGAGGTTAGGCGACACTGAAACTGTTCTTTATGGAACACTCAGCAGTACCACACCTATCAAGAATATGCTGACAGTTGGCTTTGTGGTTGGAGATAGCACGAATATAGACTTGACGAATAGTAGGTTTGTTCTTTCTAAAACAACAAATCTGGGTGGTGTGTTCACTGATACGCTTGATGTGTACGACAACATAGGTTATTACTATCGCGCTTTCATCAATACTGGCGACACTGTTTTCTATGGCAAGACTCGTCACTATGCTTATGAAATGGTTGACCTTGGTCTTTCTGTGAAATGGGCTAATATGAACATTGGTGCCGATCAGCCAAGCGATTTCGGAAACTATTATGCGTGGGGCGAGACGGAACCCAAGGACGAATACTCGTCATCAACTTACTTGTATAGGACTAACCAGAACCTTGGTGAGAATATGAACATTGCAGGAACCGATCAGGATGTTGCACATGTCAAGATGGGCAATGCCTGGCGCATGCCTAATTACTCGGAGATGAAAGAGTTGATAGACAGTTGTACGTGGGTTCGTACATCGGTTGACAACGTTAGCGGATACCGTGTGACGAGCAATCGCAAAGGCTATACTAATAAGAGTATATTTTTGCCGTCGGCCGGCCTCGTCAGAGGCACCAGCTATGATTGCCAAAACATTGGTGCCAGCTATTTTACCTCTTCACAAGGTGGTAACAATAGTGTCTATGCTTGGGCGTTATCGTGGCACTCCGACTACAACAACTGGCAATTATATTACTATGGGGGAGAAAACTATGAACCATTCTGGGCCTGGGGACACAGTACTTTCAGATACTATGGGCGTACTGTGCGTGCAGTGGCTGTTCCGAATACGCCTACTGCCGACGGTCTTGTAGTGAACATTGCGACAGATAGCGTAAAATGGAAACTTGGCAACCTTGATGCAAAACTCTATGCTACGCTTAGTAGCTCAACCCCGCTGACAAGAAACGTGACGGTAGGCTTCCTCGTTGGCGACAACGACTCCATCGTAAAGGAGAGCACAGCCGTGTTGTATGACTTGCATCATGATACTGACAAAGCTGGTAGTTACAACCATACGGTGGCTGTTCACGACAACTTCGGCTATTGGTTTAGAGCGTATGTCGATACTGGTGATACCATCTTCTATGGCAAGGCACGCCACTACGGACTTGAGATTGTTAATCTCGGTCTGTCGTCTGGAACACTATGGGCAAATATGAATGTGGGTGCCAACACACCAGAGGAATTTGGTGACTACTTTGCATGGGGCGAAACTATTACTAAGGATGACTATTCTGCAGCAACTTACCTGTTTAGCCCGACGAACCTGAATTTAGGTGATGGACGCAACATTGCAGGCACCGAGCTGGATGCAGCTCACGTCAATATGGGTAACGCCTGGCAGCTGCCAAGTAAAGCTCAGCTTGTGGAACTTCGCGATGAGTGTACTTGGAGTTGGACTTCTGTGAACAATGTCAGCGGTTTCCGGGTTACTGGCCCCAATAAGAACAGTATTTTCCTGCCAGCTGCTGGACTGGTTAGAGGCACCAGCCATGACTTCAATTGTACAGGCAGTGACAGCCGCTATCATGGAGCCAGTTATATGAGTGCTGATCAAGGCAGTGATACCTCTCCATACACATGGACGTTGTCATGGTGTGCTGATTATGGAAGTTATACAAGGTATATTCCTGGCGGTGAAAACTACGAACCATTCTGGGCATGGGGACACAGCACATATCGTTATTACGGCAGAACAGCCCGTGCCGTGTTTGCGCCAAACGGTAAATCTCTCAATGACATTGCTCTAAATGTGGAAACTAATAAGGCAACATGGAATCTCGATGATGATGAGGCTACCATCAGCGGAAAATGGAGCAGTAACATTGCTCCAGTAGGTAGTGCTACGGTGGGCTTCGTCATCGGCGACAGTGCGAAGATTGTCATTGGCACTGACCGTGCAGACCTTCGCTTCACCAAGCAAAGTACAGAGAACGAGTCCTTCCAGACAACACTCACAATTTCGGAAAACATGGGTTATTGGTATCGTTCTTTCGTGGAGTATGAAGGCACTGTACTTTATGGACCTGCTCGCCATGTAGGATGGGAGAAGGTTGACCTTGGTCTACCCTCGGGCACGCTATGGGCAAATATGAATGTGGGCGCCAGCTGGCCTGAAGATGATGGAAACTATTATGCTTGGGGTGAAACGGCAACCAAAATTAGCTATACAAGTGATAATTACCTGCTTAGCGGTGAGAACCTTGGTAATATTGCAGGTTCGTACGACTTTGATGCAGCTTATCGTAATATGGGTAGCGGCTGGAAGATGCCAACCTATGACCAGCTTGTGGAATTACGTGACCACTGTCTATGGACTCGTACCAACATTGACAATGCTAACGGTTATTTGGTGAAGGGTCCTAACGGCAATAGTATTTTCCTGCCGTATGCAGGATTCATGACTGGCTCCAGTGTCAATTACCCTGGCAATAATTCTGATTATAGATACCAAGGCGGCAGTTACTGGAGTTCACAGATTGGCTCCAACAACAGCTATGCATGGACATTGTCGTGGTGTCAAGACTACGGATCCGGAACAAGGTACATTATAGGTGGTGAAAACTATGAGCCTTTCTGGGGATGGGGTACTGGCACCGTCCGTTGGCCAGGCCGCTCCGTCCGTGCCGTTGCTGCTGAGAAAGCTCAGAGACCATAGGAACAAGAAACCAGACGAAACAGAAGACGATGAAGAAGATACTGACGATAATAACGTTAATGCTAAGCCTAACTGCCACGGCGCAGGAGCGGTCGGTCAGGCCGCTGCGCGTCTACCTTGTCGGCGGCATCGTCGATAAGATGGCCTTGTCGTCAGGCTCTTCGTTGTATCACTCGCGCCTCGACCTCAACGATGTGGAGCACGACGACTACGTGTCGCTGGTCGTATCTGACGGTGAGGGCGAGCGCCGCTATATGCTGTCGCAGGTTGACAGCCTCGTGATGCCCAACGGTCGGCGCGTGGTGTTCCGGGGGTATACTAATGGAAACGAACACGAAGACGAAAATATGCTCCCTCCTTTCGGGGGAGGGGCGGGGAGGGGAGTGAAGCACACTTCCTTCAACGGGCAGTTCCCCGGTCAGGGAACGGGCAATGTGACGTTTTACTGGACGGAACTCGACCGCATTCGCCTGGAAAACGGGGCGGTGAGCCGTGCCACAAGTCTGACGGCTGAACGCACGGAAGCTGAGTTCGTGTTCGACGATGCCGACTTCGAGGCGACGGAGTACACCGTCTATTACCCCGACCGCACGGTGACCATCGCCGCCCATCAGTCGCAGACGGGAATCGACAACACCGACCACATCGGCCCCAGCGGCGATTGCGGAACGGCCACCGCTAAACTGAACGATAACGTTAACGATAACTATAGCTTCACTTTGAAGCATCAGGCGGCCTACCTGTGCTTCCTGCCGCGCATCGACCACCTGCCGAGTGTCCGACTGACGCAGATTGACGTGTCGTGTTCGTCAGCCATTGCCGGCACCTACGAACAGTCGACCGGCGGTCTCTTTAACGGTACGAACACATCGAACAAGATTACGCTGATGCTCAACCGTGCCCCGCAGCAGGATAACGATTTCTTCTTGGGCCACGTCACCGACGATGCGCAGCGTATGTGCGGCTCGTATATGGTAATAGCCCCGCAGGGCAGTGCGCAGACGTTTACTGTGACCTACCACCTGACCGATACGCTGAGCCGCCTTTCCACGACCTACGTTCAGACGCTGAGCAGCTTCAAGCCCGTGGCCAACACGGTGTATCCCGTGACGTGCCACATCCCGGAGTCGCTGTTCCGCACCATCGACATGGGCTACGACTACCTGTGGTCGTCGGTGAACTTCGGGAGCGATCTGCCCAACGAAGCGGGCGACTTCTTCACCTGGCAGGCCACCCACGACGCGATGACCGGCGGATGGGAGATGCCGACCGAGGACACAATGGATGAACTGCTCGATATGTGTACGTGGACGTGGGGCACGTACAACGGTACCGAGGGCTGGTTCGTGGAGGGCACGAACAACGGCAACGACGACATCCCCCTACCGCGCATCTTCCTGCCACTGAATGGCTACAAGGACGGCAGCGTCGGCCAGCATCCTGAGAACGGCTATTACTGGCTTGACAGCGGTGGCGAGACCGAGGCACAGACAGCCCTTGTCCTGACGCACGAGAGTCAGGCGAAAAAGATAATTGCCGCCACGCTCGCCATGAACACAAGGCCGGTGAAGGCTGTCTCCCACGACTTCCGCATCCCCTCCAGCGGTACGCAGACCGTTGACCTGCGCACCCACGGTCCGGGCTACAGCATCAAGGTCTACGACCATGCGGGTCCGGACGACGACTATGCGAACGGCATCAGTGGCTATCTTCATATCATCTGCGCCGAAGGGTACAAGTTGAATGTGTCTGGCAGCGTGAACACCGAGAGCGTAGGCTGCGACCCGTTCATTGTGTACGACCATACGGATAGCGGCAATACTGAGGTTGCCCGGTATGGAGGCAGCACCACTGCCAATGCCACATCGAAGACAAATGATGTCATGCTGTATTTCCACTCTGATGGTAGTAGTGTTCGGTCGGGTCTTAACCTAACCGTCACCATCCAGCGGCAACTGACGAACTACAATGTGGAAATCGCCAAGGTGGAAGGCGGCACGCTGACGGCCAGCACATACGAGGCCAACCCCGAGGACACTGTCACACTGACGGTGACGCCTGCTCCGGGCTATATGCTGGAGCACATCCGCGTGGCTACCGATGACAAGGTGCTGACGCTCTACGACGACGACCCGAAGCTCTTCCAGAGTGCCTCTTCTGCCAGCCGCCACTACCTGATGTGCGACAGCGTCCGTGTGCGCGACGGCAACTGGTATCACGACGTTTCGCACTTCCTGATGCCTTACGGCGATGTGGTAGTCACACCCTATTTCGTCAAAGCCGACTCTACGCTGGAAGTCATCATGGCGGGTAACGACACCACGTTCATCGAACGGAAATACCTGCAGCGGTTGTTGGACTGCGGTATGTCGAAGTTCCGCTTCTACGACTATGCAGGAAAGAACGGCAACTATGGCAACAACGTCAATGGTTATATGTTCGTGGATGCCCCAGTGGGCTATCGTATGAAGATTGACTGTACGACCAGCCTGGAGGGTGCCGACCATCTGTATATCTACGACGGCGACAACAGCAGTTTCCATTGTCTGGCTGACCCGCACGGCACAGTTACCACCACTACCAACAACAATGTGTTCTTTACCCATTTCAAGACCGACGGTTCCGTCGTGTATAGCGGCTATGACTGTGTTGTTACGCTTCTCCACGACGATGTGGTAGCGTATAACATTCCCAGTAACTACGTTCTGAACCTGACCGAGGAGCAGCTGTCTTACAAACTGGCCAATGGCGTGACGTCTATGAAGGTCTATGACAATAATGGAGATGCCTCAGGATATGGCAATAGCATGGACGGCTCTCTGCGGTTCACGCTGCCCGAGGGTTACAGGCTGCGTGTTCACGGTACTATTGATACGGAGTCTGGCCACGACTATTTGCGCGTCTATGACAATGAGGTGGAGAAGGTGGTGCGTGTCGGACGTAACCAGACCGTTGACTACACCACCGAAAGCCGTGTCATGCGTCTTAGGTTCCATACGGATGGAAGTGTCGTATACGACGGTCTTGACCTCACCGTCGAGTTCATTGCGCCGGATTCTTCTGAAGAATCGGAGCCTTAGTCAAACAAGATAATCTTTAATATAGTAGAATATGAAGAAGACCGCAACGATAATAACGCTAACCTTAACGCTAACCTTAACTGCTGCGGCGCAGGAGCGGTCGGTTAGACCGTTGCGCGTCTACCTTGCTGGTGGCATCGTCGACAAGATGGTGTTGTCGTCAGGCTCTTCGTTGTATCACTCGCGCCTCGACCTGAACGATGTGGAGCACGACGACTATGTGTCGCTGGTCGTAGCCGACGGTGAGGGCGAGCGCCGCTACATGCTGTCGCAGGTTGACAGCCTCGTGATGCCCAACGGCCGTCGTGTGGTGTTCCAGGGCAGCATGACCGAGCAGCCCTCCGAGGCCCGCCTTGTTGAGTCCCCCCTTCCTGCAGGTGTTGGTGCAGGTCGCCCCCGCCGCTCATCCTTCGAGGGACATTTCCCCGGTGCGGGTAAAGACAACGTGACGTTCAAGTGGACCGAGAACGACCGCATCCGGCTCGACGTGGGCTACGAGAGCCGTGCCGGTCAGCTGACGCAGGACAAGACGAGTGCCCAGTTTGTGTTCGACAGTGCCGACCTTGATGCCCCTTCCTATGCCGTCTACTATCCGGGCAAGAGCGTGACGATACTGAGCGAGCAGACCCAGACCGGTGCCGACAACACCGACCACATCGGTCCCAGTGGCGACTGTGGCACGGCCATCGCTACTATAAACACCCCACCCTCACAGGGAGGGGACGGGGGTGGGTCTTATTCCTTCACCCTTCAGCACCAGGCGGCCTATCTGTGCTTCCTGCCCCACATCGACCACCTGCCGAGTGTGAGGATAGAGAAGATTGTGCTGACGTGCAGCAATGCCATCGCCGGCACCTACCAGCTGGCTACTGGTGGCCTGTATAACGGCTCCGCAACGAGCAACACCATCACGCTGAACCTCGTCCCGCAGAAGCCGACGGACTTCTTCCTGGGTCACAGTGTGAACAGCGAGCAGGACTCCTGCGCCTCGTATATGGTAATAGCTCCGCAGGACGCCAGTCGTTCGTTCACGGCAACCTACTACCTCACCGACACGCTGAGCCACATCTCGAAGGTTTACCGCCAGACGTTCTCCTTCCAGCCCGTGGCCAACACGGTCTATCCCGTGACGTGCTACATCCTCGACGAGGAGTTCCGCACGATCGACCTTGGCCTGTCGTGCAACTGGTCGAACGTGAACGTGGGCGCTTCAGAACCGAGCCGTGAGGGCCGCACCTTCAACAGCGATGCTGATGCCAACGCCGCATTGTTAGAGCAGACGGTTGTGACGCAGTGGCTGATGCCCGATGCCGACCAGCGTGAGGAGATACTGAAGAAGTGCCGGTGGACTGCGGGTACTTACAATGGCAAGTCGGGCTGGTTCGTCACTGGTGCTGCCGTAGCAAAGGAGTACGGTGAACGTTTGCGTATCTTCCTTCCCTGCGCATCAGGTACGACGAAGGAGGAGTGCCTCGCAGGGAGCTTCCGTCCCGTCGAGGTGCTGATGGTCGACCTCGGCCTGCCGAGTGGTACGAAGTGGGCGGCCCGCAACATAGGCGCGACGTCAGTCGAGGACTACGGCAACTACTACGCCTGGGGCGAAGTGGAGTCGAAGGACAGCTACACGAGCGGTAACTACAAGTGGGGCACCCGTAATCTTGGTGAGGACTATGACATCTCTGGTACGCAGAACGATGTAGCCGCTGTGAAATGGGGCGGCATCTGGCGTATGCCGACATCTACGGAAATGCAAGACTTGATAACCAACTGCTCTTGGTCGTGGGACAACATCAACGGCGTGGATGGTTATATCATAACGGGTAGCAGCAACAACAAGATTTTCCTGCCTGCCGCCGGCTATATGAACGGGACGAGTTTGGATTGGAAGAACAGCGGCGGCATCTACATGACTTCTACACAGGCAGGTGACATTAGTGGTTACGCTTATACGCTTGGTTTCACCTCTGGCGAAATAGTGATATATAATTATGCCACTTATTGGAGTATTTTCAGCCACGACAATCCTTTTGCAGAACGGCGCATCGGCCATGCCGTCCGTGCGGTGGCTGCCCCCAATGCCACGACGAAAGACGGACTGACATTCAACATACACACAGACAGCACGACTTGGAAACTTGGCGATGCCGAGGCTCATCTCTTTGGGACGCTCAGTAGCATCACACCATTGAAGGGAACCGTCAAGGTCGGCTTTGTCATTGGCGACAGTGCCGCCATTGATACCACCACGGCAAGGTTCAGACTGCAGAAGGAAGTGTCGGTTCTTGGCAGTTTCACGCTGACGCAGCCCGTATTCGACAACATCGGCTATTGGTATCGTGCATACGTGATGGCCTCCGACACCATCTTTTACGGCAAGGCTCGTCATTATGGCTATGAGATGGTTGACTTGGGACTTTCGGTGAAGTGGGCCAATATGAACATCGGTGCCGACATACCTGCCGACTATGGCAACCATTATGCTTGGGGCGAGTTGGAACCGAAGGAAAACTATGTCCTTGGCACCTATCAGTGGTATAGGCAAGACAGATATTATAACCTTGGCGACAATTTTGACATTGCAGCCACCGAGCAAGATGTTGCCCATGTGAAGATGGGCAATGCCTGGCGTATGCCCACGTATGCGGAAATGGAAGAGCTGAAGGATGACTGTGACTGGCGATGGACGTCGCAGGACAATGTCAGCGGTTATAAGGTCACCGGCCCCAATGGCAATAGCATCTTCCTGCCCGCTGCCGGCTATATGGACGGTGCTACCCCGCAATGGAGCAATAGCGGCGGTGTGTATATGACGTCATTACAGTCAGGAAACGGTAGTGACTATGCCTATACGCTTGGTTTCACGTCTGGTGAAAGGACAATTTATAGTGAAGCAACCTATTGGAGCATTTTCAGCCATAACAATCCTTTTGCCGAACGTCGCATAGGCCATAGTGTTCGTGCGGTGGCCGTTCCCAATGGCAGCGGTGCAGACGGAATGGTGCTGAACGTCCTGACAGACAGCGTCACGTGGAAGTGGAACGATACGGAGGCTGTGCTCTATGGCACGTTGAGTAGCACGACACCCATCGAGGAGGACGTTACCGTGGGATTCATCATCGGTATGAACGACAGTATAACCCAGGGAACTGCCTTGGAGATCATTCCGCAAACGGTACAGAGTACAGGAAAGTTCCATCAAAGCATTCCCGTACATGACAACATCGGCTATTGGTATCGTGCTTATGTAGAGCATGGTGATACGGTCTATTACGGCAAGGCGCGTCACTACGGACTCGAGATGGTCGACCTCGGCATCGGCACGCTATGGGCGAACATAAATGTCGAGGCAAGCACGCCCGAAGACTATGGCAACTATTATGCCTGGGGCGAGACGACGACAAAGGCCGACTATTCGCTCAGCGAGTATTGCGGTTACATCCCGCGTCTTGGCCAGTATGTGAATATGGGTGACAACTTGTGTATCAGCAATTCGGAGTTGGATGTTGCCCATGTGAAGATGGGCAATGCCTGGCGTATGCCTACGAATGACGAACTTACGGCCTTGATGGATTTGTGTACGTGGACGTGGACGTCGCAGAACAATGTCAACGGTTTCCTCGTCACCGGTCCTAATGGCAACAGCATCTTCCTGCCCGCTGGAGGTTATAAGAATGGTACAAGTTTGCCGCAGTTGGCGTACGGCTGCGTTTATCCGAGTGCAAGTCAGTCAGGCAGTTTCAGTGGATATGCCTATACGCTTGCCGCCAACACATCAGATAAGGTGATATACAGTGATGCCCCGTATTGGAGCATTTTCACTCATAACGATCCCTTTGCCGAGCGCCGTATGGGACATACCGTGCGTGCAGTGGCATCGCCCAATGCTGTTACAGCTCACGGTGTAATGAACATTCTTGCCGACAGTGCCACGTGGAAGTGGGGTGACACCAGTGCCACATTGCACGGGACGCTCAGCTCCACCACCAGAATCGACGGCGCAACAGTGGGCTTCGTGATTGGTGCCAACGACAGCATAGTGAAGGCTACTGCGCAAGCATATTATGAGCAGACGCTTGACAGGACGAAAACGTTCTCACAGGTTGTTCCCGTCGCCAACAACCTCGGTTATTGGTACCGTGCATACGTAGATTATGGTGATACTGTTTGCTATAGCAAGGCTCGCCATTTCGGCTTGGAGATGGTTGACCTTGGGCTGGAGTCTGGTACGCTTTGGGCTAATATGAACGTCGGTGCCAACGTTCCTTCCGACTTTGGCGGCTTCTATACTTGGGGTGAGACCTCGGTGAAGGATGTCTATACGTCGGAGAACAACACCTATGGCACCACGACGCTTGGCAATGGCGGCAACATTCAAGGTACGTCTTATGATGCAGCGCTCGCAAATATGGGATCGTTGTGGTGTATGCCCACGTCTACGCAAATGACAGAATTAGGAAGCCTGCCCGATGAAAACTGGGTATGGACTTCGGAGAATAGTGTCAGCGGCTGGCGCGTCACTGGGCCGAATGGCAACAGCATATTCCTGCCTGCTGCCGGTTACAAGAGCTATACGAATTACTACTTCGAAAACACCGGCGGCTCGTATATGACGGCTACTCAGAGCAGTGATCCTTCGTATTGCTACGTGCTCGACTTTACAACTGGAGACAGGGCAATGTATTGTAGCAACGATTATTGGCATATTTTCGGCCATAACGACGGCAACGCCCTGCGCTATGTAGGCCACTCCGTCCGTGCCGTAGCCTTCGAGAAGGCACCTCGCCCGTAAAAAGTCCGGCTAAGGTTTGGCGGTCTCGAAAATAAAGGCTATCTTTGCAGGCGAAAGCCCTTAACGTAACGGAAGAAGAGAGGGAGGAAACGATATGATAAAAGGAAAATACCTGGACCCGAAAGCCGACCTGACTTTCAAGAAGATATTCGGCGAGCACAAGCATCTGGTGAAGAGCCTGCTCAACGCGCTGCTGCCGTTGAACGACGACGAGTGTATTGAGAGCATAGAATACTGGCCTGCCGACAAGATTCCCGACAGGACTGAGGTCGAGAAATACAGCATCGTCGATGTGTGCTGTCGCGACAACAAACGGCGCGAGTTCATCGTCGAGATGCAGATGTCGTGGACCGAGTCGTTCAAGAAGCGCGTGCTGCTGAACGCCTCGAAAGCCTATGTGGCGCAGACGAACAAGGGAATGTTCTACGCCAACCTGCAGCCAGTATATGCGCTGAACTTCGTGAACGACATCTTTATGCGCGATGTTGAGGATTACTACCATTATTATCATCTGGTTCACGACAAGTTCACTGACGAAGTGATAGACGGTCTGCACCTCATCTTTGTGGAACTGCCTAAATTCAAGGCTCAGACGTTTTCGGAGCGTAAGATGCAGGTGCTCTGGCTGCGCTTCCTGACAGAGATTGATGAGAACACGCGCGAGGCTCCTGCCGAGCTGTTGGCGAATGCTGAGGTGAACGAGGCTCTTGAGATTGTAGAGCGTGCCGCCTTCACCGACGAGGAGATGTTCTTCTACGACAAGTTCTGGGATCGCGTTTCTACGCAGCGAACCCTCGAATACGACTGGAAAATGAAGATGGAGAAGGCTGAAGCCAAGACGAAGGAGGCAGAGGCCAGAACGAAGGAGGCAGAGGCCAGAACGAAGGAGGCAGAGGCCAGAACGAAGGAGGCAGAGACCAGAACGAAGGAGGCAGAGGATAAATTAGTCAATACGGCTCGTTACTTGAAAGCCATGTCGTTAAGTAATGAGCAGATAGCCAAGGCAACAGGACTCACGCCAGCAGAAATAGAGTCGTTATAGTATGTAGATTCTCTTTTCGCGCGCGCACGCACATAAGAATAAAAAACCGTTATCACTTGTCACTTTTTGGGCCTTCTGCGCTGACAGTCAGCAGGTTGTCAAGTGATAACGGCTTTTCAGCTTGTCACTTCTGGTCACTTCTTGTCACCTCTTCGTTGCTGACGGCACCCGCCGCCTGACTGGTCTCAACCCGGCGGGTAAAGGGGCTCAACCCGGCGGGTTAACGACCTTAAGTGGGCGAGTTAACGACCTTAAGTGGGCGAGTTAACGACCTTAAGTGGGCGAGTTAGTACTGTTCCCACGGCCTGGGACAAATGTTCCACGCCGTGGAAACATCTGGAACCCGGGCTTTTTGCTATTTAAATGTCACAAAGATCTCGGAGATCTGTGTGACATCATAAAATCTGTGTGACAAATCACGAATAAGTGACCAGAAGTGACAAGCTGCGAGGCCGTTATCACTTGCCAAACCGCTGACTGTCAGCATAAAACCATGAAAAAGTGACAAGTGATAAGCAAAAATCATGCTATGTGCGCACGCGCGCGAGAAGAATGTGAAAAAAAGTCGGAGAATATTTGGTCGTTTGCTTTCTAATTCGTATCTTTGCATCTTAAAAACCAAAGAACAGACATGAAGCCTATGAAAATATCAGTATTGAAGCCGAAGGGCACCAGAGAGACAATCTCGCGCACCGAACTCGAGCAGGTGGTCAAAGCCATCGGCTGTGGTGAGTATGTCGACGAGGTCCACCGGCTTCGCCAACTCTATCCGCTGGTACACCCCAAGCGCGACGAGGTGGGGCGCATGCTCAGCGACTACAAGCTGAAGCTCGCGCTGCCCCGGCTCTGCTTCGCCGTCGAACTGGCGCAGCAGAAAGGCGAGCAGCGGCGGCTGGCCTACAACGGACTCATCGTGCTCGAGGCCAACAACCTGGCCGACTACGACGAGGCGCTGCGAATACGCGACGCGGCTGCCCGGCTGCCCCAGACGCTACTGGCCTTCCTCGGTGCGAGTGGCCGCTCGGTGAAGATCGTTTGCCGGGGCGAGCTGTTCGCCGACAGCCGTCAGCAGCAGCCCCTGCCCACTGACGACGACGAGATCAGGCGCTTCCACCTTAATTTATATAAGACGGCGCGGAAGGCCTACAACGCGCAGCTCGACCTGACGCTCGACGCCCTGGAGCCCCTCCTGGAGCGGACGGTCTACATGAGCACCGACCCCGACCTGAGATACAACCCGCTGGCCGTGCCCTTCTACGTCGACAGCACCGCCGAGCCGCCGGCACGCGAGCCGGGCTTCCATGAGTCCGACTTCGACATGCAGCAGCTGCTGATGCCGGGCAAGTCGGTGAAGCAGACCTACGCGCTGAACTACCACTTCATCCTGACCAGCGTCCTGGGCAAGTGGTTCGAGCTGCCCGACGACGAGCGTGTCAGCGAGCTGCTGATGCAGGTGGCCAGCAGCTGTCTGCAAGAGGGCATCCCCCAGGAGAACGCCCTCCGCCTGACGCTGCTCCACCCCGTGCTCAACCACGACCGGCTGCTGGTCGAGAAGACGTTCGAGAGCGTCTATGCCGTGCAGCAGATGGAGGACTACCTGAAGCGCAACAACCTGAAGCCCCTCCGCAGCGTGCCCGAGGACACCCTGCTGATGATGAAGACCGACATATTCCTGCACACCCACTACGAGATGCGCAAGAACGTGATGACGGGCGTCGCCCAGTATCGCGAACGCAACGGCGAGATGCAGGACTTCCAGGACCTCGACGACGAGGCCCGCAACGAGATGACCATCCGTGCCAAGGAGATGGGGCTGAAGTCGTGGGACAAGGACATCGCGCTTCATCGACTCGCCCCGCATCGAGAAGTTCGACCCCGTGAACACCTGGCTCGACCAGCTGCCACGCTGGGACGGGCGCGACAGAGTGGCCGCGCTGGCCGCCCGCGTGCCCACCAACCAGCCCCACTGGGAGTCGTATCTCCACACGTGGCTGCTCGGCATGGTGGCCCACTGGCAGGGGCGCAAGTCGCTGACAGGCAATGCCCTCGTGCCGCTGCTCATCGGCCGCCAGGGCTGCGGCAAGTCCAGCTTCTGCCGCATCCTGCTGCCCCGCGAGCTGCGCGACTACTACAACGACCGCATCTCGTTCAAGAACGAGACCGACCTGAACCTCGGGCTGACGTCGTTTGCACTCATCAATATCGACGAGTTCGACAAGACCACCCAGCGCCAGCAGGTGCTCCTGAAGTACCTGCTCTCGACCGCCGACGTGAAGTTCCGCCCGCCCTACGGCAAGGCCTATAAGCAGTACCGCCGCTATGCCACCTTCATCGGCACCACCAACCAGCCCAAGCCGCTGACCGACCCCACGGGCTCGCGCCGCTTCGTCTGCGTTGAGATTACCGACATGATCGACTTCAGCGACACCCTCGACCATCGCCAGCTCTACGCCCAGCTGAAGCAGGAGATTGCCGACGGCCAGCGCTACTGGCTGAGCGACGACGAGATAGAACGGCTGATTGTCGAGAACGAGCGCTTCCTGCGCATCGACTCGCTGGCCGAGATGATGGCCGAGAAGTTCTGCAAGCCCGAGGCGGCGGGGCAGGGGCGCTGGTGGTCGACCACCGAGGTGCTCGAGCTGCTGCAGCATGCCTTTGGCAAGTCGCTGCTCAAGGGCGTCACGCCCAAGAAGATCGGCGACACCCTGAGCAGCCGCCAGTTCGGATTCGAGAGCCGCCATACCAACAGCGGCACGAAATACCTGATGGCCCAGCGACAATGACACATTTTTTACATCCAATAACTACTATGAGAAGATTATTATTAGCAGCATTGTGCATGGCGGCTGTGGCTGTTCACGCACAGAAGACGCCGGTATGGAAAGACCCGGCCGTGAACCAGGTGAACCGCGAGGCACGACGTGCCGCGTTCTTCGCCTTCGAGGATGCCGACAAGGCAAAAGTGAACGACAAGACTAAGTCAGCGCGCTACCTCTCGATGGAGGGCAAGTGGAAGTTCTGCTTCGTCAAGGACCACAACCTCGCGCCGAAGGACTTCTTCGCCGTGAAGTACGACGACTCGAAGTGGGTGGACTTCCCCGTGCCCGGCCTCTTCGAGATTGAGGGCTACGGCGACAAGATCTACAAGAACGTTGGCTACTCCTGGTGCACGACGTTCGATACAAACCCGCCCTTCATCGGCGAAACAAACAATTACACAGGCAGTTATCGTCGCACGTTCGACCTTCCCTCCGACTGGAGCGGTCAGGAGGTGTACTTCCACGTAGGCTCGGCCACGAGCAACCTCGCCGTCTGGGTCAACGGTAAGTACGTAGGCTACTCCGAGGACTCGAAGGTGGCTGCCGAGTTCAACATCACCAAGTATCTGAAGAAGGGTCAGAACCTCATTGCCATGCAGGTGATGCGCTGGTGCGACGGCTCCTACCTAGAGGATCAGGACTTCTGGCGCTTCACCGGCATTGCCCGCGAGGTGTATCTGTATGCCCGGCCGAAGGTGCATATCGAGGATATCACCGTGACGACAGAGTTCCCCAATGATGATTTCAACAAGGGTGTGGCTCTCATTAAGGTGACGGCTCCTAAAGCAACAGGCAAGAAACTGGCTGTCAAGGTGTATGGCCCTGACGGCAAGGAACTGAATCCTACATTCAATAGCGAATTGCAGATTAAGAAGGATGGAAATGGTGAAGTGGGCTTCATGCTTCCCAATACACAAAGATGGACGGCCGAGACGCCTAATCTCTATACGTTTGTCATCTCGCTCTGCGATGGCGACAAGGTGGTGGAGTCTGTTCGTCAGCGTGTTGGCTTCCGCAAGGTGGAGATCAAGGGCGGCCAGCTGCTCGTCAACGGCCAGCCCATCCTCATTAAGGGTGCCGACCGCCATGAGCTCGATCCCGACGGCGGCTACATCGTCTCGGTGGAGCGCATGATTGAGGACATCAAGATCATGAAGCAGCTCAACATCAATGCCGTGCGCACCTGCCACTATCCCGACGACCCGCGCTGGTATGATCTCTGCGACGAATACGGCATCTACCTGACCGCCGAGGCCAACATCGAGAGTCACGGTATGGGCTACGGCGACGCCACCCTGGCCAAGCGTGCCGACTTCGAGAAGATGCACCTGGAGCGCAACGAGGCCAACGTGAAGGCCTTCAAGAACCACCCCTCAATCATCGTCTGGTCGCTTGGCAACGAGGCCGGCTTCGGCCCCAACTTCGAGAAGTGCTACACCTGGATCAAGGGCTACGACAAGACCCGCCCCGTGCAGTACGAGCGTGCTCCCTACGAGGGCGGCTATACCGACATTACCTGCCCCATGTATGCCGACTACAACTGGTGCGAGCGTTACTGCAAGGGCAACAATCCGCGTCCGCTCATCCAGTGTGAGTATGCCCACGCTATGGGTAACTCGATGGGTGGCTTCAAGGAGTACTGGGACATGATTCGC
This sequence comes from Prevotella sp., assembly GCA_017395215.1. Classification (GTDB taxonomy): domain Bacteria; phylum Bacteroidota; class Bacteroidia; order Bacteroidales; family Bacteroidaceae; genus Prevotella. Next base: position 63,141 of record JAFPVW010000023.1, on the reverse strand, counting down.
AAGGAGCCGAAGTATCAGGGCGGCTACATCTGGGACTTCGTCGACCAGGGTATGCGCGACAAGAGCCCCATCACCGGTCGCACCATCTTCACCTACGGTGGCGACTACGGCGAATATCCCGCCAGCGACTATAACTTCAACTGCAACGGCATCATCGCCCCCGACCGCCGGCTGAACCCCCACGCCTACGAGGTGGGCTACTACTACCAGAACATCTGGGTGACCGACAAGGGCCTGAAGGACGGTAAGTTCGAGGTCTACAACGAGAACTTCTTCAAGACGCTCGACGACCTGGAGCTCGAGTGGTTCGTCGGCGGTGCCGGCGACCATCACCATGATAATCCCGGACGTCCGGCAGGCATGACCTTCGGCCACGGCGGCAAGACCGACATCAGCGGCATTCAGCCCCAGCAGCGCAAGCTCATCACCGACGAGCAGCTTAGGCAGACCATTGAGCGCGTGCTCGGCCATCATGGCGACGACAGCGAGGTGTTCGTCATCTTCCAGTTCAAGTCGAAGAACGGCGCGCCCCTCATCGACAAGGGTCAGGTGCTCGCCCGTCAGCAGTTCGCACTCAACGAGTATAAGTTCCCCGAGCTGTCCACCACCGCTGCTGCCAAGGTTGCCAAGGAGGAGACTAACACCTACGTCAAGTTCACGGCCGCCGGCACCGACTTCTCCGTCGGCAAGCGTACGGGACTCATCGACTACCTGAACATCGACGGCCAGCGCATGCTGCAGTTCCGCGAGAGCATCCGTCCCGAGTTCTGGCGCGCCCCGACCGACAACGACTACGGTGCCGGCCTGCAGCGCCGCTTCCAGACATGGAAGAACCCGCAGATGCGCCTGAAGAGCACCACTGTGGGCGACAATTCCGTTGTCGCCACCTTCGACATGCCCGACCAGAAGGCAACCCTCACCATGACCTACACGCTGACCGCCGAGGGCGAGGTCATCGTCCGCGAGCAGCTCTCTACCGACAAGGAGGCGAAGGTCAGCAACATGTTCCGCTACGGCATGCAGCTGCAGATGCCTCGTCAGTACGACCGCATCGAGTACTACGGCCGCGGACCCGCTGAGAACTACTGCGACCGCAACTCCAGCGAGTTCATAGGCGTATATAATAATAAGGTGCAGGACGAGTACTTCGAGTATGTCCGTCCGCAGGAGTCGGGCAACCACACTGACGTCCGCTGGTTCCGCGTCGTCGACGGGCAGGGTAGGGGACTCGAGTTCTGCTCGAACGCGCCGATGGAGGCCAGTGCCCTGCCTTACACCGTCGACCAGCTTGACGACGGGCCCAACAAGGACAAGGCCTGGGGACGTCACTCCGGCGACCTCATCCCTGCCGGCCGCACGCAGGTGCACATCCAGCAGCGCCAGTTCGGTCTGGGCTGTGTCAACTCGTGGGGTGCCTGGCCGCGCAATGAGTACCAGCTGACCTACGGCGACCGCGACTTCACCTTCGCCATCAAGCCCGTCCGCTGACAACTTGTCACTGATTATACGTGATTGGACTGATTCTCACTGATTTTCTGCCGCCGAAGCACAGTGGGAATCAGTCCAACCAGTTCAATCAGTGACTAAATGCGCACACAGATCTCACTGATCTCACAGATTTGGAGAAAATTTGCGACCTGTGCGGTTGAAAACAAACCTGATGCTGACCTGCTTCAGCCGCTAACTATGTCGGTTATGCCAAGCTACTCTAAGTCTAAGGATTCTAAGGATTTAGAGGATGGAGGCGCGCAGTGTCGATTCCAACCTGAATTATTCATAATAAGCATAGTGCGTTTCGCTAATCCTTTAAATCCTTTAAATCCTTAGCCGTTATCTCTCATACAAGTAACAGACTCTTGCTCTCCTTGGAAACTGACATTGTTAGAGGCAATATAGGGCTGCTTTCAACCGCACAGCACGAAAAAATCTGTATAATCTGCGAAATCTGCGGTTACTTCCCCACCCACCACCTCCAAAAAATCTGTATAATCTGCGAAATCTGCGGTTACTTCCCCACCCACCTCCCTCCCCCACAATCTGTAAAATCTTCGGTGAAATGGGGGATTTTGTTTTCCCAAATCAATCAAAAGTTTTCCTTTATGTCAAATATGGGGTGGTAAAAAGAAAAAAAACAGGCAGAATCTTTTGGCAGTTAAAAATAATGTATTACTTTTGCCCCGCAATATGGTATTTTAGTTCTCCGCCGACTGTCCCCACCGAGGGAGCAAAGGCGACTCCTCTGACAAATAAAATCAAACAAATATTAAATTCAAAAACAACTATTAGTATTAGTATGAAAAAGTTTACTTTGCTATTGTGTTTATTCGTGGTGTCAGTGATGATGCCGCAATGGGCTATGGCCAATTTCACAAAGACAGTAGGTGGCTTAACCGTTACAGTCGAAGGAACAACATTGACCATTTCTTCGCTAACAGCGGCTGGGGATTTAAAGTCATTCGTGCAGGATGGAAATAATTCCACTGAGATTGGTGAAATGAAGGCTTGCAAGTCTCTCGTGCTTAGCGGTAAGTTCAACGCTAACGACCTTGATGCCATTAAGAAGAGTAGTTCTGATTTTGCCTTTACGAGTGTTGATATGTCGCAGGCAACGTTCCCCAAGACCATATCACAGAATGGAACGAACTATCGTTTGTTTAATGATATTAATACAATTCCAAATAACCAATACGGTAATAGTTGGGATGATAATATGCGTATTTATGGCGGTAAACTGTATAAAAGCACTCATTCTACAACCAGAAATGCTGAAGCTAAGACAATGGAAGAATTTAAAGCAGTAAGCAATGATGATCGAATGGAAAAGCTTGATTGGAGCGAGCGTGAGTTCAATAGTAATTTGAATAATGATAATAATTTCGTTGTCAATAAGTATTATAAAATATTAAACGCAGTCTATTATCAGAAGCAGCCTGATTGGGCTGAAATTCAGGAAGTAGGTGGCTCGATTGATGTCGTTGAAGCTCTGCCAGTTTCAGGCGAAAATGGCGAAAAAAAGAAAGTTCCACTTACTTACAATTATTATAAGCTGAAGGTAGAAACAGATAATGAAGGCAATGTGACTTCAAAATCTTGGGAGAATGCTAACGAAAGCGATGGTCAATTTGTATTTGACAGTACTCCTGATGCCAATAAGAATGACCGTTTAGATTATCATTATGATAATAATCATGAATATGTGAAATTTGCAGCGACTTACAAGTACTACGAATGGAAACTAAACCAGAAGTGGGAGCCGATAGCAGAGGAAAATATACCGGAAGGTACTAATAATATATCATATTATAATGAAAACTATAGTGCAAGTGCTCATTTGAATGAGAGTAATAATGATATTGTCGGTTTCCGCAATAGTACGACCAATTATAAGTTTTATTATGTCACAGAGACAACAACGTATTATTGGACTCCTGAGAACTATACGGATAGTACCTCGCAATCTATCGTATGTCAGGCAAAATATTATGAACGACTGCTAACTCCTAATGCTGATAACAAATATGCAATCGTTGGTGGTAAGGAGTGGAAGAAAACTAACGAGTGGAGTGTGGTTGAACCATCGGACAACGACTGGTCGCTGGTGACATTCAGCTACTGGGACGGTGCTCTTGAAACCGCCATTCTGCCTCCTGGTATTTTGGCCTCGGATTTAAAGACTGATGGCTCTGGTGTATGGGGCGGCGGTAATCTTAATACCTTGAAAAAGGTGCAGTCGGGTGTAACGTATGCAGAAATAGCCCCTAATAATGGTAATAGGGAAGCCACGATTCATAGTACAAATTCTGATGAGCTTAAGCGACTAACAGCGATTGTTTGTTTAAACAACTTGATAGAACAACCACAAGATCGTGTCCATGAAGCAGGAGGACAGTTAGGCGACTTCATCGAATGCCTTGCGTGGTACGATGGCCATGATGTATACCAGGTTCATGTAACGAATCCTGGTACCCTTCAAAACTATTTCAACAAAATAAAAGATAGGGATGGTGCAGTTCTGTGGTTTGATAGTAGTTGTAACATTAACGAAGATGACCTTTTGAAGTTAGCTGATGTCAATCCTAAGTACTATGTTGACTTGTACGACATTCAGGGGGGAGAGAATACAGGTATAGAAGAGGCTGTAACAAAAGCTATTGAAACGATGCGTACGGAAAATAAGCAGTTCAAAGCTCTGATACTGCCAAAGGATCCTGCAACTGTCGGCACGTCGCTGATTAAAGATGAAGAGAACGCAAGTCCGAAGAAGTCCACGTGCTCGGAGTTCATAGCCTACAGAAACAAGACGACTACCGCTGCTTATATCTATAGCGAACAGAATAACAACCGAGGTAATTATGTAAACAGACTGCTGATGCTGAAGGATATGCTCGAAGCTCCTGCACATAATGACGAAATTGTTAGCAATACTACCATCTACAGCATCTCGTCGAACTGTGTATATAAAATTGGTAATGAGAGTAGCGGCACAATTACCAGTACCGTCTTTGACATCCTTGGTACGAACAAGACCATTATCGAGACCATAGACAATGATATGGTTTCTGGTGGAGAGTGCAGCCCGAAGATGTACGTGTTGTCTCAGGTGTATGACGATTTCAGCAAGGCAGACTCTGTAACATCTATAGCTCGTACGCCGAATGTTGACTTGATTCAGCTGAATGGTAAGGTCAGCAGTAAGGACATCAAGGCTGTAAACAGTTTTACCAATGGTACCCGTGTGCTTGATTTGAAGAATGCAGACACAAACACTTGCGTCTATACCAACAACAACGGTACGAAGAAAAATATGCTCGACAGCTTGAAGACGGGGGATGGTACTACCATCAGCCAGCTTCAATACATCATCCTGCCGGCCGATATGGATACGATGGTCGTACACAGCTACCCCACCAATTTGCCAAACCTGAAGGCTATCATCTCAATAGGCAACACCCACTTGACGGCTCACCTGAATGAGGCAGGAACACTGGCTGAGGCTCGTAAGCTGGATGCAGAAAGTGAACATGTAGAATCAGAAAATCTGACTAAGGTTACACTTAGAGGTAAACTGAACTTAAACGATATCAGTGCTGGTGGCGAAGGTAATAATGATGGCCTTCATGGTGATGCCAATAATATTGAAAGGATGGATTTGGAGAAGGCTGTATTCTATAATGCTTCTGGAAATGTGGACTGCAACCAGATGAATTTCGCAACTGCAGGTTTCCATGGTAGTCAGTTGAAGCTCAAAAATGTTACTCTGCCTACGGACATGCGGATGAATACCATTCCTGAAGACTGCTTCTACGAGACGAAGAGCCTGGATTCCATCTGTGTGACCTATAACTATGAGTATATCTACGATGGCGCATTTAATGAGACTGGCTTGAGCCATATTACGACAACCAATGGCCAAAAAGGTATTGTTATCGATAACGGTCCGAATACCTATACATTCTCGAAGAACCTGAAGCAGTTGGGAACGAAGCCGTACAAGATGGAGGGCGAAACCAGAGTAGAGTCTCTCTATAAGGATGACGGGGAACCCCGTCCCGTCGCACGCTCTGTATTCCCGAAGGAGGCTGGCGTGTTGGAAATCTATCCTTTGGCTACTAAAGTGCCAAAATGCTACAAGAACGTGTTTGAATATAGCCTGACCTTCGGCTATGGCGGTCAGGATCAGACAAAGGTGTATAGCCGTGACAGGTACTTTAACAACGGTGACATCAAGAAGAGCTTCTCAGTGCTTCGCTATCCTTCGAAGGATGTGTATAACAGAAGAGTAACAACTGGTCAAGTTCGTGAGGACTCATACGGCAGAATGGAGTATTTGTACACAGACACCTTAAAGGTATATACCAAGAAAGACCAGACGGGCGCTGTAGATGCTAATGGTGACCCTATTCTGTGGCCTATGCGTACAGAAGGTAACCGTACTTATAACCAGGCTTGCGTAGGTGCCCTGTGGAATGACTGGACTGTTAGTTATTCTGGAGAAAATGGTGCGGAAATCAATGATGGCGAAAACGGAGGAGTTTCTGTGGACACTACTCACTTCAATAACAGTTCTTCGAGGCGCCTTGTGCAACGCAGAGGGAAAAATTATCCGAGGACGGATTTGATTGAATATCTTGGCTGGCACCAGATTGTGCTGACGCAAGCTACATATCTGGATGCGATTGAGGAGTATAATGAGGACAAGAAGTTTGAGCGTAATTTTGTTGAAACCATGTGGTTTACGTTCTGCATTCCGTTCGACATGACTTACAGCCAGGTTGTCAAGATGCTGGGCGTACCCAAGAGTGAGGGGAATGTGATTAATAATATTGTCAACAGTGATGGCGATGTAATTACTGCAAACGTTTCAGCGGACGTGCTGCCTGATATACGTCAGTTGAAACAAGTAACGCGTACATCGAGTAATGATCCTAATACGACACCAAATACTGTTAACTTCATACTGACGGAGAATTTGATAAGTGGTAAAACTGCGCAGTATCTAAATTTCCCGAATGATGCTACTGTCGGTTTTCCAACAAATGCAGACAATAGTGGGGCAGATGATCCTGTCTGCTTGTTAGGTGGTCGCCCATATATTATCAAAGCCTACAAACGTCAAGGTGAGATAATACCTAACCAGAATCTGGGCCTATATCTATTGAAGCGTTATGCTGACGATTTCAAGCCATCAAGTTCATGCGTTAACAGAGCGACTGCTGATTCTTTGGATTACTTTGAACAGCTTTATGAGGCTAATAATACTCAGAAAAAGAAAACGCTGAAGTTTGCAAAGCCTTACGAGAAGCATAAGGTGTTGGCAGTTCAGGATAATCCGGAATCGAAGAAATTGCAATTTAAGGATGAACAAGGGAATTGGCATAATTACTATTATACGATGATTGGCCAGTTCTGGGAGCAACCCCTTCCGCTTTATTGCCTGTACATGGTTAACGGAGGCTGGCAGCACTATCAAGTGGACAGAGGTTTTAAGTGGGCACCTTACAAGTGTGTACTGATGGCTACGCCGGAAAAGACTACTCGCCTCACTGAAAATGGTAATACTACGGGTGATGGTGGCTTCCGTATTGACTCAACCACGGTTTATAATGGCAAGATTTACAATGGCAAGAAACTCAGTGTCTATCCACAGGCAACAAAGGGTGACTTGCTCCCTGCCGACAAGGACTTCAGGCTTGGCTTTGTTGGGCGTAATGATTACGACTTTGAATCAGCCCAAAACAATGCACGTTACATCTTTACAATGGATGATGACATTATTGAACTTGACGAGGACGGCAACCAGATGACTGCCATTGATATGCTTGACGGCGACGTTCAGCTGTCTGCTGTTCGCAGCAAAAAGGTCTATTGTATCTCTGGTAAGTACATGGGAACCACGACCAAAGGCCTGCCTAAGGGCATCTATATTGTCGGAGGACGAAAGATTGTAATAGACTGATAAAGTGAATAATAAGCAAATTTGGTAATAAAATGAAATGTAATTATATTGCTCCAAAAATAAAGACTATAGCCGTGCATCTGCCTGTTATGATGGAGGGGTCTATTACACCTCCTAACACAACAACGGTCAATGATGTCCCAGCAGGCGATGGCACAACAGACCCTGAAAATTCAGGTAACGGTTCCCGTTATCTGAGGCAGAGTATGTGGGATGACATGAATTGACTTCAGGCAACAATCTACGGAATGACAGCGGCGACAGTGGCAGCAGACGTGCCACTGCCGCTGTTGTTGTTTCGCAAAAATCGCCCTATATGTTTGGCTGTTTCGCGGAAAATTGATAACTTTGCAGCGCAATGTGCAAAACGATGTGATATGCGTACACTTTTAGTGCTAATAGTCCTTGCCCTGTCGCTCCAATTAAGGGGTGCCGACATCACTTTTGTAGATGCCGGGGTGAAGGCGGTGTGCGTGGCCAACTGGGACTCGAACGGTGACGGAGAACTGTCTGAAGAGGAGGCGGCGGCGGTGACGACGCTGGGCTCGGTGTTCCGCGAGCGGACTGACATCGGTGAGTTCCCCGAACTGCGCTATTTCACTAGCCTGCCCGCCATCAACGACTCTGCCTTCTACAAGAGCAGCATCAAGGGTGAGCTGCGCGTACCAGGCAATGTAAATACCATTGGTGACTACGCCTTCGATGGTTGTAGTCTGTTGACTAATGTGGTACTTGAAGAGGGTGTTGATACTATTGGTTGGCACTCTTTTTCCGGGCCTATCAAAACGTTGTCACTGCCTGCCAGCTTACGGTTTATGTATTCTATGGCTGTCAATCCGTATGTCAACGGAGAACCGTCAGGTACGATATTCATTCCTGAAGGTGATCTATATGTATATGCGAAATCCAAGACACCTGCACCTATCAACGAATATGCTTTTTACTACGTTTTCTATGCAGGTCATCTTGTTGTACCCTACGGCTGCAAGGAGGCTTATAAGGCCGCTAAAGGCTGGTCTTACTTCGGCGAGTACATCGAGATGGGCGACGTGAACGGTGACGGGCGGCTGGACATTGCCGACGTGACTCTCCTGATAGCCTTCATCCAGGGCCGTGAGCATACGGAGACAGAAGCGCGGATTGCCGACGTGAACGGCGACGGCGTGCTCGACGGCAAGGACGTAGAGCTGCTTTGCCAGTATCTTCTCGGTTCTTGACATGAGTACTTCTTTTTGACATGAGTACATAATAGCCCTTCTGTTCTCCTGTCTTAGTTCTCCTGTTCTCTTGTCCTCCTGTCACCCCGTTCTCATGCCCTTACAGAAAAAGAGAGGCTAAAGTTTGGCGGTTTGGAAATTTGTTCGTATCTTTGCGGCGTTGGAATAATAATTGATAGGAAATATGACAGCATTAGAGTTAAGAACGTCGATAGCTAATGACATGAACCTTATGGATGAGGCTATGCTTCAGAAAATGTCAAGCTATGGGAAAAGGCTGCTTTCTCATACTCGTCAAAAGGTTAATCCCTTGTTTGATACACCGACAAAGGTTGAAATTGATGATGACATTAAAAGAATGATGGGCAGATTTCCCATTCCAGCTGATTTTAATGAGAAGGCCTTTGTTGGGGAGGCGCGGCTAAAGGACTATCTTGCCCTATGAAATTGTTTCTTGATACGAACATCATCATCGACTTGATTACTGGTCGCGAGCCGTTTGGCAGAGATGCAGCGATACTTTTCCAGTTAGGAAGGTCTGGCAACGAATTGATTGTGTCGGATCTTTCCGTTTTCAATACGGTTTATGTGTTGCAAAAACTGCGCTATGCAAAGGAAGACATTTACGACATTCTGGTTTCTTTGCTTCCGACGTTGACGGTAACATCTATGGGGGTGAGTGTCGTGGAACGTTGTATACTCAGACGCGGAAAAGATTTTGAGGATGATGCCCAGTTCTTCGCTGCGGTTGATGCAAAAGCAGATTTCATCATTACTCGCAATAAGAAAGACTTTCCGTCAGATGACTCAGTGGTGGAACCACAAGAGTTCTTCAAACTGATGAACATCTGTTCCTGAATTTAGACTGGTTCCATTGACTAAAGGTCGGGTGTACCCTTTTTGACATGAGGACATGAGACCCGTTCTCATGTCCTTACAGAAAAAGAGGGGCTAAAGTTTGGCGGTTCGGATTTTTGTTCGTATCTTTGCGGCGCATTAACATAATAACACATCAGAAGATATGACTTTGAGCGATGGTATTCAACTGACCCCTATGGCACCCTATATGGGACTGATGAGGGATATGAGTCTGAAAGACAAACAGGCTGTGGTGGCTTTTTTAATAAACACCATGAAGGAATCCGACGATAAGGTTCTTTTCGCCAAATATCTTGAGGAGTGGCAGCGTGAAACACGATTCCTGTCATCTGTCGCGACGATTACAAGACAACCATCTTTCCTCCGGATTGTCAATATGGGAGGTAATGCTGTTCCATATATTGTTGAAGAAATTGAACGTAAGCCCTCCAACCTTGTGTGGGCTCTTAATGCGATATTCCATAAGAAAATTGGAGAAGGCTGTAGTGTAACTGATGCTTGTAGACAATGGATATCCGAACTGAAGAAATCTTGAGTGCTTTTCCTGGCCTGCTGTACGATGCGGGTTTTGAGATAACAAGTCCCGAGGACACTGATTACAATTGTATAGCTTGGGCTTTTGGACGCAAGGATCGCTGGTTGTGGCCTGATGAAGAGACGGATGGTGTCAGTGTGTGGCCAGAGGGTGACGATAACATTAGTAGAAAGGCATTTGTTGATGCGTTCAAGACTGAAGGTTATATATGGTATGGTCAGCTGCATACTCTGTCGAAACACTCGTTAGCATACGGAGACAGAAGCCCTGATTGCCGACGTGAACGGCGACGGCCTGCTCGACGGCGAGGATGTAGAGCAGCTTTGCCAGTATCTTCTCGGTTCTTGACATGACTCCCTCTTTTTGACATGAGGACATGAGACCCGTTCTCATGCCCTTACAGAAAAAGAGGGGCTAAAGTTTGGCGGTTTGGAAATTTGTTCGTATCTTTGCCGTCGAAATATGCAATATGATAGTTTTGATGATTGACGTTTGGCTATGGCAACAATAAGTTTGAACACGTCGTTGTACAATAAGGCGGAAAGCTATGCTCACAGACAAAATATGAGTGTAGACGAATGGGTGGCTTCACTTATTCTACGATTTGTTCCGTCAAAAACGAGGAATTATAAAATGAAGGAAATTGGAGAGTTATCACCCGAGTTGCAACAGCTGATAGGCTTTGCAAAGCCTACAGTTCCGCATGATGACGACCTTAATGGCGACATTGCGAGAATGGACTATCTGTCTGAGAAGTATGACTTATGAAGAAGGTGTTTATTGACACAAACATAATACTCGACATTATGGAAGGACGTCAGCCTTTCCTATTGGCATCCTCAAATGTCTTTGATTTGGGCGTGAAGGGACTGGTTCAGATGTATGCAACTCCTTTGACATTTGCTAATTGTGTTTATACGGCAAGAAAGAATGTGGGGTATGAACGAGCAGTTAATGGACTAAGAATTCTGAAAAAATACGTTAAGGCTGCTACGATGGATGACGTTCAGGTCTCAAATGCGCTCAACTCCGATCTGCCTGATTTCGAGGATATGTTGCAGTATGAAGCAGCCGTAGCAAATGGCTGTGATGTGATAGTAACGAGGGACAGGAAACGCCACTTTCCACAAGACGGCATCCCCATATTGTCACCAGAATCGTTCCTTGAGTATTATGCAAAGCAATGACTTGCGTGCTTGCCCCACTTTCACTGCCCCTTGCGCGGTGAGGTTTTTCACTCTATTTATGTCTGATGAAAGAGACATCTTTTTGACATGAGGACACTTTTTAGACATGAGTACATGAGGACACTTTTTTGACATGAGGACATGAGTACATGAGGACACTATGGCTATTCAATATGGAGCTTTGGCCATAATACTGTTAGCTATATTAGGATTGTTGTTTGTAAAGATTGGTAATGGTAAAAATAATTGATTGGATATGGATTTGACACATTTTCTATTAGGTGTATGCGTGTTTGCTGCAATGGGTATAGTGTATGCACTTTATCTTATGAAGAAATCGCGGGAGCATGCGGTTTGACGTGAAATGACGTGGCGAGGTGTTATGCGTGTCATTCGTTGGGACAAAATGCACGCAGCATAATTCCGACAAGAGCGGCGGCGGTGGCCACAACAGCCATCACCGTCGCTTTCGGTATTAGACGGTTAGACAGACGGTCGAGGCGGTTAGCACGACATTTTCGTCCAAAGATTTGGCGGTTTGGAAATTTGTTCGTATCTTTGCGGCCTTGTAAATTTGTTATGGTATTAGACATTGTCTTTATTGTGGTCGGCGTGGCCCTTGTACTCTGGGGCGCCGACCGACTGACGGAGGGAGCATCGGGACTGGCTCGGCGGATGAACGTGCCCGAGATAGTGATTGGACTGACGATTGTGGCGGCGGGCACGTCGGCACCTGAGCTGTTCGTCAGCTTAGTGTCGGCCCTGAAGGGCACGCCCGACATGGCGCTGGGTAACGTCGTCGGCTCGAACACTTTCAACACGCTGCTCATCGTGGGCTGCGCGGCGATGGTGGCTCCGATGGTGATTGCGAAATCGACGGTGAGGAAGGATATCCCGTTTACAGTCGTTGCCTCTGTGCTGCTGTTGGCGGCCTGCATGGACTTCCTGCCGACGGGCAACATCAGCGGGCATGAGCTCAGCCGCATGGACGGACTGCTGCTGCTGGTGGGGTTCGCCGTGTTTATGTTTTATACGTTCAGGGTGGCTGCGACAAAGCCGCAGCAAACGAGAGAAGAGGAGGAAGACGGTGCTGTCACGACGATGGGCGTCTGGAAGGGCGTGCTGTTTGTGGTGATCGGACTGGCGTGCCTGATCTTCGGCAGTAACCTGTTTGTGGACTCGGCCACCAACGTGGCCCGCGAGCTGAACATCAGCGAGGGCGTCATCGGTCTGACCATCGTGGCCGGCGGCACGTCTATGCCCGAACTGGCCACGAGCGTGGTGGCAGCCCGCAAGGGGCAGTCGGCCATCGCCATCGGCAACGTCATCGGCTCAAACGTCTTCAATATCCTGCTCATCCTCGGTCTGACGGCCACCATCAGTCCGATGGCGATACAGGGCATCACGCTGGTCGACCTGTCGGTGATGATAGTGAGCGTGCTGATGGTCTGGGGCTTCTCCTATACAAAATACACGGTCGCCCGTTGGGAGGGCGCCGTGCTCGTTCTGGTGTTCTTAGGCTATATGGCCTGGCTCTGGCAGTCTATCGCCTGACGACCTTCCGCGTCTTTCCGCCGTTGGTCTCGATGACGATGCCGCGCTTTCCCGTGGCTCGCTGACCGCCCAGCGTATAGGCCACGCCGGCGTTATCGTTATCGTTAAGGTTAACGTTAACGTTAGTATAGTCGCTATCGGTGATGGGCATCGTCATGCCTGCCCAGCTGTCGAGCTCGGTCATGTCGTCGAGCTTGTAGATAATGGCTTCGTAGGAGACGAGGGCTGGGCGCGTCGATACTACGCGGCACCAAGTGCCGCCCATCAGCACGTAAGAATCGACGGGAGCCTTACCCGTTGCCTCGAAGAAGCCGCGCAGGTTGTTCTCGTTCTTGTAGTTGCTGGGCGTTTTCACCTTCTCGCCATATTCGCTGAATATCAGCCGGTCGGCCTCAGCCAGGAAGATGAGGGGCTTGCCGGCCTCGACGGTCGGGCCGCTGATTTCCTCCAGGCAGATTTTCGAGTGGTCCTTCAGAATGCCGGCTATCTGGTAGAACTTGGCACCGGCGGGCACGTCGTAGGCATAAGGCAGACAGACGGTACCCCACTGTCCGGCAGCGGTGGTCATCTTCTTCATCGGGTGATAGAGCAGACGGAAGTCGGTGGCGCACCACCAGCCTTCGCGGCGGTCGCCATTGTTGCCCGTCTCGCCGAAGGGGTGCCAGGCATTGTTGACTGCGCCCTCCTTAGAGCCTTGGAAACCGATGGTAACGGTTCCGCCGTCCTCGACATAGACGGGGGGCGTGGTCAGCGTCTGCCAGATGTTGCCGACGGTGGGCAGGTCCATGTAGTCGGCGGTGAGCGGCGGCGTGACGAGCGTCTCACTATTATAAATAAGGTAGCCGTGCTGGTCGGTCACGCAGTAGTGCTGCGTCGAGCCCTTGCACTCTAAGGCATAGAGGCCTTCGGGCAGCTTTTCTATTTTCTGGCGGATAGCCATCGTCTGCTTGGCGCCGACGGAGGCGTTGACGTTTGCCCACCAGGCATTCCAGCAGTTCTTGCCGCCGTAGGTGTTGGTGCGCTGGTCGCCGCCGGTGTAGGTGCCGACCTTCGTCTCCCAGCCCTTGTCGCTGGCGAAGGAGGGCGACTGCGGCTGCACCTCGGCGTCGATGTAGGTCAGGAAGCCGTCGAGGGCCTGCTGCATGGTCTGGCGGCGGCCGGTGAAGTACTGTGCTGTGTAGTTCTCCGGAGCCACGGCTCCCAGAATATTCAGTTCATTGGGCAGGGCGACATCGGCCTGTCTCAGGGCGTCGATTATCGTGTTCAGCGAGTCGATGGCAACACGGTCGGTAATAGCCTGCAGCAGTTCGGCGATGGCGGTCTGGCCCTGAGCAAGTGCGTCGTCGTCAGCCGTGGTGAGAGCGTCTAAGCGCTGCTGCAGTTCGGTGTTCAGCGCAGCCAGCTCGGGTGCAGCGTTGTAGGCCATGACAGCCTTGGCCTCTATGCGCAGTTTCTCCATACCGTCGGCCACAGCCTCGTTGCGGGTGGTGAAGAGCTGTCGCAGTTCCATCTTGTCAAACTGTGCCTTAGCCTGGAGCGTGTTGAAGGCGATGAGCACGTAGTTCTTGTCGCCGCTGTTAAAGGTCACCGACTGCATGTTCCAGTCGGAGGTATTCTTCAGACGCGTCACGAGCGAGCCAGCCGACTTGTCGTCGGCACTGAGGTTCAGCTGCTGGTTGCTGCCGCCGTTGCGCGAGGCACAGCGGAAGATGTAGTCGGTATTGGGCTGCACGGCGACGTAGCGCTTCAGCGACTGCACGGTGTTCATGGCCGCCGAGCCGTAGGCCTGCAGGTAGCTGCCGCCGTCGATACCGCCGACGGGCACCACCTGGAAGTAAGGCTGACCGATGGCGGCACCCGTACCAGCCGTCCAGTCGAGCGTGCCGAGGTCGAAGTCGCCATTCGTCAGCAGGTTGCCGCCGACGTAGCGCGTCTCGCCTTCAGTGGTCTGCACGGCGTCGCCGGCATCCATGTCGTTATTTGTGTAGTAGCTTGTTCCGTTGAGGTCAATCAGGTGCAGACGGTACTGGGCACCCTCGGGAGCGTTCGCGTCCTTGTAGGTGTAGCTGGAGGCCTGCTCCTTCTGCTCGATGTCGGCCAGCAGTTCCCACTGTCCGCCCTTCAGCTTGCGCTCCAGTTGCATCAGCTGGTTGTACTCGCCGTTCTGGTCGCGCCACTTGATGGTGGCCGTGCCGTCGGCAACCGTTACCGAGAAGGCTGAGGGCGCATACTGACGCGGCGTGGTGGGCACGAAGTCGTACCTGCCGTTGTAGCCCAGGCCGGAGTTCATCGAGGCGTAGTATTCGCCGGCAGGCGTCAGCTTGCCGTTTTTGTAGAGCTTCGACGGGTCGCGCTCGCTGTTCCAGTAATAGTAGCGCTCCACGTAGTTCCAGTTGTTCAGGTTGGAGCAGATGCGCTGCAGGGCAGCCTTCACCTGAGCCTCGGTCGTTCCGCTGGCAAAGGCACCGTTATTGCTCCACGAAGCGCCCCAGCACCACTCTGAAATCCATATCGGGCGCTTGTACTTATCGCTCCAATTGTGGATGTTATTGAACTTGTTTTCAGGCCAGTAGCAGTGCAGGTCGATGATGTCGCAACGCCATCCGCGCGCATCGATAGAGTCCAGGAACTGAGCCAGGAAGCCCGTTGCGTTGTCATAGTCGCTGCCGTCCCATGAGGCCGGCGAGCAGAGACGCAGGCCAGTGCGCATCATGTTCTCCCAGTTGCCAAGGATGGTAGCCAAGTCCTGCGGGTGGTCGTCGGACGAGTTGCGCGGCTCGTTGTTGTTCTTGGTGTGGGGCGACTGCGATGTACCGCCAATGGTGGCCGACGACGGCCAGTCCTCATAGATGTGGTTGGGCACCCACTCATAGTCGGGCAGCAGACTGCCGTTGCCCTGTCCCCAGTCGTAGCAGCTCTGCACGTTGAGGGCAGAGAGTGCGGCGGTTTGCGTGTTGTTGGCCAGCTGTTTCTTTCCTGTGTCATACCACTTAAACACGCGGTAGGACGAGATGCGCTGGTCGAGCACATCGGGCAGCGAAGCCATTTCCACATCCTTGTCGGCGGCAATGAAGCAGCGGCTGTAGCCGCGACCGCTGGGCAGGGTTGAGAAGGTGACCATATAGCCGCGCTTCAGCTTGAACGAGCGTATCTTGTTGTTCAGCTTGGCCGCTGTGAGGGTGTTCATGTAGCCGCCGCTGTTCTCAGTGCCGAAGTCATTGACAGCCGTGCCGCCGAAGCCGGGCTCCGAGTAGACGGTCAGCGGCTTGGCGCTGTTGCCGTAGGGCAGGATGATGGCACCACGGTTGTAGATCTTCACCTGGCAGTTGTTGTTGTTTGCAGCCTTGACACCGTTAATCTTCACGTAGTTGGCCAGCATCTTGATGGCTGCCGAAGGCTTCACGGCGTTCAGGATGATCACGGCGTGGTCGGTGTTGACGATGTCGATGGAGGCTCCTTCGGCGAAGGGCGTTGCTGACGAGATGATATAGTCCACATCTTCAGTCAGTGTTACTGCTTCCGTCACCTGTGTTACGGTGGTTCGCTTATTAGCAGCTACTGACATCGTGAAGGTCACTGATGCCAGCAGCAAAGTAGTTAGTATTCTTCTCATGTCTTCGTTATTGTTATCGTTTTCGTTATCGTTATCGTTATCGTTTCCGTTGTTCCTTCATCAGGTAGACCACGGTGGGCAGGTGGTCGCTGTAGCCGTTGAGCCAGACACCGCCGGCATGCGTACGCAGGGTGTTGCCCTTGTAGCGGCCGTCCTTCTGGAAGAGGTAGTCGCGGCGGAATATCTGGTGTCTTCTCAGTTTCAGCGTGTTGTAGTCGTTGGCTCCTTCCTGGTGCAGCAGGTTCTGGCTCAGGATAATTTGGTCGAACAGGTTCCACTTGCCGTCATACTGCAGGGTACCAGTTCCCGAAGCCAGCACGTCCCACCACGGGTTGTAGAGACCGTTTTTCGGCACATCCTTAATCTTACGCTTGGCACCGAGGGCTACGGCCATCGACTTGTCCTGAGGGTCGTCGTTCATGTCGCCCATGATGATGATCTTGACATTGGGGTCTTGCCTTTGTATCCGCTCCTTCAGTTCACGGACCTGACGGCCGCCTTCTTCACGATAGAACGACTCGGCGCCGCGTGACGGCAGGTGGCAGACGATGATAGACACGTTCTCGCCAGCCAGCACACCGTTCACCAGGAGGAATCCACGGGTGGCACGTCCGGCGTCCTTGGCCTGTGTATATACATAAGGTACGAGCTCCTGGCTGCGCACGCGGAAGAGCGACGGGTTGTAGAGCAGGGCGCAGTCGACGCCGCGCTGGTCGGGACCCTCGATGTGGACGAACTTGAAGTTCTTGGCCTTCAGCGGCGGCTGGTTGCAGAGGTCGGTCAGACATCTGGCATTCTCGACCTCGCTGACGCCGATGGCGGCACATCCCACTTCAGGCAGCCAGTCGGTACCCATCTCGGAGAGCACGCGCGACATATTCTTCAGCTTGCTGTTATACTTCAGCTCCGTCCACTTGTTAGTGCCGTCGGGCAGATACTCATAGTCGTTCTTACCGGCATCGTGCTTGGTGTCGAAGAGGTTCTCCAGATTATAGAACCCTATACCATAAACCGAATACCGCGTCTGGGCGCGGGTTGTGCTCGTTGCCAATAGCAAGACGAACACCAGGAATGTCATGCTTCTTTTCATAGTCGGTCAGTAATAAATCTGTGCAAAGATAATGTTTTTTTCGGAAATGGTGATACTTTTTCCGAAAAAGTTTTGTCGGCTCACGTTTTTTTCGTAACTTTGCCCTCAAAGAACGAGAAATATTACAATAACCGCAAAAACGACATCCTATGAGAAAGACGCTGAAATTAGTAGTGATGGGGTTATGCTGTACTACTGCCGCCGCGGCTCAGGAGCCTGTTGACTCCGTAGTCCATGAGCTGCAGGACGAGACGGCTTTCACCTTCACTGAGGCGCAGTTGGAAGATGACGAGACGGCGACTCAGAACATCACGGTCATCTCTTCCAACCGGAATGTGTATGCCAACGAAGTGGGCTACCGGTTCAGTCCGGCCCGCTTCAAGTATCGTGCGTACAATGCCCAGTACACCGATATGTACATCAACGGCAACCTTGTGAACGACATTGAGCGAGGACAGTTTGGCTACTCCTTTGTGGGCGGACTGAACAACCAGACGCGCGGCCGCGAGTCGTCGCTGCCCTTCGAGGACAACAACTACTCGATGAGTGCCCTCGGCGGCTCAGGCAACTACAACTTCCGCCCGTCGAGCTTCGCTACGGGGCAGCGGGCTTCGCTGGCACTGGCCAACCGCAGTTACAACATGCGCGCCATGTACACCTATAACTCGGGCGTCATGGAGAACGGCTGGGCGCTGACCGGAAGCCTGACCTACCGCTGGGGTAACGGCATCGGTACCATCGAGGGAACGTCGTACAACTCGCTGAGCTACTTCCTCGGAGCCGAGAAAATCATCAACAACCAGCACTCCGTATCATTGGTCACCTGGGGCAACCCGACGCAGCGAGGTGCACAGCGCGGAGCCACTGACGAGATGTACTGGATAGCCGGCACCCACAACTACAACCCCAACTGGGGTTATCAGGACGGCAAGAAGCGCAACGCCCGCATCGTGAAGGACTTCTCGCCCGCCGCCCTGCTGACGTGGGACTGGAAGATAGACGACAACACGAAGCTCATCACCACGCTCCTCGGCCGCTACACCACGTACAGCAACAGCCGACTGGCCTACAACGGCGGTACGAACCCCGAGCCTGACTACTACTCGCTGATGCCGAGCTTCAACTTCAACGTCTGGAACCCAGAGGCCACGCTCTTCCGCGACGATGCCGCCTACGAGAACTGGAAGGCCGCCTACGACTACCTGAGTGCCTCGGAGGACAACCGCCAGATCAACTGGGGCCGCCTCTACTACGCCAACAGTCTGATGGCCGCCGAGGGACAGGACGCCATGTACTACGTGCAGCGCTTCCACGACGACCAGTTGCAGTTCAACCTGGCCACGAACCTGCAGAAGCAGCTGACTACCAGTTCGGCGCTGAACGCCGGACTGCAGCTGACCTCGAACACGGGCATGCACTACCAGACGATGGACGACCTGCTGGGCAATGCCAAGTTCCATAACGTCAACACCTACGCCCTGAAGGACTTCGGCTCGCTGTCGCCGAAGGTCTTCTACGACATGAACGAAGGCACGTCGCCCAAGGAGGTAAAGGTAGGCGACACCTTCGGCTACGACTATAACATCCTCGTCAAGAAGGCACAGGCGTGGGCTTCTTATTCGAAAGACCTGCGGTTCACCCACCTGTTCGTTTCGGGCCGCGTGGCTGGTACTACCATGCAGCGCGACGGTAAGATGCGCAACGGTATGGCTGCCGACAACAGCTACGGCAAGAGCGGCACGGCCAAGTTCCTTGATGGAGGCGGCAAGGCCGGTGCCAACATCAACATCGGTAAGGGACATGCCGTCGCCCTCGGCATCGGCTACGAGTGGAAGACCCCCACTCCGCGCACGTCCTTTGCTGCCGCACAGATCAACAACGACTTCGTGAAGGACCTGAAGCAGGAGAAGATCTTCTCGGGCGAGTTCGGTTACCAGTGGAAGAACGCCCTGCTGAGCCTCAGCCTGAACGCCTACTATGCCGAACTGAAGGATGTCACCGAGCAGAGCCTCTTCTACAGCGACATCGAGAGCTCGTTTGCCTACGTATCACTGTCGAACATCCAGAAGAAGTACTACGGTGTTGAGCTGGGAGCCAACGTCAGGGCTACTGAGTGGCTGAACGTCAAGTTGCTGGGCACCGTCAGCGAAGCCAAGTACACCAATAATGCCGACATGCGCATGCTGCTCTCCAACAGCGGCACCTACGTCGACGAGCTTTGTATCATCGACGGCATGCGCGAGGGCAGCACCCCGCTGAACGCCTTCAGCATCGACCTGGCCTACCACAAGAACTTCTGGTACATCGACCTCATCGGCAACTACTACGACAATATATATATGTACTTCGCACCTATCTCGCGCCGCGAGACCGAGGTGCCCAAGAGCCTCGTCAACGGTGTGAAGACCTTCGACAGCCCCGACCAGAGCAAGGGCGACGGCGGCTTCATGCTCGACGCCTCTATCGGCAAGACTTTCCGCCTGAAGCAGGGCCGCCGCATCGGCTTCAACCTGATGCTGACCAACATCCTGAACAACATCAAGATCTGTACCGGCGGTATGGAGCAGAACCGTCTCGACACCAAGCAGGAGGAGGAGCGCACCAACAATGCCTACCGCTTCCAGCAGAGTCCGCGTAAGTTCTATGCCAACGGCATCAACGGTATGCTGCTGATTAACTACCAATTCTAAAGAAAGGAGGAGCATTATGAAAACAATGATAAGCATTAGGCAGAAGGCACTTTTACCTTTTTACCTTTTTACTTTTTCACTTTTGTTCGCGGCCTGTCAGGACACCGAGTGGGATGTCTATACCCCCAACGGCGCCAGCCTCTACGGCAACAGCAGCATCGACGACAGCAACATTGTCACCATTGCCCAACTGAAGCAGATGTATCCCAACGTCTTTGCTACCACCGACCAGAACGCGCTGGTTGACAAGGACCTGAAAATCAAGGGACGCGTGACGGCCAACGACATACGTGGCAACATCTACAAGCAGTTTATGATGCAGGACGAGACGGGCGCCATCATCGTCGCCGTCAACGAGAGCGGCATCAGCGGCTACTTGGTTGAAGGTCAGGAAATCATCGTCGACCTGAAGGGGCTCTACGTCGGCGGCTACTCACGGCAGCCAGAAATCGGCGCGCCTTACAACGGCAGCAGCATCGGGCGCATGAACAAGGACGTGTTCCAGAAGCACTTCAAGTTCACCGCCAGCGCTATCCAGCCCGTGCAGCCCATTGAGTTCGACGTGAACATGAACATGGACGAGAACTGTGCAAAGTTGGTGACCATCAAGAACGTCACCTTCGCTGATGCCAACGGCACCAACACCTATGCTCCCGGCGACAGCAGCGTCACCATCCTCGGCGGCTGCGTCAACCGCAAGCTGTCGCAGTTCCCAGAGTCGAAGGTGGTCATCCGCACCAGCACCTACGCCAAGTTCGCAGCCAACACGCTGCCCTACGACGAGGTGAACAAGAAGCCCCTTACCGTCGACATCACGGGCATTGCCACCCGCTATCGTGACACGTGGCAGGTTCTCATCCGCAAGGAGAGCGACATCGTTCCTGCCAAATAATTGAGAATTGAGTAATTAGAACAGAGCAAAAAACATACAACTATGAAGAAAATACTGTACAGCGTCATGGCCCTGGCCATCGCAGCCATGACATTCACCGCTTGTGAGGACGTTCCCGAACCGTACCCCACACCCGTTCCAGGCCAGAAACCCGTAGTCACGTACGAAGGCGAGGGCACGCTGGAAAAGCCCTATACCGTTGCCGACGCCATCAACTACGCCAAGTCGTTCGGACAGGCCAACTCCGACAAGGCCGTCTACATCAAGGGCTTCATCACCGCCGTCACTGAGGAGTATTCCACGAACTTCGGCAACGCCACGTTCGAGATTTCCGACTCGAAGGATGGCGGCAACAAGTTCATCTTCTGGCGTGGCCTGTACTTGGGCAACAAGAAATACAGCAGCGGCAAGACGCAAATCAAGGTCGGCGACGAAGTCATCATCTATGGTAATGTCGTCAACTACCGCGGCAACACTCCCGAGACCGTGCAAGGCTCGGCCTTCCTCTACTCGCTCAACGGCGTGGACGAAGGTGGTGGCGGCAGCGACACGCCTGCCGAGGCCAAGGGCAGCGGAACGCTCGAAGACCCGTTCAACCCGGCAGGAGCCGTAGCCTACGCCAAGGAGGTGGGCGACAAGGAGTCTGACAAGGACGTATATATCAAAGGTAAGGTGTCGTCAATCTCCGACCAGTATAGCACCCAGTTCGGAAACGCCACGTTCAACATTTCTGAGGACGGCACGCCGAGCAATGAGTTCACCGTCTATCGTGCCCTCTATCTCGGCAACAAGAAGTACACCTCAGGCGACCTGCTGAAGGAGGGCGACGAGGTCATCGTCTGTGGTAAGGTCACCAACTACAAGGGTAACACGCCCGAGACCGTGCAAGGCAAGGCTTACCTCTACTCGCTCAACGGCAAGAGCGAAGGCGGTGGTGGCGACACGCCTCAGGGCGAAGCCAAGGGTGACGGCTCGCTCAGCAACCCCTTCAACGCTGTAGCCGCTGTGAACTACGCCAAGACGGTCGGCGACAAGGAGTCTGACAAGGACGTATATATTAAAGGTAAGGTGTCGTCAATCACCGATCAGTTCGGCACTCAGTTTGGAAACGCCACGTTCAACATCTCTGACGACGGCAAGGCTGGCAACGAGTTCACCGTCTATCGTGCCCTCTATCTCGGCAATCAGAAGTATACCGCTGGCGACCTGCTGAAGGAGGGCGACGAGGTCATCGTCTGTGGTAAGGTCACCAACTACAAGGGCAATACCCCTGAAACCGTGCAGGGCAAGGCATACCTCTACTCGCTCAACGGTAAGACGGAGAGCAGCGGCGGCACGCCGACTCCGCAGCCTGGCGGCGAAGTCAAGACCGTCACGGTGGCCGACTTCAATGCTGCCGCCGAGAGCAACGACGTCTGGTATCAGCTGACTGGTACGGTGAAGAACCTGAAGGACGGCGACCAATACGGCAACTTCGACCTTGAAGACGCTACGGGTTCAGTCTACGTCTACGGCCTGCTCTCCGAGAAGGGAGGCGAGAAGAAGAAGTTCCAGGACTTGGTGGCTGCCAAGGGCATCAAGAACGGCTGCACGCTGACCATCATCGGTACCCGCGGCTCCTACAATGACAAGATTGAGGTGACGAACGCCTACTTCGTCAGCATCGAGGGTGGCGACACGCCTGGTGGCGGCGATACGCCCGGAGGTGGTGGCGAAGTCAGTGGTGCTTCCATCAGCATTGCCGCTGCCGACTTTGGTTTCGAGGATAAGGGTGCTGCCACCCAGAAGACGCTCTCTGACGGCACAAAGATTGTCTTCGACAAGGGCGAAGGTTCCACAGCTCCGGCCTATTATGGTGGCAGCTATGCTTCAGTACGCATCTATGCCAAGAACACAGTAACTATTACCGCCAGCAAGAAGATTGTGAAGATTGAGATTGAAACTACAGATCCTTCAGGGTCTACCAAATATAATGGCAATGATATGGCATACGCAGATGGCGGTAGCAAGGTGAGTATTAAGAAGGAGAGCGATACAAAGGTGTCATTCAGCAACTTGAGTGCCTCAACTGTCAAGATTGTGAACGACCATTCCGAGGCCAAGGGTGGGACGCAGCTTCGCATCAAGACACTGACCATTACTTACGCTGAATAATACTAATTGCGACGGAGTCGCAATGCACGAGGGAAGGGGCGGTTTACTGAAACCGCCCCTTCCCTCGCTTTTCCGCCGCCCCTTCCCTCGTTTGCTGCGACTCCGTCGCAGCTTCACTCGCAGATGCGCCGCGCCATTTCGTTCAGCAGCAGGCACTTGTCGCGGGTGATGGGAATGCGGCCGTTATGGTGCTCCCATGGAGCCAGAATCAGCATCTGCCCACGGGCACAGGCATCGAAGCGCTTGCCGCCCGGCTTGGCGAGGTCCGTAAAACCGTTCTCTTGCAGGTAAACGATGGGAAAACCTGCGGCAAACACTTCGCGCATCACCGCCTGTTCGCCTTTTGAGATACAGGGCGACACAAAGACCGCTCCTTGGGCACCGAGAACCAGCATCTCCTGAATCTTCTGCGACAGGGCCACCGGCGTTATCGACCGCGAGCACTGCACCTGCACCTTCAGCGGACGGTCGAGCAGGAAGCGGTTGCCGATAGCCGAGAACGTCATGCCGGCATACTCCAGGTTGCGCTGGACGCGGAACAGGTCCGGGTGTTCGCGCTTCACGATGAGGCGGCGCGGGTTATCGTGCAGGTAGGCTTTCCATTTGTCCAGCGTGCTGTAGTTGTGCAGGATGCGGTCGTTGTAGCCTTTCTCCCAGAGGAGGCCGCGCTTTCGCTGCGACGGAGTCGCAGCGCACGAGGAAGGGGCGGCGGTAGCGGCGGGAGGTGTGCACGAGGAAGGGGCGGCGAGGGTAGGGGCCGCCCCTTCTCTCGTGTGTTGCGACTCTGTCGCAATAATATCGCGGTACGCCCGGTTGCAGCCCGCCTTGAACCCGCGTATGACGTGCCCCAGATGCAGCGCCGTCTTCTCGCGGAAGTAGAGTATGCCGTGGAAATGGTCGGGCATCACCTGCTGCGCTATCACCGCCACCTGAGGGTAATAGCCGCTGATACCCGTCCACTCCTTGCACACCGCCAACCCTAACGGCGACAATTCCACACGCGGCGCGTCGGCCGCACCCTCGGCGGCATCGCCGCGACCCACGACGCGCCCCAACAGAGGCTGCCGTCCTTCCACCGCCAGCGTCACCATATAGAAACACTGGCCCGTATAGTCGTGCTCGTAACTGCGGCGTTTCATCGACGGCACCTTCTCGCCTGTGAAAGGGTTTTCGTTTTGTTTTTCGTCCATAACACTGCTTTTGGCTTGCAAAAATACCAAAAACATGGGACACAGCCAACAAAGGAGGCGAAAAGTTTGGGGAATTGGGAAAAAGTTCGTAACTTCGCAACCTAAAACAAACACTCCAACATGAAGCAACTACTCAAGTTATATCTCCCCCTGCTGTTTGCTGCCACCATCGGCATAGCCTGTAGCGGCGATGACGACGACGGCGGATCGTCCGTTGAATACAACGCCAACCGCAACGACACCAGTCGGGAACCGGCCCTGCAGCGTCTGGAGTTTCCGAAGGTGAAGGGCGGCAACAGCATCGTCATCATCCACACCACCAATGATGAGTACGGCATCAACTACAGCGTGGAATGGGACTGCGAAAAGCGGTCGCAGCGGTGGTCGTGCTACCAGATGTACGCCGCCAACCGCGTGCAGAAGACCAAGCGCTACTATTCCGACTCCAATCAGTACCCCTTTGACCCCGACATGCCCGCAGGCAGCTATTTTGACTACGACCCCTTCTGGGGCAGCGGCTTCGACCACGGCCATATCTGCCCGTCGGCCGACCGGCTCTACAACAGCGCTGCCAATATTCAGACGTTCTACCTCACTAATATGCAGCCCCAGCATAATGCCTTCAATGCCGGTCTGTGGCAGAAAATGGAGGAAAAGCTGCGCTCTTGGATAAGCACCGGTTCGAAGGCTGAGGACACACTCTACGTCTGCAAGGGCGGCACCATCGATGTGGTCAACGGCGACGGCGGCGTGAAAGACCCTGTCATCACGACGCTGAGGAACGGGCTGATTGTGCCGAAGTATTTTTTCATGGCCTTGCTCCGTAAGTCGGGCACCGGCTACAAGGCCCTGGCTTTCTGGGCGGAGCACCTGAGCGTAGACCACTCCAACGATCCGCTCGGCAACTACGTCATCAACATCCGCGAACTGGAGCGTCGAACGGGCATCGACTTCTTCTGCAATCTGCCCGACGCCATTGAGGAGGATGTCGAGAACACCAGCGTCGAGAACATCAAGTGGCTCTGGAACCTATGATAAATCATTAACATTTCAAACATACTACAAATGAAACTAAGACTTTTTACCTGCGCCGTAGCTCTTTCGGCGACCCTCTGTGCCTCGGCACAGACCCATGTGATGGATGTCAACACCAAGAAACTCGGCGCTCCCGTGCAGTCGACGATGTATGGCATCTTCTTCGAGGACATCAACTACGCTGCCGACGGCGGTCTCTATGCCGAACTGGTGATGAACCGCTCGTTCGAGTTCCCCAACCACTTTGCCGGTTGGGACATCTCGGGCAAGGTGACGCTGAAGGACGACGGTCCCTTCGAGCGCAACCCCCACTACGTGCGCTTGGCTCCGTCGGGCCATAGCGACAAGCATACGATGATTGAGAACCGCGGCTTCTTCGGCCTGGGCGTGAAGGGCGGCGAGGAGTACCGCTTCTCCGTCTGGGCCCGCGTGCCCGACGGCGGCAAGGCCAAGCTGTATGTCGACATCGTCGACAACGCCACGATGAACGACGACCAGAAATTGGGCAATGCCGGCGTGGACGTCAGCGGCAAGGAGTGGAAGAAATACACCGCCATCCTGAAGCCCCGTCGCACCTTCGACAAGGCCCATCTCCGCGTGTGGGGCGACTCCAAGGTGACTACCGACGTTGAGCACGTCAGCCTGTTTCCCGTCAAGACGTGGAAAGGCCGTGAGAACGGCATGCGCCAGGACCTAGCACAGGCTCTCTTCGACATGAAGCCCGGCGTGTTCCGCTTCCCCGGCGGCTGCATTGTCGAGGGTACCGACCTCGAGACCCGCTACCAGTGGAAGAACTCGGTCGGCCCCGTCGAGAACCGTCCGCTCAACGAGAACCGCTGGCACTACACCTTCACCCAGCGCTACTTCCCCGACTACTACCAGTCGTACGGTCTCGGCTTCTTTGAGTTCTTCCAGCTCTGCGAGGACTTCGGCTGCGAGCCGCTCCCCGTCATCTCGTGCGGACTGTCGTGCCAGTTCCAGAACCCCGACCCGACGAAGCCCGGCGTCCACGTTCCCGTTGACCAGCTCGACGACTACATCCAGGATGCCATCGACCTCGTGGAGTTTGCCAATGGCGACGTCACGACGAAGTGGGGTAAGGTGCGCGCTGACATGGGCCATCCCGCACCGTTCAACCTGAAGTACCTCGGCGTCGGCAACGAGCAGTGGGACTACGACGAGAAACACGGCGGCTACGGCCCCGTCTTCACCGAACGCCTGAAGAAGTTCAATGCCGCCCTGCGCGCCAAGTACCCCACGCTGAAGCTCATCGGCACCACCGGTCCGAACAGCGAGGGCTGGGACTTCGACCTGCTGCAGCCCCGCATGAAGGAGCTGAAAGTCGATCTCTACGACGAGCACTACTACCGCAACGAGAAGTGGTTCCTCAGCCACGGCCTGCGCTACGACACGTATGACCGCAAGGGTCCTCGCGTGTTTGCCGGCGAGTATGCCTGCCACGGTGCCGGCAAGAAGTGGAACCACTTCGAGACGTCGCTTTATGAGGCTGCCCACATGACGGGCATCGAGCGCAATGCCGACATCGTCCACATGGCCACCTATGCCCCGCTCTTCGCCCACGTTGAGGGCTGGCAGTGGCGCCCCGATGCCATCTGGTACGACAACCTGCGCTCGTTCAAGTCGGTCAGCTACTACGTCCAGCAGCTCTTTGCCATGAACAAGGGCAGCAACGTGCTTTCGCTGACGATGGACAAGAAGCCCGTGGCCGGACAGGACGGTCAGGACGGTCTGTTCGCCTCGGCAGTCTTTGAGAAGAGCACCAACGAGGTCATCGTCAAGGTGGTCAACACGTCGAAGCAGGCGCAGCCCGTCAGCATCCAGCTTACCGGCATGAAGGGCGAGCGCACGGCCGAGACCATCACCCTGAGCCACAACGGTTCGATGGACGACGAGAACACGCTTGACCAGCCCGAGAAGATTACGCCGAAGACCGGCAGCCTGAAGCTCGACGCCGGTAAGAAGGCCACCCTGCTGCTCGACGACGTGCCCGCCATGTCGTTCCGCATCTACAAGGTCAAGAAATAATACCGCAGAGGTAAGACGAAGGGGAGGGAACCGGCCGGTTCCCTCCCCTTCGTCTTACCTCTGCAGCATTACCAGTAGCGCTGTGTCATGTCGTTGTAGACTATCTTGTTGTCGTACACCTCGACTGTTTTCTTATCCTGGCTGAACAGCGAGCCCATCAAATCTGAGGCCCACGAGCTCCACGGATTCACGATTTGCTCTGTAGTCATCGTCACGAACTCGGTCTGCACCAATCCCATACCGTCGACATCGCAGATGAGACGACCATACTTGTTTTTCACCTTCACGATAATCTTCGTGATGCAGCCCACTTCGAACTTAGCATCCTTATCCAACTGCAGACCTTCCTTCAGTTTCGGTCTAGCGCGCAGCACGAAGTCACCGGGCAGCGAAGCCTTGGTCAGGTGGTATGTTTTGCTCCACGTGGCATTGGTCATCGTGATGGTGTTGTCCTTCTTGTCATCGCCACGGTATTCCACTTCCACATCATAAAGGCTCAGTTCGTCCTTGCCCAGTCTCACCTCGTAGGTCACATCGGCAGTTTCCAGTTCGCGGTCGAAGTACGACTTCTGCTCCTCAGTCTCCTGAATGGGGTCGTCGTCATCGTCACCACCACAGGCCGTGAAACCTGTCGTCAACAGCAAAGCACTTGCGGCTATTGCCATCATTCTCAGCTTGTCTTTCTTCATTTTCTAATGTTTATTTGTCTCAAAAAAGTATCTCGTTGTCGTTTCAGGCTGCAAAATTACTGTTTTTCGCGCTAACCGCCAAAATGTTTCCCTCTTATTGTTTGCTTTTTCGCGGAAAATGCGTACTTTTGTAGCCAAAACAAGTAACTAAAAGCGAAAAACAGATGAAACGACAGAGATTGCTAACCATAGGTCTGGCCACCATGTTATGCATTAGCGCCCAGGCCCAGAGCCTGCTCTACCCGAAGCACTTCGACCTGCAGGAGGTCACCCTGCTCGACGGTCCGATGAAGACCGCCTTGGACAAAAACATCGAACTGCTGATGAAGTACGACGTCAACCGCCTGCTGACACCCTTCGTGCGCCAGGCCGGACTGGCATCGACCACCGACAAGACCAGCAAGTACTATAACTGGCTGACGAAGCACCCCAACTTCCCCAACTGGGGCGGCGACGCGGGCTTCGACCTGAGCGGCCACGTCGGCGGCCACTATGTGTCGGCATTGGCTATGGCCTACGCCGCCTCGCACGACGAGGCGCAGCGCACCAAGCTGAAACAGCGCTTGGACTATATGCTCGAGGTACTTAAGGACTGCCAGGACCAGTACGACCAGAACACCGAGGGGCTTTACGGCTTCATCGGCGGCCAGCCCATCAACGACTCGTGGAAGGCCCTCTACAAGGGCGACCTGTCGAAGATTCAGGGCAACTGGGGCTGGGTGCCGTTCTACTGTCAGCACAAGGTGCTGGCCGGTCTGCGCGATGCCTACGTCTACGCCCATAGCGACGTGGCCAAGGAACTGTTCCACAAGATGGCCGACTGGAGCGTCAATCTCGTGGCGAAGGTGTCGGAGAGCGCCTTCCAGGGCTTCCTCGGCTGTGAGCACGGCGGCATGAACGAGACGCTGCTCGACGCCTACCAGATCTTTGGCGACAAGAAGTACCTGACGGCGGCCAAGAAATACTCGCACAAGGACATGATCAACAACATGCAGACGCTCAACACCACGTTCCTCGACGGCAAGCACGCCAACACGCAGGTGCCGAAGTACATCGGCTTTGAGCGCATCTACGAGCTTGACAAGACGGCAACGACCTACCGCAAGGCCGCCGAGAATTTCTGGACCGACGTGGCCAAGAACCGCACCGTCTGCATCGGCGGCAACTCTGTTGGCGAGCACTTCCTGTCGAAGAGCAACAGCAACCGCTACATCGACCAGCTCGACGGACCGGAGTCGTGCAACACGAACAACATGCTGAAGCTCAGCGAGATGCTGGCCGACCGCACCGGCGATGCCAAGTACGTCGACTTCTACGAGCAGGCCACGTGGAACCACATCCTTTCGACCCAGGACCCTGAGACCGGCGGCTACGTCTACTTCACCACCCTGCGCCCACAGGGCTACCGCATCTACTCAAAGGTGAACCAGGGCATGTGGTGCTGCGTGGGCACGGGCATGGAGAACCACTCCAAGTACGGTCACTTCATCTACAGCCACGACGGCAAGGAGACGCTCTACGTCAACCTCTTCACCCCCTCTTCGCTCGTGAGCGACGACTTTGTTGTCACCCAGGAGACCGCCTTCCCCGACCAGCAGGCGACGACCCTCACCATCGGCAAGGCCGGCCACTACACCGTGGCCATCCGTCACCCGCAGTGGGTCGGCGAGGGCTTTGCCATTGCGGTCAACGGTCAGCCCGTTGACATCACCGTCAAGCAGGGCACCGCCAGCTATGCCACCGTCAGCCGCGACTGGGCCGAGGGCGACAAGATAGAGGTCAGCCTGCCCATGGAGCTGCGCTACGAGACGTGCCCCAACTACACCGACTATATCGCCTTCAAGTACGGTCCCATCCTCCTGGCTGCTCAGACTTCCGACGGCGAGAAGCTGCAGAACGAGTATGCCGGTGCCGGTCGTATGGACCACGCCCCCGGCTCGATGGCCTCGTCGAAGAAGCTGACGACGGCCCCGATGCTCATCGGCAACCGCGCCGACGTGCTGAGCCGCATCGAGCGTCTGCGCACGCCTGAGCTGACGTTCACAATCGACGTCAGCCGTCCCGGCGTCGACAGCTACAAGTGGTCGACGCTCAAGCTTGTACCCTTCTACAAGATCCACCACGCCCGCTACGCCTGCTACTGGTACCAGCAGACCGAGGAGAACTTCAAGAAGAGCTCGATGGCAGCCGACGAGAATGCCGCTGCCGCACTGGCCGAGCGCACGCTCGACTTCGTGGCTCCCGGCGAACAGCAGAGCGAGGCCGGCCACGAGGTCAAGTACTCCAGCGAGTCGACCACGGGCAACTACAACGGCGAAGCCTACCGCGACGCCCGCGCCAACGGCTACATCCAGTACACGCTCTATAATAAGAAAGGTGTGAAGGACAGCCTCGCCGTCATGCTTCGCTTTACTACAGCCGACAAGGGCCGCAAGGGCACGCTCTCCGTCGATGGCAAGAAGATTGCCGACATCACCGTGGCCTCGTCGGCCAAGAACGCCGAGAACGGTTTTTATAACGTGGAGTACGCCATACCTGCCGCATTGGCCGTCGACAATGACGGCAACGCCAAGGAGAAGTTCGTCGTGCGCCTGACGGCCTCGTCGTCGACGCTGATTCCCGGCCTGTACTACATGCGCCTAATGAGCGGCTACGAGGAGAACCCCGACCGCTACAAGTTCGTCTGCAACCAGTGGACGACGGGCGACGCTGGCCGTGTCAGTGCCTCGAACATCACCTACGACACGAAGCAGAACATCATCCACGTCAATGCCGGGACGGGGGCCAACAATGTGGCGCTGACGCTGAATTACGGCAACCTTGACTATACCATCGCCAGTACGCAGAATAATCTCGTCGTGCGCGGCACGAACCTGAAGACGACCACTGGCGCCAGCTACCTCTGGTGGCTCAACGGCACGAACAAGGGTTCGCAGGTGGCTCCCACCACCGTCAGCGAGGTCACCATCGACGGCCAGAAACAGCAGGTCATCGCCTGGGACATGACGAAGAGCAACCTCTACGACAACTTCAGCGGCGACCGCCCCTCGGTATGCATGGGCCAGACCATCTTCGGCCTGACCTCCACAACGGGCAAGAGCGACATCCTCGATATCCAGTTCGTTGAGGATGTCGATGCCTACCTGCAGCAGGCGACGGCCGGCGCCACGGCCGTCAGCCCCGCATACCCCGAAACATACTACACCCTCGGCGGTGTCAAGGTTGACCGTCCGTCGAGGGGTGTGTATCTTGCCCGTGGCCGGGCCGTGCTGAGGCGTTAGCCGCGCGCGCCGCTACTCCGTGGCGCCGTAGCCGTTCCAGAAGGTGGTGCCGCTGACCGACGTCACCTTCGACACCGAGGGCGACGACGGGGCACAGATGGTCATGCCGCTGCCCATGCTGTTGTTCGAGGGCACCTTGAAGGCGAAGGCCACCGTAGAGCCGTTCTTGAACTGATACCACGCGCCCTTCGAGTAGCTGACCGAGCTCTTCGAGATGCTGACGCTCGACCCACTCTCCAGACCGCCGATGGCCACGACGTTGCCGCCCGTGATGTAGAGCTGCTTGCCGCCCTCGGTGTTGGCGTCGATGCCCACCTCGGGCTGCTGGGTAGCCACGGCCACGACGTTGCCGCCCTTAATGTAGAAGTCGCCGTTGGCGTCGAGTCCGTCGTTGCCGCTGGAGTTGCCCATCAGGTAGCCGCCCGTGACGGTAAAGTCGCTGGCCGAGTTGACGGCGTCGTCGCTCGACTCGGCATAGACATAGCCGCCCAAGATGTCGATAGTACTCTTCGACTCGATGGCCTCATGGTTAGCCGATTTAGCAAAGATTGTGCCGCCCGTGATGACAATGCCACCTGCATAGTCATACTTTACTTGGTCCTGCTGGCCAGGGCCACCCTGATCGCCGCCTCCAGGCGGGTTACCGCCACCGCCACCCCCAGGCGGGTTGCCACCGCCACCAGGAAAGTAGGCGCGGCTGGTATTTTCCCCCTCCGCCACGGTCTTCGTGCCAGCCTTGATAGCCTTGGGCGACGACGAGTAAGTGGTGCCGTTGTAGATATAGGTGTATTTCGTGCCTGTAGCCGTGCCCGTGATGTCGGCCTCGCCGCTGACGGTCAGCGTACTGTCACACTTCAGACACTTGCCGCCAGCGCCACTGCTCTTCAGTATGAGCGTGCCGCCGCTGATAGTCATGTCGCGGTCAGCACTCAGTCCGCAGCTTCCCTTGGTGTCGAGTTCGTCCTCGTCCCAGGCACCGCCACCAGTGGTAGTGGCACTGACGGTGCCTCCGCTGATGATAAGGTCGCCCTCGCTCTTCACGCCTTTGGCGGCAGCGGCACTGACATTGACGGTCAGCAAGCCTCCCTCGATGTATATGTTGCCCGTGTCCTCGTCCTCATGGTCGGTGGTGGCACCTGAGTAGCTGCTGCCCAAGTCGCACTGTATGCCGTCGTCGCCCGTGCCACTGATGGTCACCGTGCCACTCTTTATGAGCATATACTCCTCGCAACTGATGCCGTCGCCCACGGCCCCGGTGATGTTCAGCGTCAGGTTCTTCACCGAGATGTACGACGCGCTCTTAATGCCGTGTTTGGTATTACCCACGACGTTCAGCGTGCCGTTGCCCTGCAGCTGTAGCTGGCCCTTGCTATAGATGCAAGCCTTCTGCGAGCCGTCGGCACCGTCGGTCAGCGTGTTCTCGGTGTCCTTCTTGGCACTGAGTTGTATGCGCTTTGAGTTGGAGATGTTGATGGCTGCTCCGTCGGGGTTTGTCAGTGTCAGTCCAGCGAGGGCGATGGTACATTTGTATGCACCTGTCAGTGAAAATTCGCCATCGGTCGTCGAACCGCTGAGCTGGTAGGTAATCTCGTCACCGTCAACGGCATCAGTGTTCGACTGGCTGATGCTGACGTGCGCGCCCTCGACGGTCGGGGTAACGTACTGAGCCACATTACTGGCCACGCTCACCGTGGCCGTCGAGCCGTCATAGAAGATTGTCACCAGGTTTTTCGTCTCGTCGGCCACACTGTTCTGCATCAGGTCGATGATGGCCGCCACGTCGGCAATGTTGATGGCCTCGTCGCCGTTTACGTCAGCGACCTCATTGTTGAAGCTGTCCGTGGTGTCCCCAAGGATATAGCTGACGAGTGTGCTGATATCGTCTTTGTCAACCTTACCGTCGCCATTCACGTCGCCAATGACAACGTTGTCAGCGTAGGCATAAGTCAAACAGAAAAGGGCGAGAGCCACTATGGTCAACCTTCGCTCAAATTGTTTCTTAATCCTGTTCATATTCTTCATTCAAGTTTGATTTGCTTTCAGGGAACAAAAGTAGCTAAAAGCCTTGAAAGAGAATAATAAATTCAACGAATGTCCTAATCTGTTCTGTAAATCGGACTACTTCACCTGCTTGATGAAGTACTTCTGATAGTAGTTGATGAGCAGCGTGGTCATCGGCAGGGCGATAATCATACCGAGGATGCCGAGCAGGGAGCCCCAGATGGAGAGCGACAGCAGGATGATGGCGGAGTTGAGGCCCGTGACGTGACCCATGATCTTCGGAACAAGGACGGTGTCCTGAATAATCTGCACCACGGCGAAGACCACCAAGGCCATGAGCATGATGAGCCAGAAGTTCTGTCCCGTATCGGCTGCCTTGACAATGGCCAAAATGATGGTTGGAATAAAGCCGAGGAGCTGGAGGTAGGGCACCATGTTGAGCAGTCCGATGAACATACCGAGGGCGACAGCCAGCGGGAAGTCGATGATAGTGAAGCCGATACTGAAAAGGATGCCCACACAGAGTGCTACCAGAGCCTGCCCGCGGAAGTACTTGTTCATACCCTCCTCGACGTCGGCCACCAGATGCTTGGCAAACGGACGGTAGCGGCGTGGCAGCAACTGCGGCCAGCCCTTGGTAATCTCCTCGTAGTCGAGTAATATAAATAAGGTATAGAGAACTACCATCGTCAGTGAGAAGACGCTCGACACGATGCTGATGCTCTGCGATATGACGGCCCACACCTTGGGGATGGCCGACTTGACCGTCTCGATGAAACCGTCTTGTGTCACGAGCTTCTTCAACTGGTCGATATCGATGTTCTCATGGATGAACTGCTGAATCATCCGCGGGATGTTGCTCATCGTCTCGTCGGTCTGCACGTATTGGAGGATAAGCTGCGTCACACGCCCGCCCTCCTCAATCATCGGCGGAATCATCAGCCAGAAGACGCCCGTGGCAACACCACCCGCCACGACGAACGACAGCAGGATGGCCGCAATGCGGAACTTCAGCCGACAGCGGTACTGAAAGAACTTCACCATCGGGAACAACAGGTAGGACAGCAGCCACGCCAGGAAAAATGGCACCAGCACACTGCTGAGCCTGTTGAGCAGCATGACGATGCCCACCACCACTACCACGCCGAGGAATCCGCGCACGAACGTATCGAATGTTATCTGCTTTCTCTCCATTTCGACTGCAAAAATAACAATTTTGTCGTAAAAGAAAAGGGCTTTAACTCCCTTTAACTCCTTTTATTTCGATAAGTGCGCAAAAAGCAATAATTTTGCAATCGAAACAAACTAATTAAGGACTACTAATATGAGAAAACTTACGCTTTGGTCATTGCTGATAGCCACGATATTCGGCATTAGCCTGACAACGAACGCCAAAAAGGTACACACGCTGGGTGACTCCACCATGGCTTTCTACGATGAGAACACCACCAACACACGCGGCTGGGGTATGTACTTCGGCAACTTCCTCACCAACGGCTGACCTCGGTGAACTATGCCAAGGGCGGACGCGACAGCCGGGGCGGCTACAACGAGCTGTGGCAGAATGCCAAAAACAGCGTGGCCGCTGGCGACTACGTGCTGATACAGTTCGCCCACAACGACGAGAAGTACAGCGGCGTTGACAATCTGGAGCTGCAGCAGTACTACACCGCCAAGGGCGATGCCACCAATGCTGCCGCAGTGAAGAAAGACGGTCGCGGCACCGTACCCTCGACAACCTACAAAGCGTGTCTGAAGCAGATTATCGACGAAGTGAAGGCCAAGGGTGCCATCCCCGTTCTGGTATCGGCCGTCTGCCGGTGCTACTTCAGCGGCAGCACCATCACCCGCCCTGGCCGCCACGACCTGGGCGATAAGTACGACGCTCTGGTAAACGGCGAGTACAAGACAGGCCAGAAGGTGGCTGCCAACGACCACACGATGGACTACAGCTACCACATGAAGCAACTGGCCACCGAGCAGGGCGTTGCCTTCATCGACATGACGACGGCCACCAAGAATCTCTATGAGAGCTACGGCACCTACGACAAGTGCTACGCCGCTCTGTTTGACAAAGGCGGTGAAGCAGACAATACCCACTACAACCTGACGGGAGCCCTCACGGCTGCCCGCCTCTGCGCACAGCTGATGAAGGAGCAGGGTATCCTTGCCGACAACATCGTGATACCCACCGACCTGGCATTTACCCCTGCTACCGCCGACCTCGGCGATGTCTATGTAGGGCAGTCGGGGATCAAGGAGCTGACGCTGAGCGGCTTGGGACTGGCCCCCGCTACCGGCACCTCCACTATCAGCGCCACCGAGGGCATTCTGCTTTCCACCGACAAGCAGAACTGGCAGGCCACTCTCACAGCTAACTACACCAACGGCACGCTCATCAAGACCATCTATGCCAAGGTATCCGTTGCGGCGGCTGGCACCTTCAACGGCAGCGTCACCGCCACCATCGGCGACAAGACAATCAGCGTGCCCCTGACGGTCAACGGCATTGAGCTTGGCGGCGGCGACCCCTTCACCGTGACATGGGCGCTGACAGCTACTGACGCTCCCATCGTCAACGGACTCGCCACGGCTGCCGACGCTAAAGTGACAGGCATGGTGAAGTATGGCAACAATGCTGAGAGCGGACTGATGGTGAGCACCAGCGACGGCGGCGCATGGGTGAAGGCCGAGGACGATTCGCCCAATCAGTACGTGCAGTTCACCGTCACCGCTCCAGACGGTAAGAAGCTCGACATCAGCAACATCGCCATGAAAGTGGGCGGCCGTGGCGGCAACGGTCTGCTATGCCACGTCTACTATTCGACCGACGGCTTCGTCACGCGTACCACCATCTATTCACCCACAAAGATGGAGAACAAGGTGATGAACGAGGTGACGGCCACGCCTGTGGTCAGTCTGGCCGACGGCGACCAGCTGCAAATCCGCGTCTACCCCTGGTACACAGGCGATGCTACGGGCAAGTGGCTCTGCATCAGCGATGTCACCATCAGCGGTCAGTCGAAAGATGCTGCCGGCGTGAACATCAGCGGAACCATCAGCTACAATCTTGACAAGGGTGGAGTCGGTCAAGGAGATGATGCCGTGATGACACCTAACGAGCTGAGTGCCGGCTTCGCTGCCAAGAAGTGGAGCGCAGGTCAGGCTCTGACTGTCGACGGCACGCTGAGCTATCAAGGAGCCGATGGCGAAGCTAATATCACTCAGACGCGCATCTATAACGGTACGGGCAGTTCGTTCCCCTCTTCTGCCACAGCCGACAACACCCTCACGCTGACCATCACCCCCGAGGACGGCTTTACGTTTGTTCCCACGAAAGTGAGCTTTAAGGCAGCCCGCTATGGCACCGACGGCGGCACCATCAGCGCATCTGTAGAAGCGGGCGGGAACACCGCAGACTTAGTAACTAACGCCGGCGTCAACCGTGGCGCCAAGGGACTGACCATCAAGTCGTTCAGCGAGGAGGTGAGCGGCATCACCGCCACGGCCGACAACCCGCTGAAGCTGAACTTTGCCTTCTTAGGCTTGGGCAACACCAAGGCGATGGGCTTGTCGAATGTCGTCATCGAGGGCACGCTCGTCGGAGCCGCCGCCCAGGTGACGAAGTATGCGCTTGTCACCGAGGTACTGCCTTCAGCCGAGGCCGGCAGCATCAGCCGCGACCCCGACCTGGAGCAATACAAGGAGGGCGCTACCGTCACGCTGACCGCTGAGAAGAATTTCGGCTACCGCTTCAAGGAGTGGCAGGACGCCACGGGAGCCACCGTCGGCACCAAGGCTCAGACAACCGTTACGATGGATGCTGCGAAGACGATGAAGGCTGTGTATGAGGCCGTCCCCGTCTACACCGTCAAGACTGGCGTCACCAACGATGCCGACCGCGACGGCATGGGCAGCATCACGCTGACCCCCAACGACCACGACGGCAAGTACGAGGCCGGCACACAGGTAACGGCCACGGCCAACGAGAGCAAGATACTGAAGTTCCTCAGCTGGACCGACGGCGGCGAGAATGCCGGTGCCGGGACAACACGCGACTTCATCGTCAATGGCGATATGGAGCTGGTAGCCAACTACGAGCTGCAGGACTTCATTGCCGTGTTCGATGCCAGCAAGACGCAGAGCTATGCCTATCCGACCACCGACGGCTACCCCTTTGCTGCCGACGAGGCCTGGGACAGCGAGCGCCACGCCAAAGCCAGCATCGTGAAGGTGAGCGACGGTTCGCTCTGCTACACGAAGGATGGCGGCACACCCGTAGTGCGCAACCGCGAGAGTGTGGTCATCGCAGCCATCAACGGTCTCTACCAGAACGGCTACCGCACGACCGACATTGCCTGGCAGTATGAGTTCTCGACCAAAGGCTTCACGTCGGCACGCTTCGTGGCCGACATGTGTGCCAAGAACGCCGCCACGAAGAAGTACAAGGCCCTCATTGCCATTGACGGTGGCGACTTCACGGAGCTGAAGGCAGCCTGGGAGGTGACGGCCAACGTCGTCAACCCGATTGAACTGGAACTGCCTGCCAGCGCTATGGAGAAGGAGCGCGTCGTCATCCGCATTACGGGCGACGGCACCGAGACTTACAACACCTCTTACGCCTTCGATAAGACCTTCGACGGACTGGCCTACTGCGACCACTCGGAGAGCGGCGTGGGCAATGCCTACGTGCTTGGCGACGCCGTGGTGGTTGCCGACGGGAAGGCTCCCGAGGTGACGGGCACCGTACCTGCCAACGACGCTTCGGGCATCAGCGCTACGGGCCGCATCACCGTCTCGTTCAATGAGCGCATCGAGGCTGCCGGGAGTACTGACAAGGCCACACTGAACGGACAAGAGCTGACACCGACCTGGAGCAGCCGCTCCGTCAGCTTCGACTATCGCAATCTGGACTACGGCACGCAGTACACCTTCATCATGCCCGCCAACTACGTGCAGGACCGCTCGGGCAACAAGTATGCCGAGGCGATGACCATTGTGTTCACCACCATCCAGCGCCCGAAGGTGGCCAAGGGGGCCTACGACTTCATCGTGCCCGACATGGGCAGCATCAAGGAGGCCATCGACGCCGCCCAGGCCCGCTCCAACAAGAACGTGCGCTTCCGCATCTTCGTGAAGAAGGGCACCCACAAACTGCCTACCGGTGCAAACAAGCACTATAAGCACACGAACAGCAACACCGGCGACGTGCTCCACGATGCCGACCATCCCGATCCCATCACCTACGTCTCGGGCGGCAACATCTCGTTCATCGGCGAGGATCGCGACGGCACCATTATCACGCAGAGCTTAGACAACAAGCTGGAGTTTGCAGGACAGTTTGGCACTACCAACGTCTTCGACGGTATCGGCAACAGCGACGTGCTCCAGCTGACGGGCAGCGACTACTACTTCCAGGACATCACTGTGAAGAGCGGCATGAACGATGCTCGCGGACGCAACCTGGCTGTTCAGGACAAGGGCACGCGGAACATCTATAAGAACACCGTGCTCTACGGCTATCAGGACACGTGGACCTCGAACAACAACAATGGCCTGTACTACTTCGAGGGCGGACAGGTGCGCGGACGTACCGACTACCTCTGCGGCAAGGGCGATGCCTACTTCAACGGCGTCGAACTGCGCCAGCTGAAGGGCGGCTATGCCGCTGTGCCTTCTACACCCGCCAAGGTGGGATGGGTGTTCAAGGACTGCATCATCAGCGGCGACGAAAGCGGCGTTAACGGCAACTACACCCTTGGCCGTCCGTGGGGCAGCGGCACACCCGTCGCCGTGTTTATCGACACGAAGATGAACGTCGTGCCGTCGGCCATCGGCTGGAACGAGATGAGCAACGGCTGGCCGAAGCGCTTTGCTGAGTGGAACTCGATGAGCGCCAACGGCAATGCCATCGACCTGAGCGGACGCAAGAAGACCTTCGGCGACGGCCACGAGAACAACCCACGACTGACCGCTGAGGAGGCTGCCGACTATAGCAACATGGCCAAGATGTTCGGCGACTGGCAGCCCACGCTGCTCACCGAGCAGGCTCCCGTACCGACGAACCTGACGGCTACGGGCACCACACTGACCTGGGACGACAGCGACTACGCCCTGCTCTGGGCCGTCTGCCGCAACGGCCAGGTGGTGGACTTCACGACCGCACCGACCTATACCGCCACAGATACCGGCACCTACAGCATACGCGCCGCCAACGAGATGGGTGGACTGAGTGAGCCTTCCGTCTCGGTCGAGGTCGGTGGCACCGACGGACTGACCGGCATCAGCCGCGAGACGTCTGCCGACCAGCCGATATTCAACCTGAGTGGCCAGCGCGTCAGCGGCAGCTACAAGGGAATCGTCATCAGCAAAGGAAAGAAAGTCGTGACAAAATAGCAGGATTATTAACTCAGCTACTTAGTATTATCAACCCGCCAGGTTAGCATGACTAACCTGGCGGGTTGATGGCCTTAACCCGGCGGGTTAAGGCCTGACGAATCGGACTTCTGAGTTGAGACCACTGGGGACAGGCTCCCATTGGTCGTAGGTAGTCTTCTTGTAGTTGATGTCGACAACGTTGATCTCCTCCATCTTGCGCCATTGGACACCACGGCGGTCGAGGTCGGCAATGCGGTTGGCGGGGAGGTTTGTGACCTCGATGCGCAGTTCGTTGTCGCCTTTCTTGAGTGTACCTTTAGTGTCGAGCACGAAGGGGACAGACCATGCGCAGCCGATAAACTGGCCGTTGATGTAGACGCGGGCTGATTCGCGGACGTCGCCGAGATCAATAAGCCAGTTGCCATCGCCTAATTGTTTCTTCGATAGCTTGAAATGGGTGGTATAGACGCCAGTACCCATCGTTACCTTGGTTTGGTCGTCAAGCGTTTCCCAGGTTTGCAGACGGTTCAGTGTATAGTTCTTGTCCACTCGTGGCGCTTCCTCGGTGAAGGAGAGCGTCCAAGGGCCGGGGACGGTGATGGGCTGAAGGGGTTGATGGGCAATTCGGGAATTGTTGGCTATTTGGGGGACAGTGGACTCATTGTAGGTTTGCAGTATCAATGACTCACCGCTGCGGAGGGCGATATGGAGGCCATCGTGGTCGAACTGGGCAGGGAAAATGTCGCCATTAAGAGGATTGAACCAAACGGCATTCTTGAAGGGGACGGCTAACGGCTCGACGGTCACGATGTCGTTGGGCGTGAGGTTGGCGATGAAGTAGTGATAGCCTGTTTCGTTCTTGCGGCGGATGGCCTTCAGGCCGCACTCTGTCTTCATTGGCTCGGGCTTGGCGGCGGTACGCAGGGTGTTGGCATCAATGTCGTAGAAGATGTGGGCACCTTGAGCTTTCAGCTGGGCGATATGGGCTTTCACCGTCTCGGGCATCTGGCCGGAGCCGGGGATAATGAGGCCGCGGTAGCGGGTGCCTGCGGCGGTCTGCAGCATACCGTCTTTATAGGTGACGCCCATGAGCAGGCGTTCGGAGATGTAGTCGCAGTCGAAGCCTGCGCAGTCGATGTCGAGGATGGTTTTGATGAACTCTGGAGCCAGACTGCCCATTCCATGTATGGTAAACTGCATCAGCAGTTTGCTGGGGTTCTTCTTCCACATATCGCGAACGGGGAGCAGGACGAGGAAGTCGTTGTCAGGCTGGCCCCACTGCAGGAATGACTGGCAGCGCTCGACATACTGCATGAAGTAAGGAGCGTCACGCCAGATGCTGTTGGTAGGCGACATGTCGATGGAGGCGTAGAACTTCCAGCCCGGCCACTCATCGTCCTTGGGGGAATAGCACGTGCCGTGGAAGAACATGTGGTTCACACCGGCGCAGAACATCAGGTCGAGGTCGGGCTTCAGCTGCGACAGCGACGTGCGGAAATGTTCCGTCAGCCATGTGAAGGTCTCGCTCGATGTGTAGGGCTTGCCGCAGACGTGGGCAGCCGACGGCGCATACTTGAACATCGAGTAGTCGGAGTCGTTCTTGCGCGTCTTGCCAGGGTCGGTGCGCAGGCCCTTGATGCCGAAGTCGGAGAGTCCGAAGCCCTCAATCTCGGGAATGTCGACGGCGGCGTAGCAGTCGATGAGATTGGCTGGTGAGCCGTGGGCCTGGTTGCGGGTGATGGCTCCGTGCTTGTGAGCCCATGCCGTCCACTGCTCGGTGAAGTTCTCCAAGAGCAGATCGCCGAGGGTCTCGCGGTAGTCGGAGAGTTCTTTTTGACCTATATGGATATAGAGTGTCGACAAATCATTGTCGGCGCGCTCCTTGGCACGGTTCTTCTCGTAATTAGCCCAACGCAAACCTGTAAGCAGATCAGGCAAATGCTCTTCGAGCTTATAGCCGCGTCGTTTCTCGAATTCCTCGAAGAGAGTGGGTGTCCACGTGGCGTCGGCCACCTCATACGAATCGTTGAAGAAAGTGTGAGGGTAGGGGGTGTTCGTGCGCTCAAAGGCCTCCTCGATATGGCGAAGATAATTCGCCACCGCACGGCGGTCGAAGTGGTCGATGACCAAGCCTTCACCGCCGGGTGCTGCGCGCTTTACCTTCATCACGCCGTAGCGAATGTAGACGGCAATGACGCGCCACTCGTCCTGCTTCTTAGTGCCCTTGGGGGCCTTCCACGTCAGGCGGCCGTCGCTGACGAAGGGTGTCACATCGATGGCACCTGTCGCCCCGTAGACCATCACTTTCGACAGACGGGAGTTCTTACGGTCTTTCTCCGCCACCAATAACGGCAGGTTTTCCACATTCATGCCTGTGAACGTTGTATCGACAAACAGAACCTTGCAGGCCGATTCTTCCAATGGCACCCACGGTCCGCCGAAGGGCCAGCCGGTACCGGTGGCCATATCCAGTTCAATGCCGTTCAGTTTACACTGCTCCTGTGTGTAGCGCAGCATCTCCATCCACTTGTCGGAGAGATAGGGGATGTTGTTCGCCTGGTTGCCCTGCACACCGTAGAGCGGAGTAATCTCCACCGCGCCGATGCCGTGGTCGGCATACTGCTTGAGGTTCCACTGCAGGTTTTCCTTGTCTACGGCTGAGCCGAGCCACCACCAGCGGGCGCCGGGCTTGGCTTCTGGGGTGGGGGTTGGCCAGCTCTGGGCGGTTGCTTGTAGGGTGAATACGCCCAATACGAGGACCGATATTAGCTTTTTCATATTAGTTTCCGTCAGGTTTTACGATGTCTTTAATTGGTGAGGGAGCCCACTTGAAGGTCTGCCAGTCATCGGGGTGGGCGGGGTCGAAGTCTTGCCAGTCGGGGCGCAGGTATTTGACGATGGGGAGTTGGAGCTGCTTCATACCCATCACCACGCACTTGGCCACCTCATAGGCGCCGTAGGGATTGAAGTGGGTGTTGTCGGCCAGTTCGCGGCCATACAACTCCTTGGGGTAGTGGACGAGGGCGCGCTTGGAGTTTTCGAAGCCGAGGGTCTCGAAGAAGGTTTTCGTCATCAGGTTAAGGTCGATGACGGGCACTTTCTCGCGCTCGGCGACGCTCTTCATGGCTGCGGGGAATTCGCCGTGCGTGTTCTTGATGGTCTTGTTGTCAGCCTCAAAGGCACGGCGTTGCGTCGGCGTGCAGAACACGATGTCAGCTCCCTTCTGTCGCACTTGGTCGATGAAGATTTTCAGGTTGTAGACATAGTGGTACCACGCGCCGTCGCCAGGGCGCTTCTCCTTCTCGTCGTTATGACCGAACTCGGCAATGAGCAGGTCGCCGGGCTTCAGCGTGGTCAGAATCTTATCGAGGCGTCCGCCGGCAATAAACGTGCGTGCCGTCAGTCCGCTCTCGGCGTGGTTGGAGATGGCCACTTCGGGGCCGAACCAGCGGGTAATCATCTGTCCCCACGAAGCCCACGGCTCGCTGTTCTGGTCGACGACGGTGGAGTTGCCGCAGAGGTAGATGGTGGGTACCTTGTCGTCGCGCTCGATGTGGATGGACTGCACGGCGGGGGCATCACCATTGAACTCCAACGTCAGCTTGTCGTCCCAGGCCAGGTAGTCCTTCTCGCGGTCCTTGATGCGGACGCGGTTCTTCTCATCTATCTGCGGTGAGCGCTTGTTGACGACGAACTCGTAGGTCTCGAACTTGCCCTTCTTCGTGGCCACATTGTGAACCATCAGACGGCGCCCCTCGGCACGGACGGTTGTCTCAGCGGCTTTCTTCTTGGAGCCGATAACTATGCGGACGCGGTAATTGCCGTCATCGACCTTCACCGAGAAGTAGAAAGGCTCGTTCGGCGTCTTCTTCGTCGGTGCGGGCATCAGGTCGTAGCCGTAGCCCGTCTCGGCATTGTAGACGGGCTGCGGCTTTGTCATATCGAAGTCGAAGGTCTGGCCAAAGGCCATTGCTGGCACAAGTGCCAGTGAGAGGATGATATTCCTGAACATTGTTTTGTTATTTGATGTTGACTGTAATCTTCTGTAGGGCGTTGTCGGCACTGCTGTTTCCAACCATAACCTCGTACTTGCCGGCCACGACGCGCATGGTGTTGGACTTGGCATCCCAAGTCTCAAACTGCTGGCGTGTCAGAGGAATGGTGACCATTCGCTGCTCGCCGGGCTTCAGCTGGACCTGCTGATAGGCACGGAGCGTCTTCAGCGCATCTTCCTTGTCGGCGGGACGGTGGATGTAGACTTGCAGCGTCTCAGTGCCTTCACGGCTGCCGGTGTTCTTCACGCGCACCTGTACCTTATTATTACTATATGCAGGCTTGCCGATGTCGAACGTCGTGTAGCTCAGACCGTGACCGAAGGGGAAGACGGCCTCGCCCTCGTAGTAG
This sequence comes from Prevotella sp., assembly GCA_017395215.1. GTDB lineage: Bacteria > Bacteroidota > Bacteroidia > Bacteroidales > Bacteroidaceae > Prevotella. The sequence goes on along the minus strand of JAFPVW010000023.1, from coordinate 18,850 downwards.
CGGTAGGTACGGCCATTCATTTTGTAGTCGAGGAAGTCGGGCAGCTCGTCGGCATTCTTGTAGAACGTGACGGGCAGCTTGCCGGTCGGGTTATAGTCGCCGAAGAGCACGTCGGCCAAGGCACGGCCGCCCTGTTCGCCGTCGTACCACCACTGCAGGATGGCGTCGCACGACTCCAACTCAGGCACCAGGCCCATAGCACCGCCGGAGCAGTTGACGAAGACCACCTTCTTGCCAGCCTCGTGGAGCATGCGCAGAACGTCGCGCTGAGCCTGCGGCAGTTCGATGCTGGTGCGGTCGCCGCCCCTGAAGCCGGGCTCGCTGACGCGCATCTCCTCGCCCTCGAGCGAGGGAGATATGCCGCCGACGAAGATGACCGTTTCAGCATTGCCTACCTGTGCCAGCAGTTGCTCGCGGGTAGGGGTGACGCGGGTCTGGATGTCGAAGTTCAGTGCGCCGTAGCCCGTCTCCTGTACAAAGTCAATCTGTATGCGGTGGTGTACGCCGGCTTTGACGGCGAGTTCTTTCTTGCCGCCTTGGATGCGGTGGCGCACGTTCCAGATGTTGACCAGCGTGTCGCCGTTGACGAGGAGGCGCAACTTGTCGTCGCCGCTGATGTTGAAGACGACGGTCTCGTCGCGGGTGGGGATGAATGTGCCGTCGAGCCGTGCCGAGAAGTTCTCGAGGTTCACGCCCGGGGCAAAGACGGTATTGCCGCCGTTGCTCAGCTGGATGGGCTGTGCCAGCGTGACGGTGGTGACGGGCATGCCTTTCTGGTCAGTGTTGTTCCAGTAAGCAGCCTGCATACCCTTGGGGCCGAGTGGGGATACGATCTCACCGAAGCGGCTCTCGACGACCTCGTTGCGCGTCAGGGCGCAAGCGGGGAAATAATTGACTGACGAGAGTTTCTGGCGGATGCCTTCCAAGGCGGTGATGGTGCGGGTGGGATAGCCCGAATAGTTGCCCCACATCATCACGGAGTCGTTGGCGTTGGGGCCCATCACGACGACCTTCCCTGTGGGCTGCGACTCTGTCGCAGCATAGGAGGACAGGGGGAGCACGCCGTTGTTCTTCAGCAGTACGATGGACTTCTGGGCCATGCGGTAGGCCAGGTCCTTGTGCTCCTTGGAGGCGATGACCGTCTCGGGAATCTTGGTCCAGCTGACGAGGTCGTCACTGTCGAAGTCGCCTAACTGGAAGCGGGCGACGAGCAGGCGGCGCAGCGAGTGGTCGAGGTCGGCCTCCTTGATGTCGCCACGGCGCACGGCCTCAGGCAGGTTGCGGTACTCCGAGCCGCACTCCACGTCGGTACCGGCGAGCACGGCCTTTGCCGCAGCCTCGGCACCGTCCTTAGCCGTGTTGTGCCAGCGGGGCAGGAAGTCGCGGATGGCACCGCAGTCGCTGGTAATCAGTCCTTGGAAGCCCCACTCGTCGCGCAGTATCTGCTGCTCGTAGCGCGTCTGCGAACAGCAGGGCTGTCCGTCGATGCGCTGGTAGGCGCACATAATCTCGGCTACGTCGCCCTCCTGCACCAGCGACTTAAAGGCTGGCAGGTAGGTTTCCCAGAGGTCGCGCTCGGGCAGGTCCTCGATGTTGAAGGTATGGCGGTTCCACTCCGGCCCGCTGTGAACGGCGAAATGCTTGGCGCAGGCCAGCAGCTTCTTATACTTGCTGAGCGGCTTGCCGTCGTAGGAGTAGCCCTGCAGGCCACGGACGACGGCGAGTCCCATCTTCGATGTCAGATAGGGGTCTTCGCCGTAGGTCTCCTGTCCGCGTCCCCAGCGCGGGTCGCGGAAAATGTTGATGTTCGGCGTCCAGAACGAGAGGCTCTGGTAGCGCTTGATGTTGCCTAAGCGCTTGGCCTGCTGTGCCTTGGCACGGGCCTCGTCGCTGACGGCTGTGAACACTTGGTGGAGCAGCTGGTCGTCCCACGAGGCCGCCATGCCCATCGTGATGGGGAAGACGGTGGCGTAGCCGTTGCGACCCACGCCGTGGAGGGCCTCGTTCCACCATTGGAACTGCGGGATGCCAAGGCGTTCGATGGCGGGCGATGAGTCCATCATCAGCCGTACTTTCTCTTCGAGCGTCAGTCGGCCGAGCAGGTCATCGGCACGTTGTTCAGCTGTCAACTGTGGGTTCTTGTAAGGCAGTTGCTGGGCGTTGGCACTCAGTGCCAGACAGGCCAGGAGGGTTAAGATTGTCTGTTTCATCTTGTGATGGTCTTTTTACCGTTTATAATGTAGATTCCTTTTTGGCTGGTATGGTTTGTCCTTTGTCCGTCAAGTCTGTAGATGGCATCCTGCCGGCGGTCGGCGTTGACGGCACTCACGGCAGTCGGGGCAGCGACGTGGAGTGTCAGCTTGAAACAAACCTGGGCGTCGCCCTTGGGCGTGAAGGTCAGCATGCCGCTGACGGGCGTGTCGAACGTCACTTTGTGGGTGGCGCGACTGGGCGAGGCGTTGCGGGCAGGGAATACGTAGTCGGTCGAGGCGAAGGCCTTGCCGCCCAGTTCGCCGAGGTAGGCAGTGGCCCCGTCCTGGTTGCAGTAACCGTAAATGGTTACCGCTTCTATGCGCAGGCCGGTGGGCAGCGTCAGCGTGTACTGCTTGTCGCGCGAGTACTTGATGGTGGCATCGGAGCCTGTGGAGGGACTGCCCGTCTGGTTCATCTTGAAGCCGCCTGAAAACGTCCAGTCGCCGTTGCTGGTCTGTCCGCTGATGTCGTACTCGCTGTATTGCGACTCGTCTATCTGCAGCTTCCGGCCCTGCTCCTCGCCGCCCTCGTACTGGCGGGCGGTAATGTCGGCCACGAGCGAGTTGAGGTAGACCTCAACATTGGTGTAGCCCTCGTCGTTGAGCTGATTGCCGTCGGTGGCACTCTTCGGGTTCAGACCGTTGGCCGTCTCCCAGTCGTCGGGCATGCCGTCGCCGTCAGAGTCGGCCGGAGCCTCGGTGCTGTTCAGCGTGGGCCATGCGCTCCAGCTGCTGGCGGCACCGACGGGCTTGTTGTCGTTCTGCGAGTTGATGAAGCCGCTGTTCAGACCCTTGCCCGTGTGGCTGGCCTTACCCTGACGGGTGTCGCTGACCATCTCCTCGTCGAACGAGTCGCGGTGGAGCGAGCAGCCGGCGTAGTCGAGTACGCGCTCGTAGGCCTGCTGGGCAGTATGGGTGGTGGTGCAGATGAAGTCCATCGGGGCGGTAAGACGGATGCTGTCCTTGGTGGCCTGCGTCCACGTGCCGTCGCAGCCGGAGCCATCCACCTGGTCGATAATGCCAATCTGCCAGTTGCTGCTGGTCACGTCGCTGTACTTCGAGTTGACGTTGCCCGTAACATAGTACTTGCCCCAGAGGTGGAGGGCCGGTTCGTAGGCGGGGTAGGTCTTGACATATTCGTTGGTGCGTATGCCGATGCCGGCAATGCGCTTGCCCTTCTTGTCGGTGGGCGAGCCCGGGCCGGGCTTGTAGTAGTTGTTCACGATGTTCACCGTCATGCCCTCGCCGCCGTAGCAGCCGTTCGAACCGTAGTTGTAGATGACGTTGTTGCGCATGTCCATCCGCTCGTCGAGCTGGGTGGTGGGGCGCGGACCCAGTCGCGGCGTGCGGCTGGTGTGGTGGGCAATGAGGTTGTGGTGGAACGAGGCACCGCTGCCGCCCCAGTTGCCGCCGTAGCCGTGGGCACCCTTGGAGTGGCCGCTGTTGACCAGACTCTGGGCCACGAGGCACCACTGCACGGTGGTGTTCTTGTTGCCGAGAACGGAGAGACACTCATCGATGGACCACGAGACAGAGCAGTGGTCGATGATCCAGTCCTGCTTGTCGAAGCCGCCGAAACCGTCCCAGCCGTCAGCACCGTCCTTCAGTACGTTCTTGTTGCCGAGGCGGAAGCGCATATAGCGCACGATGACGTTGTTGCCGCTGATGTTGCAGGGGTAGTCGGCCACGCAGATACCGTCGCCGGGAGCCGTCTGTCCGGCGATGGTGGTGTTCGAGGGGATGCTGAGCGACGACTCCAGGTGGATGGTTCCCGAGACGTCGAAGACGATGGTCTTGGCCCCCTGCTGCTGCAGGCACCAGCGCAGCGACTGGTAGCCGCTGTCCTTAAGGTTCTTTACGTGGAGTACCTTGCCGCCCCGTCCGCCAGTAACGTATCGGCCGAAGCCCTCGGCGCCCGGAAAGGCAGGCGTCTTTTCCTGAGCAGAAGCCACCGTTGGACCACACAACAGGAGTAGGGTGGTGGCAAGTGTTGTCAGTTTGCAGATAGTTTTCATTCTTGTGGTTATTAGTCGTTTGCTTTTCGACGGCAAAGATACTAAAACTTTTCCAAACGGGAAAATATTATTTGCATAAAGTTGAAAAAAAGCAGGCGACGCATCGGGCGCCGCCTGCTTGAAGAATAGAGCAAGTGTCTGATTACTTGTTCAGCACCTTCTTACCGTTGATGATGACCACACCCTTGTAGTCGGCAGAAACCTTCTGGCCGGCGAGGTTGTAGATAGCACCGTTCTGTGCCTTCACGGTCTTGATGGTCTTCACAGCGGTGTCGCCGCCACCCTTGACGAGGCTAACCTTTGTGACGGTCATGTTACCATCGCCGTTGAGCAGGAATGAACCGCCCCAGTACTGTGCTGTTGTTGCCTTAGTCAGGAAATCCTGATCAATAGTATACTCAAAGTAACCCTTAGACTGGTCAACAATAGTATAATGACGGGGTGAACCATCTGGTTCAGGACCAAGATCCTTAGCAGCATAGCGATCCAGCATGCCATCCCAGTGACCATTAGTAAGCTCTACCTGCCAGTTGTCATCTGGAGCAGTGAAGTAGATGCGGAGTCTGTCTCCAACAGCGGCTCCGGCATCAGTCAACTCCTTACCACCGTCGCTCAGCATCATCGGCTGGTCGGCCCAACCGTTAACAAGTGCAGTGCCTTCCCAGAGTACGGTCTCCTGAACAGCAGGCTCGCCAGCAGCCGGTGTAATCTCGATGCTGGAGATGAGGATGTTACCCGTGCCAGAATACTTCTGGAAGGTAAAGATGCTGCCACCCTCGGCACCCTTCAGACCGAACTCGATGACGTTGCCCTCGGGGTTGAGCTTCAGGTCCTCGCCACCGTAGTTGGTTCCGCTGACGTTGACAAAGCACTTGCGGTCGTTGACGGCCGAGCCGTCCTCAGCATCGTCGGCGTTGAGGTTCTTGCAAGAGTTCTTCGAGCAGACGACCTTCACGTTGACGGAGTCGCCCTCAGCCACGAGGAATGAGATGTTGGTGTTGCTCATCTGGATGTAAGCCTCCTGACCGGCGGGCACCTGATAGGCAGCGTCGTCGCCAGCGAGAGCCTTGAAGGTAAGGCCCTTCACGAAGAAGTCCTTCTTGTCGGCGCTGATTTCGCCACCCTCAACTTTGTAGACTTCGCCCGTGGTAGAAGTGGCAGTAGCCTCCTCGTCGACGACGGCCGTACCGGCAGTCACGGCGATGGTCTTCTTCTCCTTGATGGGGTTCAGCACGTAGACGTCCTTTGTGGTGCTCTTCGTCTTGAAGGTGGTGTAGTCGCCATTGTCGATCAGCGAGTAGGCGTAGATGGTGGCCGACTCGTCGAGCGTGACCTGGCTGAGCTCCTCGGCGCCGCTCTCCGTGCCGTCGAGGCTCAGGAAGTTGCGGGCGTTCTCGTAAGGCGAGACGATGGTCACGTTGGCGCCCTCGGCCTCAATGGCGGGAGCGTCGAACGAGAAGCTCACGTTAGCCTCGTTGTCGGCACCGTCGGCAATCTCGTCGTCAGCATCCAGCTTGCCGTTCTCGTCGAAATCGTAGAAGGCCTGGAACTTCACGGTCATGTCCTGATAGCACTTGATAGGAGCGGTGTACAGCGGGCTCTTGGCAGTAGGAGCGGTGCCGTCGGTCGTATAGGTGACGACGGTAGGCAGCGACTCGCCACCTTCGACAGCCGGGTTGGCCTTACAGGTCACCTCGCGGAACCACAGGCCGCCCTCGTAGGTCTGTTCGCCCAACTTCACGGTCGGAGTGCCGGGAGCTTCCTTGGCCTCGACGATGATGAAGCTGACGAACATATCGCCATTGTACGAACCGATGTAGTACAGGCCATCGTCAGCGACGGTGTACTCCCAGCGGAAACCAGCGACCGTTGCGGGGTGGTCCTCACCGGGAGCGGCGTTCAGGGCGTCGCTCAGGTCGGCACTCTTGGCAATCTTGGGGATACGGGCATCCTTACCCGTCTTGTTGTTACCCTGCTCAAAGATGATGAGCTTTGTACCGGCTGTCAGCTTCATGGCGATGACGTCCTGAGCGTTCTTCAGGCGCAGCCAGTTGTAGTGCGGACCGGCATAGTCGGCACCATACTTGTCGACGATTTCCTGGGTAACATAACCCTCGTTGCCGTCGACCACGGAGAGGTCAACCTGTCCCTTGTTGGTGGCTACAGTACCGCCAGTGACATCAAGGAAGTGGTTAGCGCCAAAGAGCACACCCTTGCCGGGGCGGGCTCCAAGGTCGTCGCACACGAGCACATAACTGTGCTTCAGCACCTCAAGGTCATCGACCGTCGCTGCGTTTGCAACTCCGGCGAAGCCTAAGAGGGCGATTGCTAAGGTAAATAATTTTTTCATAAAACTAATTAGTTAAATTAATAAAAAAGGGAAAATAAATCATTGTTTCACGAGATAGGTCTGCAGGGGCACGTCGCCATAGTGGACAACGGTAAGCATCTCGCGCGAACCGCTGACGGCCACGCCCGTGAAGATGGCGCTCTTGGTGATGGCCCCCTTGTCGTTCTTGGTCAGTTTCAGTATTTCCAGCTTGCCCGTCACGTTAGAGTAGGTGTATTCGTAGAAAGGCAGTTTTTCGGTGTTCGAATCGTCTATCCATGTACCTTCTGTCGTACCTTGGCTCATCTTGACGACGCAGGAGTCAGCCGATACGAAGTTGACGCTCTCTACAAAGCCCTGTATTTCCTCGCCGTATGCGTTCACCTTCAGGCCTGTGCCGCGTACCCATTTGGTGCTGGCAAGCGTCTCGGGATGAGCTATCTTAAGCGAGTCGTTGTAGCCATTTACCCACGACGGGTTGTTGGCATCAAAGTCCTCGTACTCGTTGGCATCGCTGCACGAGGCAATGGCGGTACCCGTCAGCAGGGCCGCCATTGCGATCATTGTATTTCTGAATGTCTTTTTCATCTTAACAATTCGTTTAATTCGTTTAATTCGTGGTCGTTTTATTGCGCCAACGTGCAGCACCGACATTATTCTTATAGATGTCGTTGTCAGTATTCTTGAAATAGAGGTTCACGTTGTACTCCGTGGTGGCAGTGCCGTCGAGGGCATCGGCGCGGTGCATGTTCTGGTCGTTGGCCGTCTGCGCCACGTGTGGCGGACAGGGTTGCTCCATGAGGTCGGTGGCCGAGATGTCGGCAACCTGTACGGTTAGCGTGCCGTTCAGCGTGGCCCAGTTGTTGGTGACGAGCACCTGGAAGCCGTTGGTCTCCGATGTCCACTTGTTGGCGCTGAAGATCTCGCCGTTGGTCAGGTCGTTGTTGGTCGACCAGTTGTTCTCGAAGTTCAGCGTCACCTTGCCCTTCGAGCCGTCAGCCAGTGTCTGTGTTGTCTCCATCTGCGAGCCCCACATCTGCAGTACGCGCTGGTCGCCGGGCTTCTTGCAGAGCACGAAGAGGTTGTTCTTCACGTTATAGACCGAACCGTTGGGAATACCTATCATCTTGAACACGGCTCCGTTGGCGCGTGTGTTGAAGTTGATGAATGTATTGTTAGCCACGGTGATGTTCCATGCTCCCGCCTGCCAGTTCAGTTCTGTCTGCTCCTTGATAAGCGTGGGGTAGGGGCTGTCGTAGAAGGTGTTCTCGATAATCTTCATGTCCTTGTAGAGGTTCGACTCGTTGTTCGTACCCGAGCCGTCGATGAAACAGTAGCCGCCAGCACCGGCGTTGTAGTAGCCAGAGTCGAAGATGAGGTTGTTCTTGATGAGCACGTGGTTCCACACCTTGTAGTTGACGCCCTGCTCGCGGATGAATCCGCGCACCATGCGCTTGAACGAGCAGTTCTCGATGACCAGTGAGTCGAGCGTCACGGCCATACCGTTGGAGTACATGTTGAAGAAGTAGTTACCGGCAGCGGTGCCCAGTCCGGCAGAGTTGTCGCCGTAGTTGAAGGCCTTGGGGTTGTCGAAGTCGATGTCGTAGAAGGCCAGCTTCTTCATGTATATCTCGCCGCCCTCACCGGCTTCGGGCTGTCGTCCGAACATGAAGCAGGTGTAGGGCCCCTGCCACTGCTCGCCGTTGGTGCCCTGGGTGTAAATCTGTGAGCTTTTTCCGAGTCCGCAGAGTACGCGGGCCCGCTTGCCCTGTGCCACGTCGGCTGGATTTGTACGCAGCACGAAACCTTTACAAGTGATGTCGTTGCCGTCAATATAGTAGGTCTTGCCACCCTCTAAGAGGAATGTCTGTCCCTCGGCGTAGTTTGCATTCGAGATGAAGTCGTAGAGCGTCGGACTGATAGGAGCTGCATCGTAGTCGGCGGCCAGTGCGAACACGTCAGCACGGCTGGCATCGTTGTCGGCGAGCGGCAGGCTGGCAGCCTGTGCCATCAGCTCGTCGTGAGCCAGCAGGATGGGAGCGCCAGGTGTACCGTCCGAGCGTGAAGTGCAGGTGTTGTACTTGGCATCAACGGGTACGCTGACCAACGGGTCAACCACGTCAATCACATAGACAGAGTTGGCACTCAGGCCCGTCACCACGACGTAGCCGCGCTTGCGGTCCGCATCGGTAATCTCATACTTCTTCCACTTCTCATCGACAGAGGCGTTGGGGTTGTTGGGAGAAGGGGTAACGGTCAGGTACTTGTAACCGAAGTTGCCCTCGTCGTCAATGTTGAAGTTCTCGTAGTAGCTCTCACGCTTGTCCTGGTCCTCCTCAGACGTTGTCAGACCCACCTCGTCGATGTTTGAGTTCAGATAGACGTGCATGGTCTTCTCAGTCGTCTCGGCCTGGTTCACATAGATGACGTTCGGGGTGGGATAGCGCGGGTTTGTCGAGATGCCCATGTACTCCGACCACTGGCGGCCGTTGCCGTGGCCGTACCAGTTGCTGGCGTGCGAGAAGTCTGTCTTGTTGTTGTCGAGCTTCGACAGGGCACGTATGGCGAAGCGGTAGTCGGTCGAGTACTGCAGGTCCTTGATGAGCAGGTCGAGCACCTTAGGGCCGACGATGGTGTCGAGCAGCAGGTCGCTGGTGCCCTGTATCTTTGCCCAGGCCTCGCTGCCGCCGCTGACCTTTGGCTGCAGTGCCATCTGAATCTGGTAGCCAGCACAGTCGTTCACGCCGTACCAGTAGAGGTGGATGGTGTTGCCGTGTGGGTATGCACCGTCGAGTCCGCAGTTGTAGGGGTAGTCGGTTCCCTTGGCACGGTTCTCGTCGCGTATGAACATGGTCATGAACTCCCTGTCGGTGCCGGGTGCCGCATCGTCGTCGTCCTTACACGACACGGTGATAGCCGAGGTTCCCGCCATGAGCAGGAGCAGTGCGTAATTCAATATCTTTTTCATATCGTTGTGTATGCTGTTATGGTTTAATATCCGTAGTAATTCTTGTAGAGACCGTCAGAGCGCTGTATGGCCAGGTTGGGGTAGGGCAGTATGTAGCGCACCGGGGGCAGCTGGTCGGCTGTCGGGATGGTTGTCGGGAACTGCGTCAGCGCACCGTCGCGTACAATCCAGATGTTGCCGTTCTCGTCGCAGCGTATGTAGCCGTAGAAGGAGTACTTGCAGTAGTTGTTAGGCAGTCCCGTGTCCTGGTCGCCCCACTTGTAGAAGGTGGCGTTGCTCCAGGTGTAGTCGCCGTTGAAACCGCGCGTAATCTGGCTGGTCACGGGGTCCTGGTCGGCACGGCTGTAGGCGTTGTATATGCGCAGCGTGGGCAGTGACTGGTTGGGATACATGCGTGTCACCGTCTGGGTGGAGTCAACCAGGTATCCGTACATCTGCGACTTGAACATACGCAGTCCGTAGGGCTTAACGTCGCCGAGCTTGAACGGGTGGAAGTATATGCGTGTAGGCAGCTTGCTGATGTTGTACAGGTTGCCGTCGTGCTGGTTGATGTCGCTCTCCTGCTCAATGGGGCTGCCGGCATTGCGCATACCGGCGGCGTGGTAGCGCAGGAAGCTATAGACAATTTCTTCACCGTAGGTGTTGGTGCGCACCAGGTCGCGCCAGCGTGAATTCTCGCCGGCAAACTCCCATTTGCGCTCGTCGAGTACGGCTTTCTGGAAGGCCTCCTTCGAGGCTGAGGCGGCAGCAATGAAGTCGGGGTCGCCGTCGTCGAAGGCACGCTTGTGAACCTGTGTCAGACAGTCGATGGCTTTCTCCGTCGGGCCGTCGTTCAGTTCGTTGGCGGCTTCGGCGTACATCAGCAGGATGTCGGCGTAGCGCATATACGGGTAATTGATGCCCGTGGACCCCTCGGTGATGTTGCCTAAGGCAGAGCCTTCGCTTGTCCAGAGCTTCGACCACTTGTTGTTATGCACCGAATAGTCGTTGCGAACGACCACCGAGTCGGTAAACGAGCCGTCGGCCTCGGTGTGCAGGGCGTAGTACCATAAGCCGTTGACAAACTCGCGGCGCTGGTCACCCTCGCGGAACAGGAACCGGTAGAAAGCGTTCAGGCGGGTATCGCCTCTGCAGGCACCCCACGGCCCGATGGTCTTGCCTTCGTTGGCGGTGTAGGTAGGTCCCTGGAGATAGCCGGTGTTGCCTGTCGACTCCTTGGCGAAAGGAATCTCGAAGATGGGGTCGTCGTTGTTCAGCAGCTGGTAGTTGCACTCGGCCACAAACACGTCCTGATAGCTTTTTGCCAGCTGGTGGGTTCCGGCTGAGATGACCGAGTCGGCATAGAGCATGGCCGTGCGGTAGAAGTCCTGATAGTTGGCGGGGCGCTTCATGGTGCCGTAGCTGCGCGCATCCTCCTTGTTGGGGCGCAGTGAGTAGCCGCCGGCGGTCAGCGCGATGCGGGCGATGAGGCCTTGGGCGAACTCCTTCGAGCAGCGCTCGACGGTGACGTTGTTGGTCGACGACATGTAGGGAGCCGTCTTCTGCAGGTCTTCGATGAGCATCTTCTGAATCTCCTCACGGTCAGTCACGGGGGGCTGCGTGGTGCCGGAGATGGTGGTGGGAACAAACTTGAATGGTACGTCGCCGAACATGACCACCAGGTCGTGGTAGACCATGGCGCGCAGACACTTGGCTTCGCCTATCCACTGCTGCATGTCAAGGTCGAGCTGGCGGTTGCCATTCGTGTCGGTGACGTATTCACCGCTGGTTTCGGTCATGTAATAGACGGGACTTGCCTCTGCCGATGTGATGAACTTGTTACAGTACTCAATCAGGTTGTAGGCTGCCGTCCAGAATTTATAGATGTCGCCGCCCTGCTCGTCGCAGTCGAAGCGGGCATAGGTGGTGTGAGAGTGGGCGTTGGAGTTGCTCTGCTGGAAGTCCACGTCGCTGTTCAGTATGAACTGCCTTTGGTACAGGTTGCCGTACAGGTCGCCAGAGAGTGCCTGGGCATAGACTCCGTTAAGTGCGCGCTCCACCTCGCTCTTCATGCTGAAGACGAACTCCTCGGTATTGGCCGATGGTGCCTCCACGTCCAGGTAGTCGTTGCAGGCGGTCAGCGTCAGCACGGCCATTCCGGTAAAAAGTATATTCTTGATCTTCATAATCTTCAATTTTCAATAATCAGTTATCAATCCTCAATTTAGAACGTGATGTTAGTACCAAACACAAAAGTACGTGCGCGTGGATAACGGTTGTAGTCCATGTTTGGCTTCAGGCCCGTCTGGATGTCCACCTCGGGGTCGTAGCCTGTATAGCCCGTGATGATGAAGAGGTTCGAGGCCGAGGCGTAGAAGCGGGCCTTGTTGATGCCGACCTTCTGGACCAGCTTCTTGGGCAGCGTGTAGCCTAATGTGATGTCTGAGCAGCGCAGGAACGAGCCGTCCTCGATGAAGTAGCTGTGGGTAATCTTCTTCGACACGTCGGCGGGGTTCCACAGCGAGCGGTCGGCGTTGGCGGGCTTGTAGATGCTCTCCACGCTGCCGTCGATGTGCTTCAGCATATAGAGCACGTCGCCCTTGGTGCCTGTCAGCGAACCGTCGATGTCGTTGTAGAGCCAACCGTCGTTGAAGTCGGCCAGCACGTTGTAGAACTTCTTGTCCTTGTCGCGGCCGTTGCCTTCTGAGGATGACAGCGCGTAGGCTGTGGCGTTGTTGATGTCGAAGTCGAGCATATAGGTGAAGTTGGCCGTGAAGTCGAAGTCCTTCCACTGTCCGCTCAGGCCGAAGCCGCCCTGAATCTTCGGGTTCGTATTACCGATGATGGTGCGGTCGTTCTCGGTGATGCGTCCGTCACCGTCGAGATCCTTGAACTTAATCTTGCCGGGAAGGGTGGCGTTACCGACGTTGCTGGTGCCAGAGATGTCGTTGATGACGGTGATATAGCCGTCCTCACGGGGAGCACAGTCGCGGGCTGTGCCGTTGTCGGTGGCACTTGAGCCCCAGGGCACGGCGCGGTAGCTGTCGAGCTGGTCGAAGTAGAACTCGTCGAACTGGTACAGTCCGTCATAGACGAAGCCGTAGATGAGTCCCACCTCGTCGCCCTCGCGCAGACAGTAGTCGTCGTAGCTCGACTTCCAGCTGTCATGGTGCATCCATATCTCCTTGTCGGTGCCGTTCAGCTTGTCAACCTTCTTCTTGTTGAAGCCGAAGTTCAGGTTGGCCGACAGCACGTAGTCCTTACCCTGAAGGATGTCGCCCTGGATGGTCAGCTCGAAACCTTTGTTGGTGACCTGTCCCACGTTCTGCATCTGGCTGGTGTAGCCGAGGACGGCTGCCAGGTCGGAGTCGTAGAGCAGGTCGCGGGTGGTGTACCAGTAGACCTCGGGGGTGATGGTGACGCGCCCTGCGAAGAGAGAAATGTCGGCGGCTAAGTTGCGGGTGATGGTGGTCTCCCACTTGATGTCCTTATTCGAGAACTTTGCACCGCTGCTGTTTCCGTAGTATTTCTCACCGTACTGCGTGGTCTCGCTGAAGCCCGGACCGCCGGTGGAACGTATGTTGTAGAGCACGCGCCAGAGGTCGTTGTCAATGCGGTTGTTACCCGACAGGCCGAACGCGGCGCGGATCTTCAGGTTCGAGATCCACTTGATGTCCTTCATGAACGGCTCTTCGCTCATGACCCAGGCACCGCTGATCGAGGGGAAGTAGCCCCACTGGTTGCCAGAGGCGAACTTCGACGAACCGTCGGCGCGGAACGTTCCGCTGACCAGGTACTTGTGCTTGTAGTTGTAGTTGGCCTGACCGAAGAACGATGCCGTGCGGTCGGGGGTTGAGCGGTTCGACGTAGCCTCGTATGGCGTACCGAAGGCCATGTTGTCCCAGGCCTCGGCGGCCGTGAAGGCGCGCGGGAAGTAGCGGTTGGCCATGTAGGTCTGGCGCGACTGCGAGTGGTATATCTCCTGTCCGAGGAGGAACGACAGGTTGTGGTCGTCCTTGACAGTCATGTTATAGACGGCGGTATTGGTCCATACGTAGTTCAGGCCGTTGCGGTCGGTGAGCTGGGCCACGGGCAGGTTGTTGTTGCTCTTGCCCACGTTTGTCAGTGCGCCGTAGAATCGGCTCTGGTCTATCCAGCGCAGGCCGATGGTAGCCTCCGAGCGCAGCGTCAGCCCCTTGATGGGCTTCCACTCCAAGGCCAGGCCGTTGGAGTAGTTGTACGAGTGCTTGATGAGCTGGTTGATGGCAATGTCGTTGCGCGGGTTGGTAAATGTGAACAGCTCCTCTTCGTTGGGGTCGGCATAGCGGCTGTCCACGTAGCCGAACTCGCGCAGACCGTTCGTCGGGCGGTACTGCAGCACGTCGATGAGACCGCCGGTGCCGATGTGCGAACCGCCGGCACCCTCGTCGCGGCGGAACGAGAACTTCGGGTTGAACTGCAGGCTCAGCTTGTCGGTAATCTGCACGTTGGTCTTGAAGTTGACGTTGGTGCGGCGCACGCCCGAGCCGAGAATAATACCCTTGTCCTCTGACTGGGTAATCGACAGGTTGAACTTCACTTTGTCGGAGCCGCCGCCGATGTTGACGTTGGTCGAGTAGTTCACGGGGGTCTCGCCCATCACTTCGTCCTGCCAGTCGTATTCGGGCAGCGTGGAGTACATGTCGAGGTCGTAGGGGTTGCCGAAGTTGGCGCGGAAGAACTTGGCGTTCGACGAGCGCATACCGTTGGCGGCGTGCCACTGGTACTGGTACTTGGCAAACTCCTCGCCGTTCATCAGGTCGAGCTTCTTCGACAGATGGCTGATGGAGAGGCTGCCGTTGAACTTCACCTCTACCTTGCCGGCCTGAGCCGACTTGGTAGTCACCACCACAACGCCGTTACCACCCTTCGCACCGTAGATGGCGGTCAGGGAGGCGTCCTTCAGAATGTCGATCGACTGGATGTCGGTAGGGGGAATATCGTTGATGTTATCAACCTGGAAACCGTCTACAATATAGAGCGGCTCGTTGGTCTGGGTAATCGACGTGCCGCCACGTACGCGGATGTTGACGTCGGCACCGGGCTGGCCGTCGACCGTCGTCACCTGCACACCGGAAATCTTACCCTGCAGGGCTACGGCGGCTGATGTCACGGGGACAACTTCCAGTTTCTTACCCGAGATGGAGCCGACCGAGCCGGTCAGGTCCTTACGGGCCTTGCTGGTGTAACCCACGACGACCACCTCCTCGAGAGCGGCGTTGTCGTCCTTCAGCTCCACCTTCATGTCCTGCGAGGCTGTCACGTCCTGACTGACCATTCCGATGTAGGAGATGGTGACGGTCTTGCCTTTCTGCAGCTTCAGGGTGAAGTTACCGTCGAAGTCGGTCACTGCAGCGTTCTTGGGGTTACCTTTCTCAACGACGGTGGCACCGATGACGGGCTCGCCGGTGGAGTCTGTAACCGTTCCCTTGGCTGTGGTCTGTGCTGCTGCACGTCCGGCTACCAAGAGTAGACACAACAAGAGTGTTGTTCGAAAAATACTCTTCAATTTAACAGACATAGAATTTAGTAGTTTTTTTTAATTAATTGTTGTAAGGTTATTTTGCTGCAAAGGTACACATTTATTTTTAATTATCGAAACGTTAGGTAACAATTGTTTCGCAAACGTTTGCGCCGGGGGAAGTGCGGGTTGTTTTCTGCGATTGACAATATATACGCGCGCGAGGCTCATCGCGACGGCTTCTGCAGCAGCTTGCGGCCGTCCTTGATGACCACGCCCCGGTAGCCGTCGCCGGCCGGGCGCCCGCTGAGGGTGCGCGGCTGGCCGTCGGCCTGGCGGGCGCTGACTGCCGTGACGGCCGTGGTGCCGCCGGTGGCGACGGTGACGTAGAAGATGCCGCTCTCGCCCGAGCCGCGCGTAATCTGGTGGTCGCCGGGGGCCACGCCCGTGACGGTGTAGACGCGCACGCCCTCAGAGCCCGTCGGCGTCGTGGCCTCGGCCAGTGCCAGCTCCGTGCCGTCGAGCTTCAGCGTGTGGTCGCTCCACGTCGACTGTACGATGGTGACGGTAGCCGTGGCCGTGGTGGTGAAGGCGATGACGGTAGAGCCCTCCATCTTGAGGCCCTGCGTGAACTGCAGTCCGTCGTATTGTCCGGCGAACTTCGAGTTGAAGTTGTGCTTGGCCGAGCTGCCGCCGTAGGTGAAGAAGCCTGCGGGGGTCTCGATGTCGGAGCCGTTGAACGACACGCTGTAGGTCGCTGCCTGCGGCTGCGGGGTGTTGCCGCCGCTGCCCAGGTCGACGCCGAGCGTGTTGATGGCCTCGACGGCGGTGCCGTCCTCGCGGTTGTAGGCGGGGTAGTACTCAGGTGCGGCTTCCAGTGCGCCGTCGTTGCCGGCGAGCATGATGTCCTGCACGAGCGAGTTGGCGTAGACCTCAAGGTTGGTGTAGTATCTTGCCGGGTCGAGCGAGTAGGTCTTGGCGTCGGTGGCGCTGCTGGGGTTCAGTCCGTTGGCCGTCTCCCAGGCGTCGGGCATGCCGTCGCGGTCGGTGTCGAATCCTGCGGGCCGGCTGCCCTTGCCGAAGTTGGCCTCGGTGTAGCCCTTGACGTCGGCCACGAGGTCGATGCGCCCCGGCACCTTCGTCACCGAGCCGGTGTAGGTGGCCTTGCCCTCGCGGGCCTCCTGGAAGTAGCGCTGGTCGACGTCGTCGGGCGTCAGCGAGGCGCCGGCGTAGGTCAGCACGCGGTCGTAGGCCTCGGTGGCCGAGTGGGTCGACACGTGGCCGGCGTCGATGGGTCCGTCCAGACGTATGCGCACGCAGTCCTGGCCCGAGCCGTTCTTCTTGTAGCTGACGGTGTCGCCGTAGTAGTGGTTAGGGTCGAGCGTGTAGCGCTCGCCGCCGATGGTCTGCACGCCCGAGTCGTAGGCCACGTTCTGCCAGTCGTAGTTGGGCGTGGCGTTCAGCTGGTTGCCCTTGATGTAGTATCGGCTGGTCATGTCCCAGTAGGTCTTGTTGTCCGACGACGACGTGCTGTTGGCAATCGAGACGTTGGTGACGCGGCTGGTCTGTGCGGCCGGTCCCGTCTTGTAGTAGTTGTTCACCATGTTGACGTAGCCGCCGCCGGGGCCGCCGTAGCAGCCGTTGCCGCAGTTGTAGACCACGCAGTTGCGGAAGTCGACGAGCTCGGCCTGTACGGCGTTCTTCCATTTATACTGGGTGTAGAGCTTGTTGCCCGTGTAGCCCGTCCAGTCGTAGCGTGCGCCGTTGAAGCGTGGCGAGCGGTTGCCGACGTGGCAGATGAGGTTGTGGTGGAACGAGGCCAGCTTGCCGCCCCAGATGCCGCCGTAGCCGTGGGCGCCCTTGCCGTGACCGGCGTTGTTGAGGCTCTCGCCGATGGTCGACCACTGCAGGGTGAAGTTGTTGTTGTCGTAGAACGAGGCCACCTCGTCGATCGACCACGAGAACGAGCAGTGGTCGATGATGATGCCCGTCTTGTTGCGGGTCCAGGTGGCGTCGGCGCCGTCGTTGATGTTCCGCTCCTGTCCGCGGCGCGAGCGTATGAAGCGCACGATGATGTTGTTGCCGCCGTACTGCAGGGTGTAGTAGCGCAGGGTGATGCCCGGCTCGGGCGCCGTCTGTCCGAGGATGGTGGTGTTGGCGCCGATGGTGAGGTCGCTGTTGAGGGCGATGACGCCGCCGACGTCGAAGACGACGATCTTCTTGTCGGTGCCGCTGACGGCAGCGCGCAGCGAGCCCGTGCCCGAGTCGTTGAGATTGGTGACGTGCACAATCTTTCCGCCGCGTCCGCCGGTGGTGAAGCGTCCGTGGCCCTCGGCTCCGGGGAAGGCGGGAGCCTGCGCCTGTGCGGCCAGTGTGACGGCCGCGAGTGTCAGTGTAGTTATTAGTTTCTTCATTGGTGAGGACTATCTCTTAATTCTCAATTCTCAATTCTCAATTCTCACTGCATTCGTTGCAGTCCTTCCCAGCGCACGTTCCACTTGCCGTCCTGCGGGAAACCGGGGTTGCTGGGCGTGGCACAGCCGTCCCATCCGGCACACATCATGGCCACGGCCGTGAGCAGGGCGCCGTTGCCGGGCAGGTAGATGCGCAGCCGGTCGGCCGTCTGGAAGTTGTGGCCCTGGGGCAGGTAGGTGTTCTTCTGCGTGTCGATGAGCAGAGCCTTCAGTGCCGTCTCAGGCTGTCCCTGGCGGGCGGCCGCCATGGCCACCATGCCGTAGTCCCAGCCCCAGGTGGTGGGCCAGTTCCAGTTCTGCATCACCCAGTTGAGCGTCTTCTGTGCTGCAACACTGTCGCTGCATAGGGTGGCGGCAGGCAGCATGCCGAAGGGACCGAGGCAGGCGGGGTGGTCGTTGCGACACTTGTCGGCGAAGGTCTCGGTAGTGACGACGGGGGCTGCGCCCGAGGCAACGGCGTCGAAGGGGTCGAAGCTCTTTAGACCCGTGGTCTTGCCCTTGGGCAGTCCGGCGTTGACGACGCCCTCCTTCGTCGTGGGCAGGGGCGTCAGGTTGTTGGCAATCTCGTCCCACAGGGCGTTGCGCTCCTTGCCCAGGCGCTCGCGCCACTGGTTAGCTACGTTGAGGCCGTACTGCCAGTAGGCCAGCTCGAAGGGGTGGTTGTACGAGAAGTCCTTCGACATCGACTCCTGCATGGCCGTGGCGCCCGTCAGGTAGTAGCGCTTCTTGCCGGCGCTGCGGGCCACGCTGACGAAGTCGGCCATGAACTCGGCCGTCTCCTCCACCTGCTTGGCATACTTGGCCAGTGTCTTGGCGGTGGGGTTGGCGCGGTACATCTCCTCGGCCATATATATATAATGTGGCTGCTGCCAGATGAGGAACGAGCCCGTGTTCGACGGGGCCTCGCCGGCCCAAGGGTCGGTCATCTTCATCCAGCGAATGCCGCGGAAGCCCTGTCGGCGGGCTATCTGGCGGGCTACGGGGTAGGCCACGTCGTTATACCAGTCGAGCACCGTGGCCACGGTCTGCGGCCGGTTCCACAGGGCGAAGTCGACCATGTGCCACCACGTCATCTCCAGGTGGGGCCGGCCGAACCACGAGTTGTAGGTGAGGCCCGTCTACTGGGGCGGCTGGCTGTTGGCACAGTTCACCTGGGTGAGGTACTGCGAGAGCACCACGCGGCGCTCCAGTTCGCGGGCGCGCGGGTCGGTGCACTGGCTGAAGTCGATGATGGCGCCCTCCTGCCACCAGCGGTTCCACGAGCGCATGACGGCGCGGAGCTGCTCGTCGAAGACGAAAGCCCCCCCTTCTGCCCCCGAGGGGGCTACATTAG
>JAFPVW010000022.1 GCA_017395215.1 Prevotella sp. | reverse complement strand
TAGCCGTCCTTGCCAATCTCAACAACCTTCAGGCCGAAGCCCTGCTGCACGAGGCCGTACTCGTTGTTCTCGCCGAAGACGAGCTTCTCGCCGTGGCGCACGTAGATGGCGTTCTTGCGGCGACCCTCGTTGTTGTAGACCAGGTCGTGGCAGTGGTCGTTGAAGATGACGCAGTTCTGCAGCACCTCGGTGACGGCGGCACCCTTGTGCTCGTAGGCGGCCTTCAGCACGGCAACGCTCTCCTTGGCGTCGGTGGCGACGCAGCGGGCGAAGAACTTACCACGGGCGCCGAAGCAGAGCTCAGCGGGGCGGAAGGGGTCCTCGACGGTGCCGTAGGGCGACGACTTCGAGACGAAGCCACGGGGGCTGGTCGGCGAGTACTGGCCCTTCGTGAGACCGTAGATGCGGTTGTTCAGAAGGATGATGTTCAAGTCGATGTTACGGCGCATGGCGTGGATGAAGTGGTTACCACCGATGGCCAGTCCGTCGCCGTCGCCGCTGATCTGCCAGATGCAGAGCTTGGGGTTGACAACCTTGGCGCCAGTGGCAATGGCGGCCGCACGACCGTGGATGGTCTGCATGGCGTAGGTGTTCACATAGTACGGCAGACGGCTGCTGCAGCCGATACCGCTGATGACGGCCATCTCGTGAGGGGCAACGCCAGTCTCGGCCATGGCCTTGTGGAGGGAGGCGAGGAAGAAGTGGTCACCGCACCCCGGACACCAGCGCGGCTGTCCTTTCTTGTAGTCAGAAGCCCCCCACCTGCTCCCCCCTTGGGGGGAGGGATTGATAGATTTGCTATTGATATTTGTTTCCATAATCATAAATGTTCTTCTATTGTTTCTATTACCTTGTTAATATCTCCTATTACCTCTTCATTTGTGAATCTGACGACTGTGAATCCTTGTTGTTCCAACCACTGCTGACGTGCTTCGTCGCTTTTCTGCTGTTCCGGCAAACTGTGGTAGCCTCCATCTATTTCGATCACCAGCCTTGACGGGATACAGACAAAGTCTGCTATGTAGTCGCCTATGATGTGCTGTCTTCTGAATGGTTGTCCTAATTGCCGTTCTTTCAGATACTCCCACAAGACGGCTTCGGCTTCAGTGGGCTTTTTCCTGTTTTCTTTGGCATAAGCTTTCAGCATTTCATACCAGCAGGGGTCGGCTGTCTTGAACTTAAAGTCCTTGTCGGTCATTCACGGTAGTTATCGTTGCTGAGGTAACTATTCCTCCCCCAAGGGGGAGGTTAGGAGGGGGCTAAAGCTGTTGACCAGTTCGCTGACCACGAACGGTTGGCCCTTCACCTGGTTGAACTGGGCGGGCACGAAGCCGTCGACCTTGGAGCGGAGATAGGCAGCCAGCTGACCGAGGTTCTGTTCGGCGACCACCACCTTATTATATTTAAGGAGCACGTCGGCCGTGTTCTTCGGCAGCGGGTTGATGTAGCGGAACTGTGCCAGTGCCACACGGTGACCCTGGGCGCGCAGCTCCTCCATGGCCGAGTAGAGATGGCCGTAGGTGGAGCCGAAGCCCACGATGAGCAGGTCGGCATCGTCCTTGTCGCCCTCGACGACGAGGTCGGGGACGGGGATGCGGGCCACCTTCTCGGCACGCAGGCGGCACATCTCGTCGTGCACCTCGGGGTCGGTGCTGATGGCACCCGTGCGGCCGTCCTTCTCGAGTCCGCCGAGGATATGCGTGTAGCCCTCCTGTCCGGGGATGGCCCAGTAGCGCACCTTCGTCTCCTCGTCGCGGAAGTAGGGCGTGTAGTGGTCCTTCATCTCAGGTGTGACGTAGTGGGGCTGAATCTTTGGCAGGTCGTCCATCGACGAGGGCAGGCGGAAGGCGCCGCTGCCGTTGGCAATGAAGGCATCGGTGAGCAGCACCACGGGCGTGAGGTGCTCAAGCGCCATCTTGGCGGCGTCGAAGGCGGCATAGAAGCAGTCGGTGGGGCTGGTGGCGGCGATGACGGGCATGGGGCTCTCGCCGTTGCGTCCGTAGAGGGCCTGCAGCAGGTCGGTCTGCTCGCTCTTCGTAGGCAGGCCGGTGGAAGGTCCGCCGCGCTGCACGTCAATGACGACGAGGGGCAGCTCGTCGATGACGGCCAGGTTCATGGCTTCCGACTTCAGGCAGATGCCGGGGCCGCTGGTGCTCGTGGCTGCCAGTGCGCCGGCGAAAGAGGCGCCGATGGCCGATGCGCAGCCGCTGACCTCGTCCTCACACTGCACGGTGATAACGCCGCACGACTTGTGCTTTGCCAGCTCGTGGAGGATGTCGGTGGCAGGGGTGATGGGATAGCTGCCGAGGAACAGGCGCAGGCCGGCACGCTCGGCAGCGGCGATGAGTCCGTAGGCCGTGGCTTTGTTGCCAGTGATGTCCATGTAGCGTCCGGGCACCTTCTCTTTCGACTCGATGCGGTAGGTGGCGGGCACGCTGCTGTGGGTGTTGTGGCCATAGTCGAAGCCGGCCTGAATCACCTTGATGTTGGCCTCGGCGATGGCGGGCTTCTTGGCGAACTTCTCGCGGAGGAAGTTGTTTACAAGCTTCAGGTCGCGGTTGAAGAGCCAGCAGACGAGTCCGAGGGCGAACATGTTACGGCACTTCAGCATGGCCTTGTTGTCCATGCCCGAGTCTTCCAGCGCACTCTTCACCATCTGCGTCATGGGGCAGGCGACCACGCGGTCGGCATCGATGCCCATCTCGCCAAGGTAGTCGGCCGTTTTGAACTGGGCCTTCTCCAAGTCCTTGGGTCCGAACGAGTCGGTGTCGATGATGATGGTGGCCTGTGGCTTAGCATAGCGCAGCTGCGTCTTCAGCGCCGAGGCGTTCATGCATACCAGCACATCGCAAAGATCGCCGGGGGTGTACACTTTGCCCGAACCGATGTGTACCTGAAATCCGCTCACACCGTTGAGCGAACCTTGCGGGGCGCGGATGTCGGCAGGGTAGTCGGGGAACGTTGAGATGCCATTGCCAACGGTGGCACTGACCGTCGAGAAGATGTTGCCGGCCAGCTGCATGCCGTCGCCGGAGTCACCAGAAAAGCGAACGACCACTTGGTCGAGCTCTTTCACTTCCAATTTTTCTGTCATAGATTATAGTTTGGATTAAGGTAATTGTTGTCCTATCGGAGTGCAAAGGTCGGAAACTTTATTGAAACTACAAAACTTTTTAGCGGAAAAATTGCCTTTATTCCTATTTTTATATAAAAGAAACGCCCATCAAGTTGGTTATTCAGAAAAAAAACGTAACTTTGCAAACACAAAAGAGCAAAACCACATTATGGAAATCATCAGAGACAAACATTTTGAGGGCGAAAGGCCACTGTTCGAGACGCATAACGTGCGGCTGGAACAGGTTACAATCGGTGATGGCGAGAGTGCCATCAAGGAGTGTTC
>JAFPVW010000021.1 GCA_017395215.1 Prevotella sp. | reverse complement strand
ACGTCGACAATCATACCGCCCTTCGTGCGGCACTTGATGAAGCCCTGTACAATCTCCTCGCTCTCGAGGGCAG
Source organism: Prevotella sp. (assembly GCA_017395215.1). Lineage (GTDB taxonomy): Bacteria > Bacteroidota > Bacteroidia > Bacteroidales > Bacteroidaceae > Prevotella. The sequence continues at coordinate 10,008 of JAFPVW010000021.1, read as the reverse complement.
CGTTGACGCGGTCCCAAGCCTTGCTCAGGCGAGCCTTCTTGTGCGACAGCAGCAGCTGGCCCTTCTTGTCCTCGGCGCTCTCCACGTAGACCTCTACGGTGTCGCCAATCTTCAGGTCGGGGTTATAGCGGAATTCAGAAGCGGGGATGATACCGTCGCTCTTGTAACCGATGTTGACAACAACTTCCTTCTTGTCAACCGAGATGACCTTACCGTCAACTACCTGATGGTCGGCTACTTTGTTCAGGGTTTCGTCGTAGGCCTTGTCGAGCTCTTCTCTGCTGACGTTCGCTACGGTGCCGTTCTCGAACTCGTCCCAATTGAAGTCGTCGAGCGGCTTAACGTTCTTTGTTAATTCTGACATAATTTTGTTTTCTCTTTGCCCTTTCTCTCGAAGAGGGCGCTTGACCTGAACAGACGTTTATCAGGTCGGTTTTTTCGGGTTAATAATCCATAGAAGCAGCGCCTGTTCTGACTCCTATCTGCCCTTTTTGGACAAAGTGGCTGCAAAGTTACTGATTTTCAACGAGAAAAAAGCATCGGCTCCGTCTGAAACCGATGCTTTTACGTTTATTTAACATAAAATGATGGCCATCTAAAAATACACATCTTCGTACTGGGGTTGTGCACCCTTCTTCTGCTCGGTAGCTTCGGCGGGGTTGCCTTCCTTGGGTTTAGTGGCTTCCGTCCCTGCTTCGTCCGTCTCCTGTGGCTTGACGGTTGGGTTGCCCTCCTCGTCAAGTTCGACGTCCTCCTCTATGGTCTCATACCCCTCATAGCCGAGGCTGTCGAGCTCGGTACTGTCGTTGTAATTATAGGAGTAGGTATAGTGGCAGTTCTCATACATATCCTGGGTGATGTCCGGATCTTTGGGTTTGTCGAACTTGCCGTGATAATGCTTGAAGGCCTTATCGCCCAATACCGACTCCAGGAAGTAGCCGCAGATGGGCAGAGCCGTGCGCGAACCCTGTCCGAGGGCACCCGTTCGGAAGTGGATGCAGCGGTACTCGCCGCCCACCCAGGCGCCGCAGACCAGCTTGGGCGAGACGCCTACGAACCAGGCGTCAGAGTGGTTGTTCGACGTTCCTGTCTTGCCGCCGAACTCTGAATCGGTATATTTCCCTACATATCCCCACAGACTCATCGACGTGCCGCCACGCTCGCGGAGACCGCCCTGCAGCAGCTGCTGCACAAAGAAGGCGCTGCGGTAGGGTATTGCCTGCCGCTGCTCGGTGGGTGCGATGTATATCTCGTTGCCGTCGCGGTCGAGGATGCGTGTCACGAGGATGGGCTCGTGCATTTTTCCGTCGTTGACGACCGTCGAGTAGCCGTTCACCAACTCCAGCAGGTTGACATCGCTGGCGCCCAGGGCAAGCGAGGGCGTGGGGTCGAGCTCGCTCTTGATGCCCATAGCGTGGGCGGTGTTGGCAATGTTCCTGATGCCCACCTCCTGGCCTAATTTGACGGCTACGGAGTTGATGCTCTGGGCAAAGGCCGCACGAAGCGTCATGTTGGCTCCCGTGAAGTAGCCGTTGGCGTTGGTGGGTGCCCACGTCACCTCTTTCTTCTTGCCGGGGTCCCAGACCTTCATTGAGAAGTAGGAGTCCTGACGGCGGTCGCAGGGCGTGAGGCCCTGATTCATGGCCTCGGTATAGACAAAGAGCTTGAACGTAGAGCCGGGCTGGCGCTGAGCCGTCACCTTGTCATATTTCCACGAGTTGAAGTCGATGTCGCCCACCCACGCCTTGACGTAGCCTGTGTTGGGCTCAATGGCCACGAAGCCGCAATGCATGAAGCGTACCATGTAGCGTATGCTGTCGAGTGTCGACATCTCGCGCTCCACGGTGCCCTTTTCATAGTCGAACAGCTTAACCGTGTGGGGCTTGTTGAGGTAGTAGGCGATGCTGTCGGGCTGGTTGGGGAATTTCTTCGTCAGCACTTTGTAATAGGGCTGGCGCTTGGCAATATCCTCGATGAAACCGGCAATTTCCTGATGGCGCTCGTCCTGCCAGGGGTTGGTCTTGCCCCAGTGCTGGTTGAAGTTGTTCTGTACCTGCCTCATCTGTTTTGTGGCGGCAGCCTCAGCATAGCGCTGCATGCGGGTGTCGAGTGTGGTGTAGATCTGCAAGCCGTCGGTATAGAGGTCGTAGCCGTTGTCGCGGCACCACTCCCTCAGTTCGTTGGCCACCGCCTCGCGGAAGTAGTTTGCCTTGCCGTCGTAGGCGTTCTCGACGTTGAAGTCGAGCTCTATCTCGGTGGTCTTCAGCGAGTCGAAGGCCGCTTGCGTCAGGTGGTTGTGCTTCACCATGTTGTCGAGCACGACGTTGCGGCGCTTGATGGCATTGTCGGGATGAATACGCGGATTATAATAGGTGGTGGCCTTGAGCATGCCCACCAGCACGGCAGCCTGTTCGGCAGTCAGATCCTTTGGCGTGATGCCGAAGTAGGTCTTGGATGCCGTCTTGATTCCAAAGGCGTTAGAGCCGAAGTCGACGGTATTGGCATACTGCGTCAGAATCTCCTCCTTGGTGAAGAAGTACTCCAGCTTGTAGGCCGTTATCCACTCCTTGCTCTTCATAATGAGCATTTTCAGACCGGGAATGCGGCCGAGCAGCCCGGTGGAATACTCGGTGCGTACGCGGAAGAGGTTCTTGGCCAGCTGCTGGGTGATGGTCGAGGCGCCGCGTGCGTCGTCGTGCAGCAGATAGTCTTTCAGGGCAGCCCCGAAGGCAGTGAAGTCGATGCCGTGGTGCGAGTAGAAGCGCTCGTCCTCGGTATCGATGAGTGCCTGCCAGAAGACGGGGCTGACGTCCTCGTAGTCGACGGGTGTGCGGTTTTCGCTGAAGAACTTTCCTATCTGCTGTCCGTCGGCACTGTATATCTCCGATGCCTGTGCCGGCCGCTTGTCCTTGATGGTCTGCATGGACGGCGACTTGCCGAAGAGCCACAGGAAGTTGAAGTTGACGGCCAGCAGGTAGAGTACGAACATCACGACGAGGGAGGCAACGGTAGAGACGATCTTGATGTACCAGGGCCGGCCCTTGAAGATGCCGATGTACCAGCCGAAGATGCCTTTCACGCCTCGCCAGCAGCGGGTCAGAATATTATTTCCTTTTTCTTCTTTACTCATATTGATATATGTAGTTCATTATTGATTCTTGGTGGTCGGGGTGGAACCACCTCATCTGTTCGTCGCGCTTGAACCACGTCAGTTGCTTGCGGGCGTAGCGGCGCGTGTTACCCTTGATGCGCTCGACGGCCTCGTCCAAGTTCCAGATACCGTCGAAATAGTTGAACAATTCTTTGTAACCTACAGTGTTCAAGGCGTTTTCGTCTCTATGTGGCAGCATCGATTTGGCCTCGTTGAGCAGTCCGCCGGCCATCATTTGGTCTACCCGCAGGTTGATGCGTTTGTATAATTCCTCACGTTCGCGGTTGAGTCCGATCTTGATGATGTCGAACGGGCGCTGACGCCGCGTGGCCTTGCGGAATGAGGAGTAGGTCTTGCCTGTCATGTGGCATATTTCAAGGGCGTGGACAACGCGGCGCGGATTCTGGCGGTCGACGATGTAGTAGTGCTCAGGGTCGAGTTGTTTCAGTTCTGCCACGAGAGCCTCCAGCCCCTCTTCGGCCAGCCGGCGCTTCATGGTGGCGCGTGTCGCGTCGTCGACCGTCGGAATGTCGTCAATGCCGTTGCAGACGGCGTCGATATACATCATTGAGCCGCCCGACAGCAGAGCGTAGTCGCCCGACTGGAAGAGTTCATCGAGCAAGGCCATCACGTCCTGTTCGTACATCGAGGCGCTGTAGTAGTCGCCGATGCTGAGCGTTCCTACAAAATAGTGTCTGACCGCCTGCAGCTGTTCTTCGGTAGGCGAGGCTGTGCCGATTTTCAGTTCACGAAACAACTGCCGCGAATCGGCATTGATGATTGGAATGTCGAGCTGCCGGGCTATCTGCATACAGAGGTCGGTCTTCCCGACGGCTGTAGGTCCCGTAACGACAATGAGTTTCTTGCTCCTCCTCAACTTCTCATCTCCTCAACTCCTCAACTCCTCATCTCCTCAACTCCTCATCTCCTCAACTTCTCATCTCCTCAACTCCTCATCTCCTCATCTTCTCACCGAATCACCCCGCGCTTGGAGTTCTCGATGAACGAGCAGATGTATTCCACTTCTTTCGAGTTGGGATACTTGGCACGTGCCTCGGCAATACCGTCCTTCAGCACCCCTTGCGCGTAAATAATACGGTATGCGTCGTGGATGGCCTCTATCGTGGCATTGTCGAATCCCCGGCGGCGCAGTCCTATCAGGTTGACGCCTGCAAAGCGCACGGGCTCCTTTCCGGCAATGATGTATGGCGGAATGTCCTGACTGGTGCGCGAGCCTCCCTGGAACATGATGAAGCTGCCTACGCGGCAGAACTGGTGGAACAGGCAGGTGGCCGAAATGATGGCATAGTCCTCGACCACGACCTCGCCGGCAAACTTCGTTGAGTTGCCGATGATGCAGCCGTTGCCGATGACGCAGTCGTGGGCCACGTGCATGTTCTCCATCAGCAGGTTGCCGTTGCCGACGACGGTCTTGCCCTTCGAGGCTGTGCCTCGGCTGATGGTCACGTTCTCGCGGATGGAGTTGTTGTCGCCAATCTCGCAGGTCGTGTCTTCGCCTTGGAACTTCAGGTCCTGAGGCTTGGTCGATATGCTGGCTCCGGGAAAGAACTCGTTGTTGTTGCCTATGCGGGCGCCATAGTGTATGGTTACGCTGTTCAGCAGCTTGTTGTTGTCGCCGATGACGACGTTCTTGTCAATCACGCAGAACGGTCCTATCACGTTGTTGTCGCCGAGTTTTGCCTCAGGGTCGACGATGGCCAATGGGTGTATTGTGTTCATTTACTATTTGTTTTTAACGATTTGAGCGGTGAAACTGGCTTCGGTGACGACGTGGTCGCCAACGAAGACATAACCTTTCATCGACGAGACGCCGTGACGGACGGGAGCCAGGAGGTCGACCTTGAAGACGAGCGTGTCGCCGGGCACCACCTTCTGACGGAACTTCACGTTGTCAATCTTCATGAAGTAGGTCGACCAGCGCTCAGGCTCCTCAAGTGAGTTCAGCACCAACAGTCCGCCGCATTGTGCCATAGCCTCAACCTGGAGCACGCCGGGCATGACGGGCTCTTGGGGGAAGTGTCCCTGGAAGAAGGGCTCGTTCGACGTGACGTTCTTGATGCCGACGATGCTCATCGGGCCTAAGGCCACCACCTTGTCGACCAGCTGCATGGGATAGCGGTGGGGCAGCAGTTCGCGGATGCGGTTCACGTCCATGACCGGCTCGTCGTTGGGGTCGTAGATAGGAGCCTGAATCTCGTGCTTGCGTATTTCCTTGCGCATGAGCCGGGCAAACTTGTTGTTAATGGTATGTCCGGGACGTGTGGCAATGATGCGGCCCTTGATGGGCTTGCCTATCAGGGCCATGTCGCCGACAATGTCGAGCAGCTTGTGGCGCGTACACTCGTTCTCCCAGACCAGCGGCTTGTGCTGTATATAGCCTAAGTCGTTGGCATCGCGGTGCTCTACGCCGATCATGTCAGCCAGCATGTCGAGTCGTTCCTGTGTGGTCTGGCGCTCGTAGATGACGATGGCGTTGTCCAGGTCGCCACCCTTGATCAGGTTGGCCTGGAGCAAGGGCTCAATATCGCGTACAAAGACAAACGTGCGGGCTGGGGCAATTTCGGTTGGGAAGTCCTCAACCCTGTTGACGGTGGCAAACTGTGAGTTGATAAATTTCGACTCGAACGAGCACATGACTGTGAGCGAGAACTCGTCGTCGGGCAGGATGGTGATGCACGAGCCGCTCTGCTCATCCTTCACCTCAATCTTCTTGCGGATGATGTACCAGTCCTTGGGTGCATTTTGCTCTTCAATGCCAATCTCTTGTATCTTCTCAACATACTTAATGGCAGAGCCGTCAAGGATGGGGAACTCCGGACCGTTGACCTGTATCAGGCAGTTGTCGATGCCCAGGGCATAAAGGGCCGAGAGGGCATGCTCTACGGTCGATACGCGCAGGTCGTCGCCCTTGCCCAGAACCGTTCCACGCTGCGTGTCGACGACGTTCTCGGCGACAGCATCAATGGTAGGCATGCCGTCCAGGTCGATGCGCTGAATGGTGTAGCCGTTGTTTTCAGGTGCGGGGTTGAAGGTTACTGTAAGGCTGAGACCTGTATGCAGGCCTTTGCCGCACAATGAAAAACTTCCTTTTAATGTCTTTTGTTTCATATCTCTTAAAGTTTCTTTTTCAGTTCGTCAATTTCGCGCTGCAAGGCAGCAATCTGGCGGTACATCTCGGGCAGCTTGGCGTCGAGGGCTCTGGCCTTGAAGTACATCTTGGGGTTCACGGCAGGAGCACCGATAAGTTGTTCGCCGTTGCCCTTGGTATTGCTGATGACGCCGCTCTGTGCGCCGACAAAGGTCCTGTCGGCAATGGTGATGTGACCTGAGAAGCCTGCCTGGCCGCCGACCATGCACCATGCGCCGACCTTCGTAGAGCCGGCCAGGCCTGCCTGGGCCGACATGACGGTGTTCTCGCCAATCTCGCAGTTGTGGCCCACCTGAATGAGGTTGTCCAGTTTTACGCCGCGATGAATGACGGTCTGGCCCATCGTCGAGCGGTCGATGCACGTGTTGGCGCCTATCTCCACGTCGTCCTCGATGATGACGATGCCTATCTGCGGAATCTTCTCGTAGCCTTCCTGGTTAGGCGCGAAGCCAAAACCGTCGGCACCGATGACGGCTCCGGCGTGAATGGTCACGCGCTGGCCGATGCGGGTGCCGTCGTAGATGGTCACGTTGGGGAAGATGCGCGAGCCGTCGCCGATGACGACGCCGTCGCCGATGTAGCAGAACGGGCCGATATACACATCGTTGCCGATTGTGGCCGACGCCGATACGAAGGCCAGCGCGTCGACGCCCGTCTTCTTGGGCTTCATCGAGTCATAAATCTGCAGCAGCCGCGCCACGCTCTCATAGGCATTCTTCACGCGGATGAGGGTAGGGGCGACGGGCTTTTCAAGCGCCACGTCCTCATTGATGAGAACGACGGACGACTTTGTGTCATATAGATAGTGGGTGTACTTGGGATTCGAGAGGAACGAGATAGCGCCCTCGCGGCCTTCTTCAATTTTGGCAAAGGAGCTGACCTTGGCATTTTCGTCGCCTTCAATCCGTCCTTCGATTAGCTCTGCAATCTGTTTCGCTGTAAATTCCATAAGGGTTGTTTCTGAATTTGCTTGCAAAGGTAGCAAAAATTATTCGAAACGCTGATAACAGAGGTAATATTTTCTTATTTTTTTAGAAAGTAACTGCACATTTAGCAATTCGGAAGCTTCGGAAATATCGCGCGTTGAGCCGTCTTTGTAAAGAATTGTGATACTGTCGTCCGTCGTGTCGTACATGTCCTTTTGGATGGTGTTGATGCTCATCATGTAGCGGCGGGCGTCGCCGGTACTGATGCCCATCGTCCGGGCTATCTCGCGGGCCAGCTGGCCGATGCGCGACTCGTCGGCTGGTGTCTCGCTGACCTCCACCTTGAAGATGTGCCTGTCGAGCATGTCGGTGGCAAGCGTCGAGAGTATCTTGTCGTCGCTGTACTTCCAGGCTTTCAGCGCACTCCAGATGTCGCTGTCGTCCAGGTCGCCATACATGCCGAGCGTTTCCTCATGGCTGTCAAACCAGGTTTTGTCGACCTCGTTCCGTAGGAAATACTTCAACGGCGGCGAGGCAAACAGGTCCTTCCCGCCGCGTGTCAGCTCCTTGGCTCTCGTCAGCGTGTTGACCAATACTTTTTCACAGGCTACGGCCGTCTTGTGCAGGTATACCTGCCAGTACATCAGCCGTCGTGTTGTCAGGAAATTTTCAAGTGAATAGATTCCTTTCGACTCAATGACCAGAGAATCGTCAACGACATTCAGCATTTTGATGATGCGCGCCGACCCGATGTTGCCCTCGGTAACGCCCGTGAAGAACGAGTCGCGGCGCAGGTAATCGAGACGGTCCATGTCGAGCTGGCTTGATATCAGCTGGTGCAGGAACTGCTTCGGATACTCGCCCTTGAAGATGCTGATGGCAAGGTTCAGCTGGCCGCCCGTCTGGCGGTTGATGCGCTCCATCATCAGCAGCGAGATGTCCTCGTGCGAGATGCCGTGTATCAGCGTGTGCTCCAGCACGTGCGAGAAGGGGCCGTGCCCGATGTCGTGCATCAGGATGGCGGCCTGCACGGCCTCTGCCTCCGAGTCGAAGATGAAGTTCCCCTTCTGCTGGAGCGTCAGTATGGCCTCGCTCGTCAGGTGGAAGGCGCCTAAGGAGTGCTGGAACCGCGTGTGGCGGGCGCCGGGATAGACCACCGAGGCCAGCCCCAGCTGGTTGATGCGGTTCAGGCGTTGCATAAGGGGATGCCGTACGACGTCGTACAGCAGTCCCCTCGGAATCTTGATGAACCCGAATACCGGGTCGTTGATGATCGTGTGGTCGTTCATTGTGAATGTGCGGGGATTCACGGCCGTTACTCACCCTTCAGACTGTTGCACCTGTCGGTATAGAACTTCTTGAAGTCGCTCCACTTGTAGTAGGGATAGTTGTCGGCAGGCAGTGGCAGCGTGGCCTCGCTGCCGTTCAGCAGGCATTTCACCAGCACGTCGGCGCCCTGCTTCTTGCTGCGGTAGAAGATGAGCTGAATGTTGCAGGCCTTGCAGGTTTCCCAGTTCTGGTAGCAGTTCTTCACCTCGTAGGGGTCTTCAGGGTCGCGGTCGGCGCCGTTGATGCCCATGAGTATGTGGAGTGGGCCTAAGCGGTCGTCGTGGCCGAAGCGCAGGTCGGCTATGCGGTCGCTACTGCCATCAATCACGGCGTCGGCCTTCCTGATGATGTCCTCCAGGATGGGGATTGTCATGTTCTTGCGGGGGAAGAGCCACGAGTAGGTGCCCAGGTTCGAGCTTTCCCAGCGGTCGGCAATGTCCTGGTCGGTCATGAGGCTGCCCATCATGCCCTCGTGGCCGATGTTGGGCAGCGAGGTGTAGAGGTTGATGAAGTTCTCGCCGATATGGTGCGTGCTGCCGGGCAGGCCCTCGGTGCTGGTGAAGGCGCGCCTGACAACCGTTTCGCCCAGGTTGTCGGTGTACTTGAACTGGTCGCGGTTCTTCTCGAACCGGGGCTTGGTGCTGGGGAAGTCGCGGCGGGCTGGGTTCTGACGGTCGTCGGGCACGACGCCGTCGAGGGTGAAGCGCGACGACTGCTCGCGAATCTCAATCTTCGGGTTACACTGCACCAGCTCCTGGCAGAAGCCCGACATGCTGATGACGCAGCGCCCGCTGAGCGAGGCGATGGCCAGCACGTTGCCCCCCTTCTTGAACACCTCGGGGAAGTTGTTGTACATGGTCCGGGCTATGCGCTGGTGCTGCTCCCAGCCCAGGTCGCTCAGTTCGCTGACGCCCGTGGCCAGCTCCGTCTTCGCGGCGTCGAACTTCTTGCGGAATTCCTCGCCGGCTGCCGTGAGCTGGTTTTTGCGGTGGGCGATGGTCAGCACGCTGTCCATCTCGCGGTAGAGCATGGCGTTCCAGTAGTAGCGCGAGCCGTGGCGCCCGTAGTGGCTGATGTAGAAGGGCTTATAGCCTTTCGGGGCCTTTGTCAGCTTGGCGGCAGTCCCGGTGTAGGGGTAGTCTGTGCCGTAGGCTTTCCGCGGGTCGGCCTTCAGCTGTTCTAATGCGGGTGACGTCTGTGCCCACGCCGTCATGGTGAGCATCCACAGGAGTAGCAGGTTAAGGACTTTCTTCATAGTTGTTCTGGTTTTTCTTATACTTTTCTGTTTTTGTCTGGGTTTCTCTCCGAACCGCTTGCAAAGTTACTCATAAAAATTGAATCCTCAAAATCAATAGTTCGGTAACAATATAGTTAAATTCATTAACATTCAAGATAAGTCTCAAATGAAAATATTTCTTTTTATATTACGTATT
>JAFPVW010000002.1 GCA_017395215.1 Prevotella sp. | reverse complement strand
GTTGCCGTCCTCGTCCATGAGATAGGATGATGAGACAAATTGGAAACTCTGTCCTTTGGAGTAATCCATTGTGAAATGTACTGTGGTTGCTGTATCCCCGAATATAACCTCACGGGCTTTCAGTTCGCCGTTCGACACATTTACGCAGGCCATCGCCTCGGGGTTCTTGATGGTCTTGAATGTCTTTGCCTGCCCCACCATTGCGACGAGGGCGAGCAGCGCAGTAATGATAGTTCTCTTGTTCATGATTTATTATTTTACGTTTACACTTCATGGGGAGCGCGGGCGCAAAGTTATCTGTTTCTCTTGAAATCTTAGCAACATTCTCCAGACATTTGGGTTTGTTTAACCACTTTTTTTAGTTGAGAACACTATTTAGGTTAGAGGCATGGGGCGCATCGCTGCGACCCATGCCTGCCCCTGGGGTTCTTGCGTCCCTTAGGTAGCAAGCGGCACTTTGTGCCGATTACATGAGAAATCCTTACATGTCTATTTTACTACTTCGCGTGGATGGTACTTGAAGAGTTTCTGGTTGTTGCGTAGGTCCTTGATGCTGAAGTTCAGCACCTTGCCCTCCCAGTTGGCGCCCCACATGGCGAAGGGCTCGCCCTCAGGCTCTATATAGGTGATGGTTTCAAGATGAACTGGGATAGGCTCGAAGACCATGACAATAGCAAAATAGTCGCCCGAATAGCCTTCCACCCAGAACAGATCGCTGCTTGGATAGCCCAGCACCTCCTTGCACTTGTACTGGTGGCCCCGCTGGTCGACGAGGATATTGTTGCCGCCGCGGCCGAAGTACTCGCGCATCCAGTTCATCTCGCAGGCCTCAGCCAGATAGGTGGCCTCGGGTGTACGCCAGATGGCGTAGGTGTCTTCCTTGACGGGCTTGATGAGATGGGCATCGTTATAGACAGCCCAGGTCTTATGGTTGTCCTTGTTGTAGTCCTTGGCCTCGCTGACAAGGTGCGCCTTGTGAATTGGCATCATTTCGTCGTAATCGTATGGATTTCTCTCGAGACCGAAGAGGTCGCCCGACTTGGATGCAAAGCTTATTCCCATGCCTCGCATAAACCAGTTTGGCACACCGTAGATAGCAATGCTTTCGACGGTATCGGGCAGTTTGGGGAAGAATATCTGGAAGTCGAACGTCGTTCCTTCCTTGGCCTTGAGGCTGAAAACCTTGCCGTAGCAGTCGGGCACGCAGCGGCGCGACTGGTAGATGGTGCCTGTCGCCCTGTCGAGAATGACGCACTCGTCACTGCACAGCCAGAAGTTCTCCACGATGTCGGCAGGCATACGGAAGTAGCAATGAAGCACGGTCTCGTCATCTTCCTCCGTTAGTTGCCATAACGAAGGGATATAGCTGCCTTCTGACATTTCGGCAATGTTAGGCCAAATGCTTTCAAGGTTGTCGATGGTGGGTACATCCTTGACAAAACCCATATTCTCGTGCCACGAGTTGTTCTCAGTGCTGGGCCATACAACGGTATTCTTCTTTGTCTTCGGGTCGATAGTGGCTTTGGGGTAGCCTGACATATAGAGGCTCGAGGGCTTTGCCAGCACCTTTACTTTCTTTGTTTGTGCCTGTGTCGTGAGGCAGGCGATAGCCATGAGGCTAAGGATTAAGATTCGTTTCATATATCTCTCGTTTTAGGGGTTATTCTTCTTGTGTGCATCAGTTCGTCGCGATATTCCTGATAGCAGGCCGACGATGTCTCAGCCCCGATGGGTGCATTGGTGCCGTAGAGCAGTATCTTGCCGTTAATGCGCTCGGCTATCCAGCGGTACTGCAGCTGTTGGCGTATGTCCTTCAGTTCGAAGAAAAACTGCCGGTGCGAGAAGTTCAGCAGGTAGCCTGGCGTCTCGTCGCTATACCAGCAGGCCACCTGCAGCAGGCGGTTGAAGAGGTTTATCTCCTGCTTGTCGGGGAACACGTAGACGCTTGACACCACGTTGCTGTCGGCATGGACGGAGCACGTCAGTTCACCCTCTCTCACGTTGTAGTAGTCGGCCATCTTTGAAATAAACTCATCCACGCGGGCGGGGGCCTGATAGGGTAGCGTGTCCTTCGACTGCTCATGAACGGCATAGTGCAGGTTGGGGTCCTCCTCCGTCTGTTCATGTGGACGGTTCTCGTGCTGTTCTGTCTTCGGTGCCTGTATGATTTTAGCAATAGTACGTTCCGTGCGAACTGATGGTTTGTCGGGTGCGAACTTTGTTTCCGTGGTCTGCTGACGGAGATTCTCTAATGATGCCGTTTTGGCGGGTGATACGTCTTGCGACTCAATCCCCTGCTTGAGCCATACCATCATCAGGACGAAGGCGATACAGGCGGCAGCGGCAATGGATGAGGCGGCGTAAGGCCATAATCTCCGATGGCTGCTAACATGAACGGGTTGCTCGATACACTTCATCACACGGCCGGTGAAGTCGGCGGGTATCTGGGGCTGTGTGGCCTCGAAGGATGCCTTTAGTTTGTTGTATTTCTTATCTTCCATGTTCTTTCTGTATGATGTATTGATAGAGTTTCTTCCTGATGCGGTGCAGACGGGTAGCCAGCGTGCCGGCGTCGGTGTCGGTGACTATGGCAATGACAGCGAGGGGCTGCTGCTCGAAATAGTGCTGCTGGACGAGCATCCGTTCGGTTGGAGGCAACCTGCGGATAGCTTCTGTGAGCAGGGTGATGCGGCGGTCGTCGTCGGTATCCATCACGCTGTCGGCCTCGTCGTCGGGTATGGCCTTCATGGTCTGTTCACCCGTTTCGATCCATACTTCGGGTTGACGCTTGATATAGTCGAGACAGAGCCTATAGGCGATGCAGCGAAGCCATGTATAGAAAGAACTGCGCCGGGCATCGTACTGCGCCAGCTGGCGGTATGCCCTGACGAAGCAGTCCTGTGCCAGTTCCTCGACATCCTCGCGGCAGCTCACCATCGTAGCCACAAAGGCGAAGAGCCGCGCGCCATACCGGTCCACCAGCAGGGCGAAGTCTGTCTGATGACCATGGCGTAGTACCCAGTCTATGATCTGCTGGTCTGTATCGCTTTGCTTCTCCATACATTTACATATACGACAAATACGGTTGTACATTACATGATTTAACGTATTTTACGGTTTTAATCTCCATTCACTTTCAGTTTTTCCTTTCCTTTGTACTTTGTCATGTCGCTGACTACGACCTGCTCGCCAGGTTCGAGGCCGCTGACGACTTCGATGTAGTCGTAGTTGCAGTCGCCGAGGCGGACGGGGCGGGGCTGGAGGAGGTTGTCCTTTATTATAAATAAGGTGTAGTCGCCGGGGCCGCTGTAGAAGGAGCCGTTGCGGATGCGGAGGACGTCGTCCTTGATACTGGTGATGACGAAAACTTCGGTTTTCAGGCCTGAACGGAGGCGCGGGTGGCTCATATCGTCGGGTACGACGGTGAAGGTGATGGCACCACTCTGGCTCAGCGGAGTGACGGTGTTGATAATGCCCGGGAGTCGCTCCTTGCCGATGCGCAGGATGACCTGCCCGCCGACGCGGACACGCTCACTGTAGCTGTCGGAGATTTCACACTCGGCCTTGAAGTGCGAGAGGTCGCTGACGACGGCTATCTTCTGGCCCGCACCGATGGTGCTGCCCACCTCGCTATTGATGTAGGTCAGCGTGGCGCGGCGCGGCGAGCGTATCTTCGCGTCGTCGAGCGTGCGGCGCTTCTCGTCGAGTCCCTTCTCGAAGATGCCGTTCTGGAGTTGCTGCATACGGAGGTCGGCCTGGCGCACGCGCTGCTCGTTCTGGTATTGCTGTCGCAACTGCTGGAGTTGCAGCTGGGCGGTACGCAACGTTGTCTCGGCCTGACGCACACGGTCGCGGGTGCCGGAGCCGAGGCTGTCAAGGTAGAGTTCGTTGCGCAACTGGGCTTCGAGTTGCGAGAGTTCCATCTCCTTCACCTCAATCTGCATCCGGCGGTCGGAGAGTTGGGTTTCG
>JAFPVW010000020.1 GCA_017395215.1 Prevotella sp. | reverse complement strand
CTTTCGTGGAGTCGCCGTCGCGGCCGGCGTAGTACATCTTGTAGCGCACCTCGGCGGGATAGAGCGTGCCGTCGGGGCGCTCGCCGTAGCTGACGCGGTAGTCGCGGGTGAACGTGTCGACACGGTAGCCGAACACGCGGGCCACGTTGTACATCATGGTGCCTATGCGCTCCTGGCGGTTGGTCTTCGTGCCCGTCGAGCGGTAGGCGCTCTTGACGATGCAGCGCACGGTGTCGAGCACAATCCATCCGCGGTCGTCGGTGCGGTGCTTGGCCTTGAAGCTCAGCTTTACTTCGTTCCTGCTTGCGCCCTCGTAGTCGGCATAGTGGTAGAAGCGGTGGTCGCTGATGAAGTCGCGCGTCAGGTCTTCCATGAAGTCCTCGTAGAGCATGCGGCGCAGGTTCTGCGTGTCGGTGAGCCGCGTGGAGTCCGAGGCTACAATCTGAGCGTTGACGCTGTCACAGTGCAGCTCGTAGCGCTTGCGGCCAGGGCACTTTGTCCGCAGCAGCCCCGTCAGGTGGAAGCGGTAGATGTTGTCGCGCCCCATGCTCTGCGTGTGGTAGTCCAGTTGCTCGCAGCCGTCGTGGCTGAAGTAGTTCTGGGTCTTGCGCCTGACCGTCTCCTTCAGGCAGCGGCGAATCCACTCGGGCTCCTTGTTGGTGACCACCACCTCGCCGGTGCTCAGGTACTTCGGCTTCAGAAATATCGTGTCGGCCAGCTGCCTGACGCTTAGCCGCTCGTAGTTCAGATGGCTGACGGTGAGCCGCTGGAACTGGAACCCCACCCGGGCAACGCCCTGCCCGTTGGTTATCACCGAGCGGAAGCGGCCGCCCTCCTTCGTATAGAGCGAGGCGTGGCTCACGGGCAGGTGAGTCTCGGCGTCGGCCACCACCGTCGTCACGGCGTTCTGGGCGTGGCCCGTGGCGGCCAGGAGCGTCAGCAGGCAGAGGAGCACTCTGGACATAAGCCCTTAGCCATATAGTTGATGTCGTGCAGCTCGTAGCCCGCAGGCAGACTGACCGTAGGGATGGGCATATCGGTCAGGCAGAAGGTGCGGTGGCAGCGCTCGCAGTAGAAGTGTACGTGCTGGTCGTCGTCCTCGGCATGTCCGTCGTGGCTGTGGCAGAGTTCGTAGCGCACGCCGTCGCCGCCGTCCTCGATGACGTGCACCAGGTGGTGCTCGCGGAACAGCGTCAGTGCGCGGAACACGCCCGACTTGTCAATCGACAGAATCTTGTACTCCAGCTCCGTCAACGACATTGGCCGCTCAGCGGCGGCCAACGTTCGAGCCACGACAATGCGGTTTGCCGTCGGCTTAATGCCATGCGACGCAAGAAGCGCCTCACACTCTGCACTGCTCATCATAGTTTCCACATCGTGGAGTCGTTGAAGTAGTCGATGCGCATGGCCTTCCTGACCTCGTCCATCGTCTGGGCACCCACCTCGCGGGCCTGCTCGGTGCCGCGCTTCAGGATGTTCTGAATCTCGGCAATGTCGGTCTCCAGTTCGGCGCGGCGCTGGCGCATGGGGTCGAGGAACTTGTTGAGCACCTCGTTCAGGAACTTCTTGCACTTCATGTCGCCCAGTCCGCCGCGTGTGTAGTGCTCTTTCAGCTCGCCGAGGTTCTGGTATTCGGGCCAGAAGTCCTTGAAGTCCTGGTCGCACGAGAAGGCGTCGAGATACGTAAATACGGCGTTGCCCTCAACGTGGCCTGGGTCGCTGACGTTCAGGTGCAGGGGGTCGGTGTACATCGAGCGCACCTTCTGCCACACCTCGTCCTTCGAGTCGCTCAGGTAGATGCAGTTGCCGAGCGACTTCGACATCTTCTCCTTGCCGTCGGTGCCGGGCAGCCGGCGGGCCGTTGCATTCTCGGGCAGCATGATGAAAGGCTCGACCAAGACCGGCGCATACGTGTTGTTGAAGCGGTTCACCAGCTCGCGCGTCAGCTCGAGCATCGGCTCCTGATCCTCGCCGGCGGGCACGGTCGTGGCTTTGAACAGCGTGATGTCGGCAGCCTGCGAGACGGGATAGCAGAAGAAGCCCAGGGGGATGCTCTCGCCCTCGAAGCCGCGCATCTTGATCTCGGTCTTCACCGTCGGGTTGCGCTGCACGCGGCTCACCGAGATGAGGTTCATCAGATAGGTGGTCAGCTCGGCCAGCTCGGGAATGTGGCTCTGAATGAAGATGACGCACTTCGACGGGTCGAGGCCAGCCGACAGGTAGTCGAGGGCCACCTGGATGATGCTCTGGCGCAGCTTCTCGGGGTTGTCGGCATTGTCGGTCAGTGCCTGCACGTCGGCCATGAAAACAAACATCTTGTCAAAGTCGCCCGCGTTCTGCAGTTCCACGCGGCGACGCAGCGAACCCACGTAGTGGCCCAGGTGGAGCTTACCCGTAGGACGGTCGCCGGTCAAGATTACTTTTCCCATTTTTCTATACTCTTTTTTAGTTTTTGCGTGCAAAGGTACAAAGAAATCCGTGAACCGCCAATAATTTAAACACATAATTGTTATTTGCAGGAAACATCCTGCACTTCCGACACTTCCTACACCTGTTGAAATTTATTAGGTGTAGGATGTGTCGGGAGTGTAGGATGAAAAGTGCGAATGGCAACTAT
>JAFPVW010000019.1 GCA_017395215.1 Prevotella sp. | reverse complement strand
CCCCGCCACGCATCTTGACATTCCTGATTTCACAAGCTGTAACTACACATCACTCTGTGATGTATCCAAACTGGCGGAGGGCGCGTTCGCTGTTGCGCCAGTCTTTTAATACCTTCACGTAGAGGTTGAGGAAGCAGCGCTTGCCGGTGAAGGCCTCGATGTCCTTGCGCGCCTCGACGCCCACTTTCTTGATGGCCATGCCTTTGTGGCCGATGACAATCTGCTTCTGAGTCTCGCGCTCGACATATATCACCGCCGAGATGTTGTCCACTCCCTCCTTTTCCTCGTAGCTCTCCACGCTCACCTCGCAGCTGTAGGGTATCTCCTTCTGGTAGAAGCGCAACAACTTCTCGCGTATGATCTCGCTCACGAAGAAGCGCATCGACTTGTCGGTCAGCTCGTCCTTGGGGAAGTAGGGCGGATTTTCGGGCAGCTGCTTGAGGATGCAGTCGAATATGGCCTCGATGTTGAAGCGCTCGGTGGCGGAGGCTGGGATGACGGTGGCACGCGGGATGAGCCGCTGCCAGTAGTTTATCATGTTGGCGACGGTGGCCTGGTCGGAGAGGTCTATCTTGTTTATCACCAGTATGACCGGCACGCTTGACTGTATGACCTTCTGCATGACCTGCTCGTTCTTGAAGGGCTCGCCGATTTCGGTGACGAGGAGGAAGAGGTCGGCGTCCTGCAGGGCGGAACTGACAAAACCCATCATCGACTCGTGCAGGCGGTAATGCGGGTTGACGATGCCGGGGGTGTCGGTATAGACAATCTGGAAGTCCTCGCCGTTGACGATGCCCATGATGCGGTGGCGGGTGGTTTGCGCCTTGGAGGTGATGATGGAGAGGTTCTCGCCGACGAGGGCGTTCATGAGGGTTGACTTGCCCACGTTGGGGTTACCGATGATATTGACGAAGCCGGACTTGTGCATGGGAGTGACTAGTGATTCAGTGAATAGTGAATTGACAAATGACGCTTGCCGATTACTTAAAATTTGCAGCTTAAAACTTAAAACTGCAGGCACTTACGAAAACCAAAGAGCGATGGCTGCAACCATTTTTGCGGCCATCGCACTTGGATTTCAGAGTTTACTGAATTATTCAGCGGCAGGAGCCTCTTCAGTAGTCTCAGCGGTGGCAGCGGCACGGGTGCTGTTGATAACCACCACATCGCTGGTCTTCACGTTGAGGAGCTCGAAGTTATCGCCCTTGATATCCTGCACCTTCACGCGGTTGCCGATCTCCAGGGGAGTGACGTCGATAAGAACCTCGCTGGGCATGTTGGCGGGCAGAGCCTTCACTTTGAGGCGTTTCTGCTTGTACACCAGTTTGCCGCCCTTCATCACGCCAGCCGAAGTACCGGTGGTGTGGACGGGGATGGACATCACGACGGGCTTGTCGTCGCTCAGCTCATAGAAGTCAGCGTGATAGACGATGTCGGTCACGGGGTGGAACTGCATGTCCTTCACCATGGCGCGGTATTTGCTGCCGCCCAGGTCGATCTCGACGAAGCAAGGCTCCGGGTTGAAGAGGATGCGCTGGAAATCGGTCTGCTTGAGAGCAAACATTTTCTGGTCGCCTTTGCCGTACATCACGCAGGGCACCAAGTCGGCGCGGCGCAATGCTTTAGCATCTTTTTTCCCTACGTTCTCGCGAAGAGAACCGCTCATAGATACTATTCTCATTGTTTTGTTTGTTTTAGTGAGGGTTGCCCCTCGGTTAATATTCGATTAATTGTTGTTGTGCAGTTTGTGGGGGATGCCTTTACGATGGATGGTGTTCTCGTAGAGGTTGTCGATTGACTCGTAGTTCACGATGCAGCGGATGGACTCGGCGAGGAGCCAATCGGTAGGCAGCACGTGGATCTTGGGCGACTGACGGCGCAGGGGAATGGTGTCGGAAACCACCAGCTCCTCAAGCACGGAGTTCTCGATTTTCTCGATGGCATCGCCTTTGTGTCCGTTCGAGAGGACAGCGTGGGTAATCATAGCGCGGACACTCTTGGCGCCGTTCTGCTTGATGATTTCGGCAGCCTTGCAGATGGTGGAGCCAGTGTCGATAATGTCGTCGAGCAGGATGACGTCCTTGCCTTCCACATCACCGATAAGGCGCATCTCGCCAATCTCGTTGGGCTTGTTGCGATGCTTGTAGCACATCACGAAGCTGTTGCCCATCGTCTTGGCGTACATGCCGGCGCGACGGCTGCCGCCCAGGTCGGGCGAAGCGAACATCACATCCTCGACATTCAAGGCCTCGCGGATGTAAGGCATGAAGATAGAGCTGCCGAAGAGGTGATCGACGGGGATGTTGAAGAAACCCTGGATCTGGTCGGCGTGGAGGTCCATGGTGACCACGCGGTCAACGCCAGAGGCCTGCAGCATGTCGGCAATCAGCTTCGATGCGATGGGCACGTGGGGTTTGTCCTTGCGGTCCTGACGGGCGAAGCCATAGTAAGGGATGACGGCCACCACCTTGTCGGCGCTGGCGCGCTTGGCGGCGTCGATCATCATAAGAAGCTCGAAGAGGTTGTCCGTCGGAGGTATGGTGGATTGGATGATG
>JAFPVW010000018.1 GCA_017395215.1 Prevotella sp. | reverse complement strand
CTTGTCGAGGTTCGTCTTCTGTTTCAGCAGGGCTGTGATATAGTCTTGTAGCTGGTCGGCGTTCATGCTGGCCCACTCGAAGACCGCCATACTGCACTTGTGTACCAGGTACAGCGCAGAAGCATCCATCGTAATGCGCTTGGCACCGAGGGATGCAATCGTCGCGGCAGAAGCGTTCATACCCACGAAATGAGCATGAACGTTGCCGTGACTGCGGAAAGCAGAATATATAGTGAGAGCGGTGGAGAGCTGGCCACCCGTGCTGTCAATGAGCACGGCCACTTCTGTGTCGGGATTGCTACGCAGGGTAGCAGTGACATCGTCGGCGTTGAAGTCACTGCCCCCTACATAGCCTTTCAGATGAAGATGATATTGAGTCATTGGGCAGATGTGTTTGTTTTCTGCCACAAAAGTACTCTATTACATGTACGCGCGAAAAGACACTATGACCATACAATCAAGTAGGAGGTGAACACTAATCAGAGGTGTTCACCTCTTTTCGTGTTCACTTGTCCTCTCACACCACCGTACAAGCGGTTCCGCATACGGCGGTTCCTCAGCCTTTCGGCAGCGCGGATGCGCTGTAGTAACAACCTATCCAGCTATAGCCAGACTTATGGAGTGACTCGTCACCGATTGCTCGGGTGAGTATCCAGCTGTCGGCTATACGCCAATAACCCTTGCTCGTATTACCCCATTGGTAAGCCCGCCATTTGTCTATGCCACATCGGATGAGGTTCTTCACCCGCGTCCGTGGCTTCTTCCACGACTTCCAGATGCACATGCGCAGACGGCGGCGAAGCCATTGGTCTATATCCTTGACCTTGCTGCCCATGTCGGCATAATCGAAGTATTCCACCCACCCTTGCAGATAGTTCCGCAGGGCGGTCTTACGCTGCTCATAGCCCATGCCGTTACTCCGTGAAGTAAGCTGCTTCAGCTTGCGGCGCAGCTTGGCCTCGCTCTTCTCATGCAGGCGCAGGCGGCACTTGCCGCGGCTCACATAGAAGCCGTAGCCAAGGTACTTCAATTTGCCTATGTAGGCACACTCGGTCTTCTCGCGGTTGACCTTTAGCTTCAACTTACCCTCTATGAACACGGTGATGCTGTCCCTTACGCGTTCGGCTGCACGGCGGCTCTTGCATAATATAAGGCCGTCGTCGGCATAGCGCACGAAGGGATGGCCGCGTCGCTCCAGCTCCTTGTCGAGCTCGTTCAGCAGCACGTTGGCAAGCAGGGGGCTCAGAGGGCCGCCTTGCGGAGTGCCCTCACGGGACGCCTCCACTTTCGTGCCAATCATCACGCCTGCGTTGAGGTAGCGATGGATGAGGGAGATGACTGCATCGTCCTTTATCGTGCGCTGCAATATCTCTATCAGCTTGGCGTGGTTCACCGTGTCGAAGAAGCGTTCAAGGTCGATGCCAACCGCATAGCGGTAGCCATCGTTCACTATCTCCGTCACACGCACCAATGCCTGCTTCGCTCCACGCTTCGGGCGGAAACCGTAGCTGCCGTCACTGAACTGGCGTTCATAGATGGGGGTTAATACTTGGGCGATGGCCTGCTGCACCATCCTGTCCACTACCGTGGGGATGCCCAGCAGACGTTTCTTGCCGTTATCCTTGGGTATCTCTACCCTGCGGACGGGGTTTGGACGATATGTCCTCTGGCGAATGCTATCTGTCAGCGCGTCCTTATGCTCCAGCAGATAGCCGAGCAGACGCTCGCAGTCCATCCTGTCAATCCCTGCCGCCCCCTTGTTGCGCATCACCTGACGGTAGGCGGCATTGAGGTTGGCGGGAGACAGTATCTGCTCCAACAGAGGGTATCGCTCAGGTTGCTCCGTAGTGAGACATCCGTCGGCCACGCGCATGAAGGTCTGCACTCCCACAGTTCCCTTGGCTTCCGGCCTACTCTGCTGTGGGCAGCTGTCACTCTCCGTTGACATTTTCTGCATTCTTTCATTCATACGATAGTCTTTTGTGGGTGTACACTTCGACTGGGTTCAGTCCTTCTGCTCCGTGTGAGACTTACTGCATTTTCTTCACCTCATGCAGGCTCGTTTCCAAGCATACTATGACCTCGGCTGACTTCTCACGGCAAGCTTTACTCCGCAGCTTTGAGTTTCATTCGGTCGCCGCCGCGTCCGTGAGACCTCCCCGATTAAGAACATAATCTTTCTCACTTATACCTGCTTGATTTACGTCACCCGTTCCGAATAGCTATCGGGCTTTGACTTCTGTTGCAGTCTCACCCACGGGCAAACGCCTTGCTATCAAGTTTCTGTACGTCAGGCCAGTGATTTGCCGCCGACTTCCTTCAGACCCAGCGTCGCCGCTGGCACCTTGTCTTTGGCTGTGCGCTTGCCGCTATTAGGCCGCGCTCGGGACTTACACCCGTTAGATTATGCCCATGTCGGGCGAACAACACAAAGAGGTTGGCCACACGGTCAACCTCTTTGCTGTTATATCAGATTGTTTCTCTGAAAAATTGGGCCTATAGGGGGTATTTTACGATCAGCCAAACTCCTTCGCCGCGTTCCTTCGCTTCCACAATCTTTTGTTTCAGGCGGTGGAGCCACAGGCGGGAGTCAAGCACCTGCCCCACCTTGCGGTTCTGCCCTACGAGGATGCAGCCGTCGGTGTGTTGCGGAGTGTTGCCTGCGTGGATGCGGATGCCATCGAACATCGGGACGCGGAGCAGCTGCGGCAGCCATTGTTTGAAGCGCGGCGACCACGTGATGACCACCGGGTAACGCCCTTCGGGTATGGCGAACGGTTTGAGCGATGCCGCCTTTCTGGGCGAGCGCAGCACAGCATCTTTAGCGACTGACGTCTTCAATTCTAGAGCTGGTGGCTCCAGCGTATCACAAAAATAACTGGAGCCCATCCCCTGCCCCTCAGCGTCGAGGGGCGTTTCTATTTCAAGTCTACCTATCGTGTAGTCTTTGCGCTTTGCAATTCGTTTAAGGAAGATTTCCATGACTTTCGTTTGAAGTTGAAAATGATTTTGACCATTTTGACCTTGACCACTTTGACCAACATCCCCCGCCGGGGGATTATAGGGGGCCCTACATCTTCCTGTACTTTCCATCCTCTTCGAATATCACAAGGCCCTGCTTGCGCCAGTTCTTCAGCATCTGACGGACGGAGTTCTGATTCACTCCGGCACCCTTCACTGCTACCGATTGCTGCATGGCCTGCTCGAACGTGAACTGAACATCAAGCCGCGCAAAGATGGAGTCGTTCTTGCCGCGCTTGGTGCGATCGCCGCTCAGGTTGCCTGCGTAGTCGCGACTCTGGAAAGCGTTCTCTATGCGGTCGCGGAAGAAATAGAGGGCGTTCTCCAATAGCGAGTCGGCTATCACGTCGTAGGCCTCCAGCATCGTGGGTGTCTGCGCCTTAAGCAAGAGTTCCTTCCACAGGTTCGGGTGTTGCTTCAACTTCGTCTCGGCTCCGCTGAGCCCGTGCTTCTGAATCAGCATTTCACACACCTTGCAGAGCATCAGGCAGCAGGTCATCCTTTGGGCCGTAACGCAGACGCGGAAGCGCTGACGGGCACGCACACGGTCGTCATTTTTCATCGTTTCCACACGGATGCGTTCCACCCATTCGCGGCCCTTTGCCTCCAGTTTCGGCAGCACTACCTCGCCGTACATCAGCGGCAGCAGGTGTGCTATCTGCTGTATGCGCTCGCGCTGGCGGCCGGTCAGCACAGGCGGCTTGTCCTCCAGCGGCGCGAAGGTGTTGTCGGGCGTGCGGGCAATGGCGATACGGCTCTGAAACCCGTCGGTGTAGTTCGAGACCACACGGTAGAGGGCATCGGGTGTGCCGCACATCGTCACGTTCCACAGCAACTGTTCGATATGCACATTCACAGCCTCGGCCGAGCGGGCTTCGCGCTCGTATTTGGTGCCGTCGTAGCTCTGGCGCAGCATCACGGAGAAGTCGCTCATCGTCGATTTCCATTTCTGTGCCACCGTGTCGGCCTCGGGCGTGAACGAGAAGGCGTGCTTGCCCTCGGTGTTGGCCAGTCGCTCGGCCAGATTGGCAACGGTGTTGTTCAGCGTCAGGCAGCGCACGGGCAGCTTCGGCTCCTCGGGCTGTTCCTTCTTGTTCTTCGCCGCACGTTTCTTGGCGCGCCACTCGTCCTCCTGCATCTGATACATCTTGTCTATTGCCGTCACCTCGCTCATCCAAGCCTCCACTACGGGGTCGATGCCGCCCTTGCCGCTGGCGAAATCACCCGCGATGTAGGCAATGAGGTTCAGCCCTTTCTTCTGCCCGTGGACGTCGAGCGTCACACCCGTAGCCAGCG
>JAFPVW010000017.1 GCA_017395215.1 Prevotella sp. | reverse complement strand
GACTACCTCCAGTCCGACGAGAGTACGGTGCCGGTCATCAACAATGAGAAGCACCGGACGGTCAAGGGCTACATGTGGCTTATCCGAGCGGTACTTGAGCCCCTGGTACTTTTCCATTACCACGAGGGCTCGCGCGGAAAGGAGGTGGCACTCGAATTCTTCAAGGACTTTAAAGGTGCACTCGGAGTGGACGGATATGGTGTATATGACCTGTTGGACAAGCTCGACGGGATAATGATCCTGTGCTGCTGGGCCCACTGCCGCAGATATTTTGACCGTGCACTGAACCATGACAGAAAGCGTGCTGAACACGGCATCGAACAGATCGGCCTGATATATAGCGTAGAAACCATCGCTGATGAGGAAGGCGCAAGCTACGAGCGTCGCGCACAGCTGCGCCAGGAACTGGCATACCCCATCATCCGCGGACTGGAGGCATGGGCCTTGAACGAGCAGGAAGCCGTCATGCCGAAGAGTCCCATCGGAAAGGCGCTGGGATATCTGCTGGGCCACATCCGCCAGCTGTCACGCTATACCACTGACGGCAGATATCAGATTGACAACAACTTTATAGAAAATAGCGTGAGGCCTCTGGCTTTAGGACGTAAGAACTATCTGTTCTGTGGCAACCACGATGCTGCCGAGGACGCTGCCATCATCTATACCTTTATGGGATGCTGCAAACTGGCGCAGGTCGATGTCCGCAAATGGCTGAATTACTTCTTCACCCACATCCACGACTATGACGAGGACTACTCACGCGACTTGCTGGAACTGCTTCCGCACAACCTCAAGCAGAAAGGTATCCTATGACACACTTTGAAAATCCTCCTAGAGTCTCAGACTTTTTCCAAGAATCTTGGAGATTCCTCCGACATCTCTAAGAATCTCTCCAACTTTTTCGGAGTATCTTATAGAATCTCACAAGACGGGGTTTACTGATGGCTTACCATACTGAGATCTACAACATTCCCAGTCATGTCGCCATTGAGAATCTGAAAAGGGTATGTTCTTGGCTGGAGGAACTACGCAGGCGGTATAATCTGCGGTATGTTCTGCGCTCGGTTTCCCCTAAAGAATCGCCCGCTTCCTGCGTAAAGCACGGAGGCGGGCGATTAAAAGAGAGCCCGATGCACGGTGGCATTCGGGCTCTCTTTGAATATAGTAGAAGTAGCTTGTCAGTTCTGGGCACCGCCTGCGATATCGAGCAACTCTGTGGTGATGGCCTGCTGGCGGCCCTTGTTGTACTGAAGGTTCAATTCACGGAGCAACTCATCGGCATTGTCCGTCGCGGTCTGCATGGCCACCATACGGGCGGCGTGCTCAGAGGCCACGGAGTCGAGCAGTGCCGTGTAGAGCATCAGATGCGCCATCTTCGGCAGGAGCTGCGAGAGGACGGTGTTCATGTCGGGCTCGACGATGAAGTTATCGTTGAGCGGCTTGACTTCCTCCTCTACCCTCTCCGTCTGTCGCTCTCCACGCTTCTTCAGATACTCCTGCGACTCCTTCGTGGCGATGACACTGGTGAGGTCGCGCTCGTGGTCGGCCTTCAGCTCCGACTCGATGTCGATGGGGAGGAAGGTCTTCCGGGTGAGTATCTGCGAGCCTGCGCTCTTGAAGTGATGATAGATGAGTTCGACCTTATCTATCTGACCGTCAGCGAATTTCGTGCCAAGTTCCATAGCGATGTCGATGCACTGCGCGACATTGGGCTTGTCGGCCAGTGCAGAGAATTCGCCTTGCACATTCAACCCCAACTTCTGCGCCTTCTCATAGACCTTGCGGCCGATGGGATAAATCTCGACGTTTTCGCGCCCAATGGTCTGGGCGTATTCATCGACGGCGTGCATCATGAGCTTGATGGTGTTGTTGTTGAATCCGCCGCAGAGCGAGGAGTTGGAGGTGAACACCACGAGTGCCGCACGCTTGATGGGGCGCGGCTGGTCGAAGATGGTGTGTGCCTCCGCCTCGGCTGCGAGGAACGACTTGAGGATGTGCTCCAGCAGCGACTCGTAAGGCAGCATATTCTGAATAGCTACCTGTGCATGATGCAGCTTGCTGGAGGCCACCATCTTCATGGCCGACGTGATCTTGCGCGTGGAATTGACTGAGGCAATGCGGCCTTTAATTTCTTTCAGGCTGGGCATAGGCTATCAGCTTTTGTACGTTCCTGCGATGTCGGCCATGACGGCTTCGATCTTCTTCATCGTCTCGTCGTCGATCTTTCCGCTGGCGAGGGTCTCGATGACCTCGGGACTGGAGGAGCGGAGCTTGTCGAGGAAGGCATCCTGACACTCACGCACCTTGACGATGGGCACGTCGCGCATCAGACCGTGTACGCCACAATAGAGGATGGCGATCTGCTCGCCAACGGGCATCGGGCTGTATTGCGGCTGGATGAGCAGCTGGTTGTTCTTACGACCACGGTCCAACGTCATTGCCGTCACGGCATCCATATCGCTGGAGAACTTCGAGAAGGCCTCGAGCTCACGATACTGTGCCTGGTCGATCTTCAGCGTACCGGCCACCTTCTTCATGGACTTGATCTGTGCCGAGCCACCCACACGGGATACGGAGATACCGACGTTG
>JAFPVW010000016.1 GCA_017395215.1 Prevotella sp. | reverse complement strand
TCGTGGCATAGTCCCAAGGGCCGACCTGCTCCTTGCGGTGCAGGTATTCCTGGTGTGCCCGCATCATCGGCTCATGGTGCGAAGTTCCCATCACGATGCCGTATTCATCGGCAAGACGTGGACTCTCAGGATCGTCTTCGTTGAAGGCCGTCGCCCACATGGCTGGCCACAGGTAGTTGGCTTTCAGACGCAGCAGCAACTCGAACATGTGAGCGTACATCTTCGAGTTGACACCGCCAAAGTGTTCCATTGCCCATTCCCCAAACGACGGCCATTCGTCATTGATAAAAATTCCGCGATACTTCACCTTTGGCGACGGCTGCACAAATCTGCCATCAGCCCAGTAAAGTTCGTCCTGATGCTGTACTGGCACATCAGCCCACCAATACCAAGGCGACACACCGATGCGCTGACTGATTTCGTAGATACCATAAATGGTGCCACGCTTATCGCTACCAGCAACCACAAGATTGCCGTCAACGATGTCGATAACGAACGATTCCCACTGACCTTTCACCCTGCTCACGTCCAACTTTCGTTGCTTCACCAGTTTGTCGATGATGCGGCTCTTGCCGATGGTGCCTACCACGATGTTATGATTATCAGAGGACATTTCTCTGACGACGGGGCTGGCCGTGCCGCATACCTTCCTCACATCGTCGCCGAGGTCGTTTGCAGCGCGAACCACGCCCTTCCAATCCTGATCGTCCACCACGATTGCCGCAGTCTTCCCGTCCTTGGCAATACAGAATGTTTTACTTTGTGCCATCACACTCATCGTTATGACAAGCAGTAGCAAACTTACAGATAGAATCCTTCTCATTTCCATATATTCCGTTTTTGCGTTTCAAATACTTTAATCAATACCACTTGTAACCATCTATGTCCTTAATTGTTATTACTTATGGATTTATTTTATGCTCATCATTCTCCCAACCTGATAACGCTGCGGTCTTCCTCCTGTTGTTTCTTCGTGCCGCCAAGTGGCTTGTAGGAGTGGAAGTTCCAGGTGAGACCAAGCCAGAGGATGCGGCTACGGTTGCGGCTGGTATTGGTGAGGGTATAGACGGGATTGTCGGACGAGATGTCCCAGCGACGGGTGTTGAACACGTCGGTGACGAGGGCTGAGAGGGTCAGCGACGTCTTGGGCAGTTGCTGGCGGATGCCGATGTTGCAGTAGTGGATGGTTTTGGTGGTGAACTGCGGGAAGTACTGCGGCGTGGTGACGAAGTACTGCGCCTGAACGGTCATCCCTCGCAGAGGCATGATGTTCAGGGTGGCGCTGGTGTTGGTGGTCCAGCCCTGATTACGGATGGCTGTATCGTGCCAGTCGGCTCGCGAATGAGTATAGTAGATGTTTGAGCCGAGTTCGATGCCGAGCCATCGCAGGGCGCTCCATCGGATGTTGTGCTCGATGCCGGTCTTCAGGTCCATGTCGCCGTTGATGTAGGTCATCACGAGGATGTCACGGTCGAGATAGGCTATCTGGTTGATGTAGTCCTGCGTGTAATTGAGATAGGCGTTGCCGCTCACCTTCAGCGTCTGGCCGCTATAGGTGTAGCCGAGGTCGAGCTTGTTGGCTTTCTCGGGCTTCAGGTGCACGTTGCCGGTCTCGTAGGTCTGGTTGTCGATGAGGTTGATGTAGGGATTGAGCTGCGGATAGGTGGGGCGCGAGATTCTTCGCGAAAGACCGAGCGACAGCTGCCAGGGCTCGCTGACGCGATAGTTCAGCACGAGGTTGGGAGCCACGAAATAGCAGTCGCTGGCCTCGTCCAGCTGGTCCTTGTCGCTTTGCAGCGTCACGCGGCTATACTCCAGTCGCAATCCGGCTTTCATCGTCAACTGTCCGTTGAGCTTCGACGAGTACATAGCGTAGGCGGCAGGGATATACTCACGGTGGCGCAGGTCGCTGCTCAGGGGTACTGACATTTGCCACGCGTCCGTTGCCGCGTCGTACTCGTACATCTTGTGGTCGATGTCGTTCTGGCGGTAGGTCATCTTCACGCCCGTCTCCAGTTTTCCGCGACCTAACGGAGTCATATAGTCGAGTTGAAGGGCTGCGATACGCGGATGGCCGCCAGACTCAGAACGCTGCAGCATCTCAAAGGCACTTGCCGTCTGCTCATAATAATACGAAGGTCGATGCCCGTTGATGGCCGACAGCGACGCCATGACGCTCACCTCGCGACGGCCCGGTTCGAAGATATGCCTGTAGCCCAGCGAGCCCTCCACCATCTCGCGGTTGAAGGTGATGTCGGTCTGGCGCACTTTCTCGCTGGTCGCGCCCGCAATCCCGTAGTGGTTGTGCATGGTCTGTAGGTTGTTCATCCTCGGAAATCCCGCCTTCACGTCCAGCGTCAGCACGTCCTGCTTCGTCGCCTTGTAGCTCACGTTCAGGCCGATGTTCTGTCCCGTGGTATTCTTCGCCGCGTCGATGAGCTGGTCCAGCGTGCTGCCCGTCTGCACGATGCGTCGGTGCAGCTCGCTCTCCACTTGGTCGCGCTCCCATTTCCCGTTGTAGTTCATGCGCAGGCCCCAGCGACCGAAGTTGTAGCTCATGGCCACGTTGCCGTTCATGAAATTGCTGATGCCGTAGTTGGCCGAAGCCATCGCCGTGAAAGCCTCGGACGTCTGCTTCTTCGACACAATGCTGATGATGCCGCCCGACCCCTCCGCGTCGTACTTCGCGTCAGGGCTGGTCACGATGTCGATGCTCTGCACGTTAGCGGCAGGGATGCTCCCCAGACCGTCGAGCGTCGTCGGCACGCCGTCCACGAGGAGGAGCACATTGCCGTTGCCGCGGATAGACACCTGGCCGCTGCCGTCGATGGTCACAGCCGACGAACTCCTGAGCACTTCGAGCACCGCCCCCGTAGCGCTGCTCATCGTCGCACTCGGGTTGATGCGTGTCCGTTCCGCCGTCACGCTCTTCGTCCCCGCCTTGCCCGTCACCACCACGTTCTTCAGGTTGATCACCGTGCTGTCCATCTGCCCGTGCGCCGCCACAGCCATCATTAGCAAGAGTATTATCCAGTATAATCGTATCATTTGCCGAACGAAGGGATATGATACACAGGTTTCTCTTCGTGATGGTCACAATCGAGATGTTCGCAGGATTCAAGCGAATCTTTCAGCTCACCATTAAGATAAGCCTTCAGAACATCATCTACCTTTCCCTGACAGCCTCGGATAACGGTAATGCCGTGAGCCGACAGTTTATTGAAGGCACCCATGCCCATGTTGCCAGCCAGCATGAGGGTGATACCCATCTCCTGCATGACAGATGCAATATTCGACTTGCATCCGCATCCTTCAGGAGAATCCAGGCGCTCTTGCTTGACGACCTGGTTTTGTTCGTCGAGTGTTACTACGGTATAATAGGCACAGTGACCGAAGTGGTCATTAACCATGCCATCACGTGTTGGAATTGCTATTAACTTCATCATTTTACTGTTTTTTATTTGCAAAGGTATAAAAAATCCTCCATACCATTGCGGTACGGAGGATTATTTTGTGATAAATTAGGAGATTAGTGTCCCCCAGGGCCGCTGTTGCCGCCGCTATAGGTACTCAGGGTTACTGTCGAACCACCGCTGACGGTGCCGCCGATGTTGGCCATTCCGCCGAAGTACTCTGTGCCTCCGCTGACGGTGACGCCCGACTTCAGGCTTGGGGTCGCTGTGGTATAGACAACGAGTTGCTGACTGCTGCCGCCTTGGTTGCCGCCGGGACCTCCGCCGCCAGGGCCGCCCTGGTTGCCACCTGACGACGAACTGGCGGGCGTCTTGAAGGCCAGTGCGAGATCGCTGCCGTTATAGAGCGCATGCCAACTGCTGGCTGTCCACGACGAGGCCGACTTGCAGGTGCCGCCGCTGATGCTGGCTCCGCTTTCCAAACCGCCAACGGCGATGATGGTGCCGCCGGTGATGTAGAGTTTCTTCTGTTCCTCACTGTTGACATCGATGGCCACTTCGGGCGAAGATGCTCCGATGGCATAGACCACGCCGCCCTTGATGTAGCAGTTGCCGTTGGCGTCGATGCCGTCGTTGTTGGTAGCATGGGCATAGACGTAGCCGCCCTCGATGGTCATGTCCTGCGCCGAGTTGATGGCGTCGTCGTAACTGTTGACGGTGATGTGTCCGCCCGTGATGTTCAGGTAGTTCTTGCTCTCGATGCCCTCGCCGTTGTTGCCGCTGGTGGTCACGCTGATGGTGCCGCCGCTGATGACCAGACCGCCCGCATAGGTGTAGC
Organism: Prevotella sp.; assembly: GCA_017395215.1. GTDB lineage: Bacteria > Bacteroidota > Bacteroidia > Bacteroidales > Bacteroidaceae > Prevotella. The sequence goes on along the minus strand of JAFPVW010000016.1, from coordinate 7,912 downwards.
TGTTGCCGCTCTGCGTCTTCACGCCGGCCTTGATGCCCTTGGGCGATGAGTAGTAGTCGCTGCTCACGTTGTCGGTATCGCCGGTGTAATTTGTGTTCTCCGTCGTACCGTTATTGTAGTAGAGTCCGCCGCTGGTCACTACGGTGATGGTGCCGTCCGAGATGGTCATCACGCCGTCGCACTTCATGCCCTTGCCGCCAGAGCCTGTTGCCGTCAGGTTGAGCGTGCCGCCGCTGATGGTCATATTGCCGTCGCAACTTAAGCCGCAGGCCGCCTTGGTCTCCAGGTCGTCACTGTCCCACTCACCGTTGCCGGTGGTCTTCACGGTGATGGTGCCGCCCGTGATGTTCATGTCGCCGTCGCACTTGATGCCCTTGGCGGCAGTAGCGGTACAGGTAACGCTGATGGTGCCGCTCGAGATATAGATGTTGCCCGAATCCTCATCCTCGTGGTCGGTGGTCTCGCCCGTTGACGTGTCGCCGTCCAGGTCACACTGGATGCCGTCGTCGCCCGTGCCGCTGATACTGATGGTTCCGCTCTCCATGAGGAAGTACTCGTTACATGAAATGCCGTCGCCCACAGCGCCAAGCACGTTGATGGTGGCGTTTTTCAGCGAAATGTATTCGCCCGCCTTGATGCCGTGCTTCACGTTGCCCGTCACGTTCAGCGTACCCTTCTGGGCAAACTCGGCATGGCCCTTGATGTAGAGACAGCCCTTCTGCGAACCAGTAGAGGCATCGTTGAGCGTGTTGGTCGTTCCCGTAACAATCTTCACCTTGATGCGCTTGCCGTTCTGCACGTGTATTGCTGCACCGCTATAGACCGGCGTCGCATTGGTCAGCGTCAGGCCGTTCAACTCGATGGTAGCCTTGTACGAGCCAGAGGTGTAGAACTCGCCGTCGCTGCTTGAGCCCGACAGCGTGTAGGTAATCTCCTCGGCCAGGTCGCTGCTCTGCGCTATCGACACGTGGGCGCCGCTGACGGTCGGTGTCACGTATTGGGCCACGTTGCCCGCCACGGTCACCTTTGCCGATGTGCCGTCATATACCACGCCGATGGTGCCGTCGGCTACCTCCGTCTCGTCTATCGTCATCGCGCTGATGTCGCTCAGCGTGAAGGCCTTGTTCATGATGGTCAGCGTGGTGCCGTCGGTGTAGGTCATCTCTCCGCATTGCGAGGCTGGAAACTGATAGGTCACGCTACCCACCTGTACGTTCAGCGTCTGCGCCGTTGCCGCTATCGTCAGCAACAGCGCGGTCAGGAGTGCATATATCTTCTTCATTTCACTGCGATTTTATGGGTTCCACTCTTCGTCTTTATCACATATACGCCCTTCCTCAGCTGGTCTTTCTGCACCTTGCGTCCGTTCAGGTCGTAGATTTCAGTGGCGTCGCTCAGTTCCTGGGCGTTGATAGCCTTGATGCCCGTCGTTTCGTTAGAAGTCGAGAAGTACATCTTGCTCAGGTTCGAGAGCGTGAACTTCTGGCTGCCTGCCGTCAATGTGGTTCCAGAGATTGTGATGCTCAGCGACGATGCCTCGACGGAAATCTTTGCTCCGTCGGTCGTCTCAAAGGTCAGATAGGTGTAATCGGCAGCCTGTACCGTCAGCGCCCCTATCATGAATGCCAGTAACAGAAACAATTTCTTCATAAGCGTTATTTGTTTTAGTGAATTAAATAATTGTGGGGACAAAGATACGCACATTTTCGCCCGAAACGCTTAACCGAAAAGGGGAAATGCTTGACAATTTGGCGGAAACGCCGCAACTTCACCCGCATTTGCCTTAATATATATAAAAAGGAGGGGGAAAGTGCGCATTTTATGAAAATAAATTTGTATCTTTGCACCGTAATAAGATCATCAGACAAAATGAGCAAGTACGAGATTCCTTTCCTGACGGCGTGCATCAATGCCTTCGGACGACGCTTCTCCATGACGCGGCAGGCGGCGTTTCGCTATCTGCACGAGCACAAGGGACTGGCATTTCTGATTGAGTTCTACGACGTGGAACATCTGCAGTCGATGGACGAAACCATTGACGACCTGCTCATTGTCTGTCAAAAGAATGGAGGGGCACTGGCATGACACTCTATCACGGCACCAACGCAGACATCGACGCGATAGACCTTAACCGAGGACTACGCCACAAGGACTTCGGCAAGGGTTTTTACCTGACGCCCGACAGGACGACCGCCATCCGCATGACGCAGAAGAAGGCGCGGCTCTTCGGAGGCACGGCCACGCTCATCACCTACGAGATGGACGACGCAGCCCTGCAGTCCGACCTGAAAGTGAAAATCTTCCCAGAGAAGGTCACCGTGGAATGGCTCGTCTTCGTGGATGCCAACCGCGACAGAAAGACCGTAGCACCCATTCACGACTATGACATCGTCATTGGCCCGATAGCCGACGACGGCGTTGTCCTCCAACTTACGAACTTCCGTGAAGGCATCTACACGCCAGAGCAGGCTGCCGCACAACTTCAGGACAGGTATCTCGACCAGCAATATTATTTCGGAACGGAGCAGGCGCTGCAAACCCTCCATAAAACCAACGTCGAAACCCTATGAACCAGCCCACCCATCATCAGATAGCCACATATCTGACCGACTACGCCCTGAGCGAGTTGGTCAAGTATGTGATGGAAGATACGGGTTGCACCATCGAGCAGGCCATGGAGCGCGTTTACAACTCTCCGCTCATGACCGCTCTGCAGGACGAGGAGGGCGAATTGTATGTGCAAAGCCCCGCCTATCTGTATGAATTGATGGAGATTGCCGAATAACCCAAATCACAAAGATTAATCCCCCATCATGCTTATGCCACGACGAGAGAACATAATAAATATTGTTAAGCGAGAGCAGAACCGACGAAGCAGCGAGAGCCATCAAGCTTGCTTGAATGGCCGAGTCGCGACGGAGGAAAACAGAAATGTTAAAATGGCCGAAACATTTGGCCGTTACAATATTTTTGCTACTCTCTCTTTTACCTTTGCACCCATGGAACAAGGATTTTTACCGTTAAAATACCAAAAGAAGCGTGCATTTTGCCGTCAATTCACTACCTTTGCACCATGCAACGACTACTTACACTCTGCTTTACACTATTACTTTATGGTGTGGCTGCTGCCCAGACTGACGGGGCACTGGTGGAACTGTGGCGTAAGCCCACGGCAGGCTACCGCATGAAGACGTGGTGGTTCTTCGGCTATGAGCGCACGACGGACGAGGGCATCACTACGGATGTGGAGGCACTGCGCGATGCAGGCTTTGGCGGTGTGGTGTACTACGACCAGAACCACGCCAAAGACCCTGTGGCTCAGGGGGCCGAGGATGCTTTCTCACCCTCGTGGTGGCACCACCTGCGTTTTGCCGCCGAGGAGGCTAAAAGGGTTGGGGTGTCGTTCGAGTTGAACATCTCCAACGGCTATTGTGCCGGTGGCCGATGGATAGATGCCGAACACGCCATGCAGCGGGTGGCTACTGCCGAGTGCAGAGTGAGCGGAGGCAAACACGAAAGAATAGCGCTGCCCGCGATAGAAGGCAAAGACGGCTATGTGCGCAACATCGCCGTGCTGGTCTTCCCCGTCCGCGATGACGGCAGAATGCGCCACGTCACGGCCCGCTATGTGGCCAAAGGGAAGGGACGCAACGGAGCTATGCAGGGACCGATTCAGACTGCCGACTGCTTTAGCGGCTACGGTTTCACGCCGCTGCCCGATGTGGGCGTACTGCAGGCCAGCGACGACTCCCTTACGTGGCGCTATGTGGTGACACTCGCCCCGATGTACCGCAGTCAGGGCGGCTACTTCGTGCGCACCAATGCTTTCCCCGCCACCAGCGGTCGCTACTGGCGGGTGCGGTATGCCGAGGGCACAACAGGCGACCTGAAGGAATGGCACGTGGGCAGTGCCGCTAAATTAGACCGCTGGGAAGAGCGGGCAGCCCTGCAGAGCGACTTCGCCGAGGGTGATGACACACCTGCCTATTCCGCCGCTGAAGTAATTGCCACTAACGACATCATCTGCTTGACGGACAGCGTCAGCGGCGAAACGCTGCACTGCACATTGCCTGCCGGAGAGTGGACGATTCTCCGTATAGCCGCCGTGCCCACCGGGGCAAAGTCGAAGCACGGTCGCCCGAACCTCTTGGGCTATGAGTGCGACAAGCTGTCGAAAGAGGCCGCCCGGCTCCACTGGGACAGCTACATGCAGGTGCTCATCGACTCGCTCAATGGAGACGGACAGCGACTGGTACAAGGCGTTACGATGGACTCGCACGAAGGCGGCTCGCAGAACTGGACACCGCTGATGCTGCAGGAGTTCCACCAGCGGCGTGGCTACGACCTGCGTCCGTGGCTGCCTGTGCTGGCAGGCTATGTGGTGGAGTCGGCAGCGCGCACCGCCCAGGTGCTCTACGACTTCCGGCAGACCATCAGCGACTGCATCCGCGACAACTACTTCGCCACCTTCCAGCAACTGGCTACGCAGAACGGCCTGACATTCACCGCCCAGGCCATCGGCAATGCCCTCTGCATCACGGGCGACGCCGTCAGCGTGAAGCAGGCGGTAGACAAGCCGCAGGGTGAGTTCTGGACCTACCAGCGGCAGGGAGCCTATGACATCAAAGACTGCTCCAGTGCTGCCCACCTCTACGGCAAGCCCATCGCCTCAGCCGAGGCCATGACCGACTGCGAATACAAAAATACCCCTAACGACCTGCACCGCGTGGCCAATATCGCCTTCTCGATGGGTGCGCAGGAGTTTGTGGTCTGTGCCACGCCCCACATTCCCACCGCCACGACAGACGGGTCCTACGTGGCAGGGCGCGAATATGCCATCAACCGCTCCAACCCCCAGTGGCAGCAGATGAAGCCCGTGTGGCAGCAGGTAGCTCGGTCGATGGTGATGCTGCGTCAGGGACGGGCAGCCCCCGATGTGCTCGTGTTTTTAGGCGATGATGTGCCCATCAAGACCATTACCTCCCGCTTGCCCGACGGACTCGACGGTCTGGACTGGGATGTCTGCACCGCCGATGCACTGATGAACAGGCTGAAAGTGGTTGACAGGCGACTATGTACCCCCGACGGTATTCAATATAAAGCCCTGCTGATAGCCAAACAGACACACATCAGCCCACTGACCCAGCAGCTAATAGACTCACTGAAAACTGCCGGCGTTCCCATACTTCATTCAGGCGAAGGCCTTGTCCGTCCGCTCGTCGTGGAGGGAGGAAAAGGCCAGGTAGTGCATACCCACCGGCAGACGGACAGCGAGGACATATTCTATTTGGCCAGTATCGAAGACCGTCCGCTCACCGTGACCTTCCGTCTGCAGGGGAACCCGAAACGTGCCACACTCTGGAACAACCGCACAGGCCGACGCCACCGTCTGAGAGCGAGCCGCGACGGCACCTTCACTCTGAAGTTGCAGCCCATGACATCAGTGTTTGTGACAGCAGGAAGGTAAATTTCATATTTTCTTTTTTTTGTGCAAGAGTGCGGAATGTCGGGAAAAAGTTGTACCTTTGTGCCCGAACAAATCTACTAAGAACAATGAGAAGACTACTGACAATGAGTGTGTGCCTTTGGCTCTGTGTAATGATGGGCTGGGCACAGAAAGTGGAGTACTGTGACGGCGTGATTGCCATTGAGGGCAGCCAAGTGCCGTGGCTGCTGCAGACTGACGGGACGCAGTATGAGTGGGTGACTGACAAGTACCAATGGGGAAAAGCCTATTACGACGCTGACGGCGACATTGTGGTGAAAACCGACCGCCGACAGGATGGTGACGACCTCGTGGAGACCTATACGTTCACCAATGTGTCGAAGCAAAAAGTTTCGTTGAAGAGCATCGGCATCTACACGCCCTTCAACGACAACTACCCCGATGCCAAGGTGTGCATGGAAGCCCGCCAGAACGTTCACATCTGGCCGGGTGGACGGGCGGCCTATGTCAACATCATGCAGATGAGTGGACAGGGCCCGCACTTGGGGCTAATGGTCACCGAGGGCGAGATTGCCGACTACGACGTGTGGGAACGCGGCGGCAAGAAAGGCATGTCGAACTTCCGTGGCGTCTTTGCGCTCTGTCCGCCGGACATGATGCTGAAGCCCGAACAGAGCTACCGCCTGTCGTGGCGGCTCTTCGCACACAACGGCAAGGACTTCGATGAGCAGTTGCTGCGCCGTGGCGGCACGATAGTCCGCAGCGAGAAGTATGTCTATGCCGTGGGCGAGACGGCCCGTGTGGACTTCGTGACGAACAAGGGCAAGAAAACCATCAGCAAGAGAATCACCGGCACGGGCGAACAGCGAGTAGCGTATAAAGGCACGCACGCCCTGTTGCTCGGCATCAGCGGCGAGCGCGAACTACTGGAGAAACGCCTGCAGTTCATCCTCGACCACCAGCAATACAATAACCCTGCCGACCCGCGCGACGGAGCCTTCATGGTCTATGACTGCGAAGGCGACAGTATCCTGACCAACGACCACGGGCGCAGCGACCTCAGCGAGGGCCGCGAGCGTATAGGAATGGGCATACTGCTGGCTGAATATTGCCGTCAACACCCTGATAGCAAGATGCAGGAGGCGCTAGTGCGCTACGCCAAGTTCCTGCGCGAGAAGCTCCAACAGCCAGACTACCGCACAAAGTCGAACGTCAATGGTGGAAAAAACCGTGGCTACAACTACGCCTGGATGGCCGACTTCTATTTCCGCATGGCCCTGCTGACTGGCAATCAGCAGTATGCCCTCGACGGCATCGGCACGCTCCGCTCGCTCTACCGCCAGTTCGGCTATGGCTTCTACTGCATAGACTACCCTGTCACCACGGGTCTGAAGGCTTTGGAACTGGCCGGCATGGACTTCGAGCGCCAGCAGTTGCTGCAAGACTTCTGCACCACAGCCGACGTGCTGGTGAAGAACGGTCTGGACTTCCCCAAGTTTGAGGTTAACTACGAGCAGTCTATCATCGCCCCCGCAGTACAGTTCCTCTGCGAGGTCTACCAGGCCACGGGCAACAAGCGCTACCAGACTGCCGCCCAGAAGATGCTGCCCGCACTCGAGGCCCTGCAGTGGCACCAGCCATCGTACCGCATGAACGAGATAGCCATCCGCCACTGGGACGGCTACTGGTTCGGCAAGCGCCAGACCTATGGCGACGTCTATCCCCACTACTGGAGTGCCATCACCGCCGCTGCCTACCATCGCTATGCGCAGTGCATAGCCGACAGCGACCCTGAGGCAGCCGCTGACTATCAGCGAAGGGCAGAACAGTGTGTGCGCAACAATCTCTGCCTCTTCTTCGAGGACGGTCGCGCCACCTGCGCCTTCGTCATGCCACGCCGCGTCAACGGCGAGGCAGCACACTATGCCGATGCCTACGCCAACGACCAGGACTGGGCACTGATGTACTACCTTATGGTTCTTCAATAATCTGACAAAAAAATCCATTGGAAGAAGATGCCAGAGGGGCATTCCCACCTGACGCGTGCCTACGGAATGACACAGATAAGTTGTCCAAGTTGTTTAGGTTGTCGTTAACATCCCCTCTGGGGCATTCCCACATTACGCGCGCGTCCGAAATGACGCAGATAAGTTGTCCAAGTTGTTTAGGTTGTCGTTAACATCCCCTTTGGGGCATTTGGCTGCGCATGGTAATCTTCCAAGGGGTGTCAGCTGTTGAACTAAACCTTCTCGCCCGCCCGCTTACACATCCACTCGCTCGTGCGTAAGAGAAGGGACAGATAAGTTTGGCATTGGGGGCATTCGTAGAGTGGCACTTTACGACCGTAAAGTGGCACTTAATTTCAAAAAAGTGCTACTTTAGCTCCGTAGAGTGCCACTCTACGGATGAGGCCAAATGATTCACGGTCGAAAAGAGTAAAACAAATCAGAGAATTGTTGGCCTTTG
>JAFPVW010000211.1 GCA_017395215.1 Prevotella sp. | reverse complement strand
TTATTAAGAACGGCATTTATCAACAGCAACAATATGGAAACAAACAGTAACAAGACTAACTATACCCCTCCCTTGGGGAGGGGTAAGGGGTGGGCCTTCACCACCATGTCGCAGACTATTCTGGCCGACCTCTACACACCCGTCGGCGTATACATGAGGCTGCGCGACCTCTACCCGCAGTCGGCACTGATGGAGTGCGCCGACTACCACGACGCAGCCAGTTCGCGATCGTTCATCGGTATCAGTCCGATGGCCAGCGTAGCCATCGGCCACGGCATCGCAACCGTCTCCTATCCCGACGGCAGCGTGATGCAGCACGAGGTGAACAAGGAATACCGCTCCGACAAAGCCATCCACGCCCTCATCGACAGGATTGAGGTGACGGGCGACGACGCCGGTGTCTGCGGACTCTTCGGCTTTACGTCGTTCAACGCCGTGCGCTACTTCGAGGACATCGCCGTGAAGGACGAGACGCAGGAGAAGAACGATGCCCCCGACGTGCTCTACATATTATATAAGGTGGTCATCGTGTTCGACCATCATAACAATACGGTGAAGGTGGTGACGCTGGGCGACACTAACGACATCGACACCGTCCTCAAGGCCATGAACCGTGGCAACGTGAGAGAATACGACTTCCACGCCATCGGTGACGTCAGCTCGACCCTGACCGACGAGGAGCACAAGGCGAACATCCGACGTGGCATACAGCACTGTCTGCGCGGCGACGTGTTCCAGATTGTGCTTTCGCGGCGTTTCGTGCAGCGCTACGAGGGCGACGACTTCAAACTGTACAGAACACTGAGGAGCATCAACCCGAGTCCCTACCTCTTCTATTTCGACTTCGGTGGTTTCCGCATCTTCGGTTCAAGTCCTGAGACGCACTGCCGTATTGAGGGCCGCAAAGCCTACATCGACCCCATTGCCGGAACGACGAAGCGCACGGGCGATGCCGAGGCCGACCGCCGGGGGGCAGAGTTCCTGCGCAACGACCCGAAGGAGAATGCCGAGCACGTGATGCTCGTCGACCTGGCCCGCAACGACCTATCGAGGAACTGCCACGGGGTGAAGGTCGACTACTACAAGGACATCCAGTACTACTCGCATGTCATCCACCTGGTCTCGCGCGTCAGCGGTGAGCTCGATGAGGGTGCCGACCCCATCAAGGCGTTCATCGACACCTTCCCCGCCGGAACGCTGAGCGGAGCGCCGAAGGTGCGCGCCATGCAGCTCATCTCGGAATACGAGCCGCACAACCGAGGCGCCTACGGCGGCTGCATCGGCATCATCGGACTCGACGGTTCGCTGAACCAGGCCATCACCATTCGCACCTTCGTCTCGCGCAACGGCGAACTGTGGTTCCAGGCCGGCGGCGGCATCGTAGCCAAGAGCAACGAGGAATACGAGTTGCAGGAAGTGAACAACAAACTCGGTGCGCTGCGCCGCGCCATACTCATGGCAGAGGAAATGTAAACTACTAATTTTACGAATTTCACGAATTATGAAGATAGTAATCATAGACAACTACGACTCGTTTACGTATAACTTGAGTCATTTGGTGAAAGAGCTTGGTGCTGAGGTTACTGTGTACCGCAACGACCAGTTCAGTCTCGACGAAATCGAGGCCTACGATAAGATTATCCTCTCGCCCGGCCCTGGCATTCCCAGCGAAGCAGGACTGCTGCTCGACGTCATCCGCGAGTACGCCGGGCGTAAGCCGATACTGGGCGTCTGTCTGGGCCATCAGGCCATCGGCGAGGCATTCGGCGGAAAGCTGGAGAACCTCAGCGACGTATTCCACGGGGTGGCTACGCCTTGTCATATCACAGCAGCCGACCCACTATTCGACGGGCTAGACAGGACCATCACCGTCGGGCGCTACCATTCGTGGGTGGTGTCGAAAGACGGTTTCCCCGACTGTTTAGAGATAACTGCCGAGAGCGACGAAGGGCAGATCATGGCCCTCCAGCACAAGGACTACCCGGTGTACGGCATCCAGTTCCACCCCGAAAGCGTATTAACCCCCGAAGGACGTACAATCATCAAAAACTTTATAGACTTATGAAAGAAATCTTAGCAAAGCTCCTCAACCATGAGGAACTCTCCCGCGAGGAGATGAAGAACATTCTGGTGGGCATCACCCACAGTGAGTTTCCCAACGAACAGATCACGGCCCTGCTGACGGCTCTGCAGATGCGCGGCGTCACCGTCGAAGAGCTGCTGGGCTTCCGTGACGGCATCTTAGAGACGGGCGTGCCCGTGCCTCTCGACTGCGACCGCTACATCGACGTGGTGGGCACTGGTGGCGACCGCAAGAACACCTTCAACATCTCAACGACGTCGTGCTTCGTCATTGCCGGTGCCGGCTACAAGGTGGCCAAGCACGGCAACTACGCCGCCACGTCGACCAGCGGAGCCTCGAACGTCATTGCCCAGCACGGCGTGAAGTTCACCGACAACCTCGACCAGCTGAACCGCTGCATGGACGAGGCGGGCATCGTCTACCTGCACGCCCAGCTCTTTGCCAAGGCCATGAAGTTCGTCGGCCCCATCCGCAAAGCGCTGCCCTTCCCCACCATCTTCAACCTGCTCGGTCCGTTGGTGAACCCCTCGCAGCCCAGCTGTCAGCTGCTCGGCGTGGCCAACCTCGACCAGATGCGCCTGTATCACGCTGTCTACCAGCGCCTCGGCATCGACTACGGCATCGTGAACTCCATCGACGGCTACGACGAGATCTCGCTGACGGGCGACTTCAAGGTTACGACCAACACATACGAGAAAATCTTCTCGCCTGCCGACCTTGGTTTCCAGCCTGCCAAGCCTGAGGAGTTGGTCGCCGGTGCCACCGAGCAGGAGGCCAAGGAGATATTCGACGCCGTGCTTGAGAACCGCGCCCTGCCAGCCCAGAAGAACATCGTACTGGCCAACGCCGCCTTCGGCATCCAGGTGCTGGAGAAGGGGCAGAAGGGCATCGACGAGTGCATCAGCATTGCCCGCGAGAGCATCGACAGCGGTAGTGCCCTGCGGACGTTTAAGAAGTTTGTGGAACTCAACTCGTAAGCTATGGACATCCTACAGGAAATCGTAGCCACCAAGCGCGAGGAGCTTGAGCGGATGCGGCGGAAGAAGCCGTCGCTCCGCGAGGCCCTGCTTCAGAGCGAGACCGGCATCATCGCCGAGTTCAAGCGCCGCTCGCCGTCGAAGGGCTGGATCAAGGAGGAGGGGCTCGCCTCGGAGATTCCGCTTTCATACCAGCAGAACGGTGCCTCCGCGATAAGTATTCTGACCGACAAGCAATATTTCGGCGGTCATGATCGTTTTATAGTCGAGGCCCGGCAGTCGGGCGTGACGCTTCCTGTGCTCTACAAGAACTTCGTCATCGACGAGTTGCAGCTCTATGAGGCTGCCTTGTGCGGAGCATCGGCGGTACTGCTGATTGCGGCATGCCTCCCGAAGGAGAAACTTCGGGCACTGCTGCTGAAGGCGCACGAGCTGGGGCTTGAAGTGCTGCTTGAGATGCATGGCGAAGAAGAGCTGGATTACTGCGAGTTAGATCCGGATGTTTACGGCATCAACAACCGCCACCTCGGGTCGTTTGTGACCGATGTTGAGAACTCCTTCCGACTGGCCGAGCGCCTGCCGAAGGACGCGGTGAAGGTGAGCGAGAGCGGCATCTCGCGCCCCGAGACCATCCGCGAACTGCGCCAGGCCGGCTTCCGTGGATTCCTCATCGGCGAGACGTTCATGAAGACGCCCGACCCGGGAAAGACATTAAAACAATTTATAGAACAGATATGATCATAAAAGTTTGTGGAATGCGCGAGGGCGAGAACATCCGCCAGGTCGCTGAGTTGGGAGTTAACTGGATTGGTATGATATTCTGGGACAAGTCGCCGCGTAACGTGACGATGATTCCCACCTACGCCGGGATTATCCCCGACCGTGGGTCAGACATCGGCAGCTTCAGGGCCAAGCGCGTCGGCGTGTTTGTCGACGAGATGCCGCAGAACATCATTACCCGCGTGGTGAACTACAAGCTCGACCTCGTACAGCTGCACGGCCATGAGACGCCGACACTCATCCGCAACCTGCGCCGTACGCTCGACCCCGACATCAGGCCGGGTGTCCAGTTCATCAAGGCCATCAGCGTCGGGGGCTGCAATGATATTGCAACATACAAGGACTACACGGACTGCGTGGACTACTTCCTGTTTGACACGAAGTGCCCGACGGTGGGCGGCAGCGGCAGCCAGTTCGACTGGTCGGTGCTTGAAGCCTACGACGGCGACGTGCCCTTCCTGCTGAGCGGCGGCATCGGTCCCGACGACGCAGAGCGCGTCCGCAACTTCCACCACCCCAAGTGTATCGGCATCGACCTTAACTCACGCTTCGAGACCGAGCCAGGACTGAAAGACATCACAAAACTCAAACAATTCTTAGAACAACTGAAATGAACAAGATAAACCAAGTATTCTCCAACCGAGGCGACCGCAAGCTGCTGAGCCTCTATTTCTGCGCTGGCACGCCAACCCTCGAAGGCACCGGCGACGTCATCAAGACGATGGAGCGGCGGGGCATTGACTTCGTCGAGGTCGGCATCCCCTTCAGCGACCCGTTGGCCGACGGTCCCGTCATTCAGACTGCCGCCACGAAAGCCCTCAGAAACGGCATGAGCCTGAAGACGCTCTTCGCCCAGCTGTCGGCCATCAAGGACGAGGTCTCCATCCCCCTGATACTGATGGGCTACCTGAACCCCATCCTGCACTATGGCATCGAGGCGTTCTGCCAGTCGTGTGCCGAGGCAGGCGTCAGCGGTATGATTATCCCCGACCTGCCCTTCGACGACTATCTCAACACCGTGAAGCCCGCCGCCGACAAGTACGACCTGCGCGTCATCATGCTCATCACCCCCGAGACCTCGGAGGAGCGCATCCGCTTCATCGACCAGAACACCGACGGCTTCATCTACATGGTTTCGTCGGCCGCCATTACCGGTGCCCAGAAGTCGTTCGACGAGCAGAAGCAGGCCTACTTCCAGCGCATCAATGCCATGAGCCTGCGCAATCCGCGCATGATTGGCTTCGGCATCAGCAACGCCCAGACGCTGAAGGCTGCCCAGGACAACGCCGCCGGTGCCATCATCGGTTCGAAGTTCGTCACCCTGCTCGACGAGGCCGGCGGCAATGCCGACAAAGCCCTCGACCAGCTGTTCGACGCCCTGCAGCACTAAAACGATTACGTGATAAAAAAGCTTAATTAGTTCGTAGTATCGTGTAAATTCCGTAACTTTGCACGAAACTACGAACTAATTCTTTTATAGTATGAAGAAATCACTACAACTGATGCTATTGTGCCTGCTTGTTCCCCTGCTGAGCTACGCCGAGGGTTGGGACGAGGCAAAGTATAAGCAGATTGAGCAAAGCATCAAGCAGCCGCAGATCAGCGGCAAGGACTACGTCATCACCAAGTTCGGTGCCAAGCCCGACGCTTCGGCAGCCGCCAACCAGAAGGCCATCCAGAAGGCCATCGACAAATGCTCGAAGAAAGGCGGCGGACGTGTCATCGTCCCTGCCGGTCAGAAGTTCCTGACCGCTGCCATCGAGCTGAAGAGTCACGTCAACCTGCACGTTGAGGAGGGGGCCGTTCTGGAGTTTGTCTTCGAGCCCGAGCTCTACCCCATCGTCGAGACGTCGTGGGAAGGGTTGGAGTGCTTCAACCTCTCGCCCTGTGTCTATGCCTTCAAGGCCACTGACATCGCCGTCACGGGCAAGGGTACCATCGACGGCGGCGGCTCTGTCGACACATGGTGGCCGTGGTGCGGTGCTGCGAAGTTCGGCTGGAAGGAGGGTATGATCAGCCAGAAAATTGAGGCCCGCCCCCGCCTGCTGAAGAACGGCGAGGACGGCATACCGATGTACAACGAGAAGGGGCAGCGCTCGCCAGAGCGTGTCTTCGGCCCGAAGGACGGTCTGCGCCCTCAGCTGGTCAGCTTCAACAAGTGCGAGCGTATCCTGCTTGAGGACGTCACGCTGCTGCGCTCACCCTTCTGGGTCATCCATCCCCTGCACTCCACCGATGTCACCGTGCGCCGTGTGAAGATGATCAACGACGGTCCCAACGGCGACGGCTGCGACCCTGAGTGCTGCGACCGCGTGCTGATAGAGGACTGTTTCTTCAACACCGGCGACGACTGCATCGCCATCAAGAGCGGCCGCAACCGCGACGGCCGTGAGCGCAATATGCCCTCGAAGAACATCATCATCCGCAACTGCGAGATGAAGAACGGTCACGGCGGCGTGGTCGTAGGCTCCGAGATTTCCGGCGGCTGCCAGAATGTCTATGCCCACGACTGCGTAATGGACTCGCCCAACCTCGACCGCGTGCTGCGTATCAAAACCAACAGCTGTCGCGGCGGTATCATCGAGAACATCAACATGCGCGACATCAAGGTCGGTCAGTGCGGCGAGGCCGTGGTCAAGATCAACCTCGACTACGAGCACAATGAGGTCTGCTGCCGCGGTTTCAACCCGACGGTGCGCGATATCAACGTCGAGAACGTCAACTGCCAGAAGTCGAAGTACGGCGTGCTCGTCATCGCCCTCGATACGGTCTGCAATGTCTACGACGTCAACCTGAAGAACTGCCGCTTCGACGGTGTCCAGCAGGGCAACAAGATTACCGGTCAGACGCGCAACATCCATTACGACAACTATTTCGTCAACGGCTCCCTCTGTCTGACGGAGATGCCCTACAAGCACTACTCGGAGTGGATGACCTACTCGGAAATGAAGCGCGTGCCCCGCTCCTACCTGCTCGACTTCTCGACCCGCCCCAAGTGGTCGTATGTGATGGGCATCGAACTGGAGGGTATGCTCGACACCTACCTGCGCTACGGCGGCGACGACATCCGCCGCTACTGTCAGGAGTACACCGACACGATGATCAACCAGAAGGGCGACATCCGCGGCTATAACATCCTCGACTACAACCTCGACAACATCCGCACCGGCCATTTCGTCACCCGTATGTACCAGCAATGGCCCGAGGCCAAGAACCTGCTGGCCATGAAGACCATGATGAAGCAGCTGCAGGACCAGCCGCGCACGAAGGCCGACAAGGTCTACTGGCACAAGGCCATCTACGCCTACCAGGTGTGGCTCGACGGCATCTTCATGGGCTTGCCCTACCGCTGTCTGACAGCTCCCATCACCGACAAGAAGAACGCCACCAAGATCTACGACGACGCCGTCGACCAGCTTAAGGTGACCTACGAGCGCACCCTCGACCCGAAGACCGGCTTGAACCGCCACGCTTACGACGAGACGAGGAAGGCCTTCTGGGCCGACCCGCAGACGGGCCTGTCGCAGCACTGCTGGGGCCGCGCTCAGGGCTGGTACACGATGGCTCTCATCGAGGTGCTCGACGCCCTGCCCGAATCTTACAACCGCCGCTCTGAGGTCATCGACCTGCTGCGCAAGGACTTTGACGCCATCCTCAAGTGGCAGGACAAGAAGACGGGCACGTGGTATCAGGTTATGGATAGCCCTGGTCGCGAAGGTAACTATCTGGAAGCTACTTGTTCAGCCATGTTCACTTACGCATTACTGAAAGCCTACCGCAAGGGCTATGTCGGCACTAAGTACCGCGAAGCCGGCATCCGCGCCTACCGTGGCATCATCAACAATTTCATCCGCGTAAACGCCGACAAGACCATCGCGCTGACCAACTGCTGCTCGGTGGCAGGCCTTGGTCCGGCAGCCACCGACGAGGTCGTTGCCGCCATGAAGAAAGTTAACCCGAAGGGCTCGGTCAAGGAGAACCGCCGCCGCGACGGTGGCTATGCCTACTACCTCTCTGAGCAGATACGCGACAACGACGCCAAGGGTCTCGGCCCGTTCATCTGGGCATCGTTAGAGATGGAGATGCTGGGCTACGACACGCAGAACACCACCGCCGAGATTAACCGTCAGGCCGTGGTCACTCGCAACAACCCCGTCATCACCGAAGCTGACGCACTGGCCTCGCTGACGGTGGGCAACGGTCACTTTGCAACGACGGTCGACGTTACCGGCCTGCAGTCGTTCCCTTTTGATTATGAGGCAGGTGTGCCTCTGACAGCCATGTCCGACTGGGGCTGGCATAAGTTCGAAAACACCAACGGCCTGACACCCGCCGAGAGCGAGAAGTCGTTCGACCTGGGTCACGGCCACCCCGAAGTTTACGCCGTGGAGTATAAAGTCCCCTCCAGCTCCCCCCGAGGGGGAGTGACTGAGCGCAATGTTCAGGCTACACAGTATTTCCGCGTGAACCCCCACCGTCTGAACCTCGGCGCCATCGGCTTGGAGCTGAAAGGCACCGACGGGGAACGCATACAACTGAAAGACCTGACGGAGATCCGCCAGGAACTGGGGCTTTATGACGGTAAGATTGAGTCGCACTTCGTGGCCGACGGCACCCCCGCCGACGTGACCACTGCCGCCCTGCAAGACCAAGACGCCGTCATCTACAGCATCAAGACCCCGCTGCTGAAGGACGGCCGCGCCCGCGTCAGCATCCGCTTCCCCTACCCTACGGGCAAGCACGCCGATGCCGCCGCCGACTGGACGAAGCCTGAGCGTCACGCCTCGCGCATCGTCTCTTCTCAGGACCATTCCGCCATCATCGAGCACACCCTCGACTCCACCCGCTACTACCTTACCCTCACTTGGCAGGGCGATGCCCAATTACAGGAATGCGCTCCCCACCATTTCGAGCTTTCCACCACCGATGACGTCCTCGCCTTCAAGGCCGAGTACAAAGCCCCCCCTTCTGCCCCCGAGGGGGCTACTATG
>JAFPVW010000210.1 GCA_017395215.1 Prevotella sp. | reverse complement strand
TTAGAAAACTATTATGTCACATACAACGGAAAGAGCGAACTTCGGAAGCAAACTGGGCATCATTCTTGCAACGGCAGGATCGGCTGTCGGACTGGGCAATGTATGGCGATTCCCCTATATGACCGGCCAGAACGGTGGTGCCGCCTTCATCCTCATCTACCTGGGCTGTGTGCTGCTGCTTGGCATTCCCTGCATGCTGAGTGAGTTCATCATCGGCCGTCATGGTGCAGCTAACACCAGTCGTGTCTATGCAAAGGTGGCCGAGTCCTCGGCCGCTGACGGTGAGGCACCTAGTCGCTGGCGCCTGCTCTTCCCGAAGTTCATCGGCTTTCTCGGCATTACCACCGGCTTCCTCATCACCAGCTACTACGCTGTTGTCAGCGGTTGGTGCCTGCAGTACATCTATGCCTCGGCAGTAGGGGAGCTGAAGGGCGATGCAAACTACGTGACCAACTATTTCGCTGAGTTCTCGACGTCGCCGCTGCGTCCTATCTTCTGGACGGTTGCCATCCTTTTCATCACCCATTTCGTTATTTGTCGGGGTGTGCGTGGAGGCATCGAGCGTGCGTCGAAACTACTCATGCCCACACTTTTCATCCTGTTGCTCGTCATCGTCGTGGCATCGTGCATGCTGCCAGGAGCATCTGAAGGCATTCGCTTCTTGCTCAAGCCCGATTTTTCGCGGGTCGATTCCGGCGTGTTCCTCGGAGCCCTCGGCCAGTCATTCTATTCTCTTAGCATTGGCATGGGCTGCCTCGCCACCTATGCCAGCTACTACAGCAAGAAGACCAACCTGCTCACCTCCGCCGTGCAGATCTCGTTCGTCGACTCGTTCATTGCTATTCTTGCCGGTCTGATGATCTTCCCTGCCGCCTTCTCTGTGGGTGTGAGTCCCGACAGCGGTGCATCGCTGGTGTTCATCACCCTGCCGAATGTCTTCAACCAGGCGTTCTCTGCCATGCCCATTGTGGGATATGTTGTCGCCCTGTTTTTCTATGCCCTGCTCTCGCTGGCAGCCTTGACGTCACTCATCTCCCTCCACGAGGTCTCTACGGCTTTCTTTCATGAGGAGTTCCACCTCAAGCGCAACCGTGCAGCCCTTGTTGTCACCGTGTTCTGCAGCATCATCGGTGCCTTCTGTTCGCTGTCGCTCGGTGCCGTAGATGGCATCACCCTCTTCGGACGTCCCCTTTTCGATGTCTTCGATTTCGTCACTGGTCAGATCTTCCTGCCCGTAGGCGGCTTCCTCACCTGCCTGTTCCTTGGATGGTTTGTGCCGAAGAAACTCATTCGCGACGAGTTCACCAACGGGGGCACCATCTGGACTCGCTCCCGTCTTTTCTCCGTCTTCCTTTTCCTCATCCGCTTCATATGTCCCGTCGCCATCGCAGCCATCTTCCTCAACCAGCTTGGCGTGTTCACGCTGTAGCTCTGCTTACTCACCCAAGGCTCTGAGCTTGCTCGCCTGAACACCTATAATTACTAAAAAAGAGTGAAGAAATTAGGTTTTTCGCTAGCTTACTCGTATCTTTGCAGATGCAAATAAAGACACGATGCGAAAAACGGTTCATTATATTTTCCTGTTCACTACGGCTTGCTTGCTGCTTGCCGCCTGCAGCAGAAATCGTTATATCTAGAACGTACATCTACTGTTAAAATCCATCGATAATTTGCAAGTGACATTTTTTTTGCTATCTTTGTGACAACAATTAATAATTTGAATCAATGAAGAGAAGACTGCTATTGTTGATTACCATTAGCCTGCTGGCAGTGGGTAAGGGGGCGGCTCAGATACTTCCTACAGAGAAAATATTCTTCGCCAGCGACCGTATGAAATACACTACAGGCGATACAATCCGTGTGGCCGGCTGCCTCATCCGCACCGACAACCTCACTATCCCGGCTGACGGCGATGTGACAACGGAACCCTACAGCCGCTACCTTTACCTTGACCTCCTCGATGCCAGCGACAGCACGCTGACACGCCAGCGACTGGTGACCGATGACAATGGTTCCTTCACGACAACTTTCGCTGTCGACCCTACGTCAGCCACAGGCATCTATACGTTGCGTGCCTACACGCGGCTCATGTGCAACTACAGCGACTACACCATCCCTGCCTTCCCCATCCGCATCATCTCCGAGAGCCAGAGTCCTAAGCAGATGCAGGGACATGACGCGGTCGGCGGCAGCCTGACTTGCAACCTCTATGCCGAGGGAGGGAGGTTGGCCACCGATGACGTGCAAAAAGTTGCCGTGTGCCTGAGGACGGCTGACGGTCGGGGATTGGCAACACGTTTCAGTCTGGTCGACGACCGCAGCGACACGTTGCAGTATGGTCAGACCACACCGTCAGGATGGGCAGTGGTCTCTTTCTACGCTACACCCGAAAGGAGATATTTCATCGCCACTGCCCACGAAGGCCGCACCCAGCTTTTCGTGTTGCCCGAGACCGATGACGGCAGTCCATCCCTGAAGCTGACAAAAGGGAAAGACAAGGCGGGCTACCACGTAAGCGGTCAGCTGCCTAAGGGCAGCAAGCTGTATGCCTACCATCAGACGACGGGGCTTCTGCTGCTGCCACTGAAGAAAGACGGCATCCTCGACCTTGCAGATGTGGGCAGTGGCGTGGTCTCTCTGATGCTCACCGACCGCAACGACAGTCTGTTGAGCGAGAGTCACTGCTGGCACGAGGCATCCCTCACTACGACAGCTGACACTGTGTTCCGCTTGGTGAGATACCTCCCTGTTGACGATAGTCAAGACGCCGTTGAGACGAACTTTATCCCTACCGCCGAGGTCATGCTGAATTACCAGCAGGACCTGGTGTCGCCAGAGCCGTTCCCCGCCTGTTATGCCACGGAGAGCGTTGCCGATCGCGTCACCGACGTGCAGGGATGGCTTCTCTCGGCACGTTTCTCACGTCTCGATGTGGCAAAGGTGATGCGCGAGGGATGGCATACACGCTATCAGCCCGAGACGGCCCCGCTGATTCGTGGCAAGGTGATGGGCGGCGGCAAGCAGTGGCGTCTGAAGGAAGGCACCGTTGTGGCCTACCAGCGCAGCACCGCCGACACATTCTCAGCCGACCTTTGCCGTGACGGCACGTTCGTGCTACCCGTGGGAACCTATCCTGATGGCGATGACTTTTTCATCGAGGCATTCGACAAGAAAGGCAATGCTGGTGTCTACGACTACGAGTTCTTGGGCGACACCATACCTTCGCTGCGTAACCACAGCCGCTGGCTGACGCAGACAACGTCGGGCGTCGTCGGTCAGGGGAGCGAGAATCGAAAAGTGTTTAGCTTTACTGGTACCAACATGATTCCCGAGGTGGTTGCCCATGCGAAGATCAAGACAGACTATGAACAGGAACGCAAGGAATACTACGGCAACAAGTACATCTCTGAGGAGGCGATGGACAAGAGCAACTACCAGACGTTCCAGCAGATGTTGTACCACTTTGCACCCTATATGCGACTGATTCCCGAGGATCCAGAAGACAAGGCTGGGCCACCTGAGTGGCATCTCTTTCCAGCCACTCGCATCTCAACCCTTGGCGGCACTGATGAGATTCGGATCTATGTGGACGGCGTGCTCTTTACCGCTACAGAGGCTTTTGGCCTTGACATGCAGACGGTAGCTACCGTAGAGTTCATGACACCAGCACAGGCGCTGGCGCGCCATCAGGGATGTATCAATGGCTGTCTGGAGATTACGACAAAGCGCTTCAAACCCACCGTTGTACGCAGCAAGGGCGTTATCTACACGCCGCCTCTTGGCATCGCCAACATTGGGCAGCCGAGTTCTTTCGCCAATCCGGAGACTCCTACGAAGGCTGGCAACTACCTGCTGATTGTCGATGAAATTAGCAGTGGCGGCATCAATACCTATGCCAAGCAGGTCACCGTGGCGCCATAGACTGCAGAACAGAAACAATATGACACGCTCTGTCGCCATTGCTGCCATCTTCCTCAACCAGCTTGGCGTGTTCACGCTGTAGTTGACGTTTCCTGATTTTGGTTGACTGTCAAACTTTTTCTGCCGACACCTCCCTTGTTGGTAGTAAATGTTTGTGTATCAGAGGTTTAGACGAATGTTAACCTCCCGTCAGACCTCCCGTCAGACCTCCCGTGGAATCTCCCGTGTGACCTCCCGTAAATGGGCCTACACCGACATCGTTAGGGGAGGCAATTAGGGGCGGGGCTCTGACGGGAGGTTGACGGGAGGTGTCGGCGCAACACCTCCTGCCCCGAAACCCTTTGTAGCAAGGTGTTTGCGGGCAAAACGGGAGGTTGGGAGGTTGAATTTGCAGAAAACTGCTTCGGTTATTAGAAAAATGTTTGCTGATGTAGGGACGCGGCGTGCCGCGTAACTGAATTTAGCTTTCCCCACCCA
>JAFPVW010000209.1 GCA_017395215.1 Prevotella sp. | reverse complement strand
GCCAAGCACATGATGGAGCACGGCAAGCGCATCACCTACGAGGAGCTGGTGCTGACGCTGCAGCAGATGGTGTCGTGCCTGAAGGAGCTGACCGTCCAGGGTGTGCCTGTGAAGCTCGACGGTCTGGGCACGTTCTACCCCTCCATTGAGTCGACGGGTTCGGCTACAGTGCTGGGCTACGACCCCCTGACGAACATCAGCGGCGTCCACATGAACTTCCGCCCCGAGGCTGCCGGTGGTGCCGACGAGAAGCTGACGAGCCGCATCCTGAAGGACCTGTGCACCTTCAAGATGAACGACTACGTGATTCCCACCACGAAGGTTGTGGACGGCAAGGAGAAGGTGTACTACGAGCGTCACCCGATTGCAACGTACGGCACGGAGACTGCGGAATAGCCCCCTCCTAACCTCCCTACAGCCCCCTCCAAACCTCCCCCCGGAGGGGAGGCTTTTTCCGCGGGCTTTTGGCGGTGAAGAGTGAGAATCTCTCCCTCGATGAGGGGGAGGTTTTTTTGTGCGGCTCTGCTACGTTAGATTACTTCCAGATAAAAGCTGAAGGGGCGGAAACCGTCGTTGCAGCTTATCATGGCGCTCATCGGGTTCTTCATCCAGCCGTCGAAGTAATCGTAAGACCCGTCAGGGGAAACGCTTCGCTTTGCGAAGAAGTTGCCCTCACCACGGGCCAGCGACTCCACAAACTCGCGCATTGACGACCATGCCGACAGGCACATCCCCTCAGGGCACTGTCCGTCAACGGATATCCATTGCTGGCCTGCGCTGACGTCGCATGTGTGCTCAATGGGGTTCTCATACTTTGCCATCAGGTCAGCGTAGACGGTCTGCCGCATGGCTGTTATCCTAACCTTGTTCATATTGCTAAGCAACAATCTCCTCGAAGCGGTGGGTAGGATTGGGGCGTCCGGGCTGCAGGTATCGCCAGGCTGTGACCTCGTCGGTATAACGTCCGCCGATGGTGCGGACAAGTGCATCGCGCACCAGCTGGTCAAGGTGCTCGGGCGAACACTCCACGCGGGCATTGACGATGAGCCGCACATCGGTGCTCGTACCAGCCCCACTCCGTATGGTCAGCGTGCGCTCAGCCCCTGTGATGTTGGCAATGGCATAGTCCTGGCCGTTCTCGGCGATTATCTTCACATGGCCTACTGCCAAGGCTTCGCGCTCAAGAGCAGCCTTCAGGTCGCTGACAAGGGTTTGGAGCAGCTGGTCCCAGTCGGCAGGCTGCTGGGCATGCAGCATCACCGTTCCGTTGAGCCATCCGAGCACGGCCTCACCATGGGCATAGCGGTCGTAGTCGATGTCGAGCAGCCGCTTGCCAGCATCGGTACGGGTGGTGACCTGGTCCAGCCACTCGTCGATGCCCTGGCCAGTGACGGCGCTCACCGCCATCACCTGACTCTTGGGGAAAGCCTGTGCCGTGTCGGCCTTCAGCTGGGCCAGGACGTCGGCCGACACGGAGTCGGCCTTGGTAATCACGATGATGTCGGCCTCCTCGAGTTGTTTGCGGTAGATATAGGCAGCGTCCTCATGCAGTTCGGCCTGCTCGCCCTGAAGGATGGAGGCCAGCCGGTGGGGGTCGGCCAGTACTGTCAGCGGCGACACGAGCAGCGTGGTGTTCCAGTACTTCTTGAGTGGCTGGAGAATCGTTGCCGAGAGGTCGGCACAACTGCCCACGGGCTCGGCCAGCACGAAGTCGGCACGCTCTGACACCTGCCTGACGGCATCGGTAAAGCCGTTGAAGTTACAGCAGAAGCAGCTGCCTGCCACTTCGCTGACTGTGAGGTTCTGACGGCGCAGTAGTTCGCTGTCGACGAGTTCGGGAGCCTGGTCGTTGGTAATCAGGCCAATGCCCTTGCCCTGAGACATCAGCTGCTGGGCCACTCGCCAGATGAGGGTGGTCTTCCCCGCTCCGAGGAAACCGCCCACGAGGATAATTCTTGTTTGCATAGTCATTTTTGAGGAGTTGAGGATTTGGGGGTTGCCGTGGTACGGCAACATACTGGACGGTCGTTGCTTTTGGATAAGAGCAGCGGTTCGAGCAGGTAGCGGAAGCTGAGGGCAGCAAGGGCAGCGCCAACGACGGGAGCCAGGATGTAGACCCAGAACCAGCCGCCTACAGCATCGGGCAGGGCTGCCGACTGCCACCCCGCGAGATAAGCCACGAGGCGCGGGCCGGCATCGCGGGCAGGATTCAGTCCGGCCTGAGTGAGCGGTGCCACGAAGAAGATGATGCTGGCTACGGTCAGTCCGATGAAGAGCGGCTGGAGTGGTTCGCTGGGACGCCCAACGTTGCACCCTTCGGTCAGAAAGAAGATGAACAGCGCCAGGAGGAACGTGCCGAAGCCCTCAGCCAGCATGGCCAGGGGCAACGACACCACTGCCACAGAGGCATCGCCGGGATTGGGATAGAACTCGCCGAACATACGCGCCGTGTCGACACTCGACGCCGTGCCACGGACAATATGGTGGAGGGCTTCGTAGTTGGCAATCGAAGGCGCGAAGAGTACGTAGAGCATGGCGCCAGCCAATATGGCGCCAAGAAACTGTGCAGCAAGATAAGCCGGCAGCTTGCCGGCCTTCATGCGCCCGGCCACCACCATGGCCACCGAGACGGCAGGATTGAGATGGGCACACGACAGATAGCGCGTCAGATAGATAGCCAGCGTCACGCCGAGGCCCCACACCATGCCCACCTGGAAAATACTGACGTATTCGCCAAAGAGCACGGCGCAGGCCACACAGGCGCAGCCGAAAAGCGTGAGGACAAACGTGCCAAGGAGTTCGCCTGTAAATGCTTTCATGAGGAGTTGAGGAGTTGTGGAGTTGAGGAGTTGTGGAGTTGTGGAGTTGAGGAGTTGTGGAGTTGTGGAGTTG
>JAFPVW010000208.1 GCA_017395215.1 Prevotella sp. | reverse complement strand
TAGAGATGGCGTAGTCCTCTTCCTGCCAGTCGTAGTACTCGTTGGTGTCGAGGGTACCCATTGCATACTCGATATCAGCCGAATGGACGGCGCCAGGAGCAATCGCGGGCTGCTGGGCTTCAACCTTCTTCTCTTCGGCAGTCTTCTCGCGTACACCACCAGCCAACGCACCCACCTTGTCACCCATCTTCGCAGAAACCTGAGGACGCGGATGCATATAATGATAGCGGTAGACAGGCTGTCCGGAACTCTTCACATGATAATCGCAGACCTTCCACGTCGGGAAGCCGGTGAAGAGGTCAGAGGCGAGGTCGAGACCTTTCTGGCTCAGCACGTCCTCGTCAGTCTCAATACCGTAGGCCTTGAAGATCTCATCGGTCATATCGCCGAATTGCGCCTTCATGGCGTTCTTATAGTTCTGGAGCGTAGGCGCCTGACCTCCGAGCGACTGTGCGGGATGTCCCTCTAACGAGTTCCAGCCTGCCAGCAACGGCACCTGAGCCTGCTCACCCTTCTCAAACACCTCGTCGGCACTCTCCTTCATAAAGTAGTCGTCCAGCACCACGTTGGCCATTCCCCTGGGAGGAAGGATCTTCTGCAGTGAGTCGGCATTCATCGCCATCGCATCGGCCAGACTGGCGATACCGGCCTGCTTCAGCAGTTCAGCACCGGCCGCATCAGCTTCGGCCTGTGAAGCGGGCTTATACGGCAGCACCTCAGCACCCGACGACAGCATCGCACCGGCTAAATTGTTCTTCGAGAGCGGCGAACACATCAGGAGCGACACCGAGAACGAACCGGCTGACTCTCCCACGATGGTGATCTTCGCAGGATCACCGCCGAAGGCTGCGATGTTATCCTTCACCCACTGGATGGCAGCCACCTGATCCAGGAAACCATAGTTGCCGCTGCCCTTATAGTCAGAAGCCTCTGTGAGTTCCGGATGGGCAAAGAAGCCGAACACGCCTTCACGGTAGTTGGCCGTCACACCAATCACGCCCTCCTTGGCAATAGAAGAGCCGTCGTAACGGGGCTCGCTGCCCGAACCGGCCATCAGTCCGCCACCATTAAAATATATCAATACAGGAAGGGCATCCGCTGTGGTCGTTGCGGTAGTCCAGATATTCAGATAGAGACAGTCCTCGCTGCGCTTGGGACCACGGAACGCCATATCGCCGAAGACATTGGGCTGCATCGGGTCGTCGCCAAACCCCAAGGCCTCACGAACACCTTCCCAAGCCTGCAGCGGCTGGGGGGCCTTCCAACGCAGTTCGCCAACAGGAGCCTGTGCGAAGGGTACGCCCAGGAACTTCTTCACGCCATCCTCTTCGAAACCTTTGAGGATGCCATTCTGGGTTTTCACTTGAAGAGTGACTTCCGCAGCCTTCTTCTCTGTGCAAGCACTGAGAATCACGAGACCTGCGACGGCAAGCATCGCGAATGATTTGATGGTTTTAGTCATAACTTAAATTGTTTATTGGGTTTTGAATTAAACTGAGTCTTCTTTCTCATTCGTTTGCAAAGATACGATTTTGCCCGCAAAAATCCAAATTATTCAAAAAAAACACATCGAAAAGAGCAATTTTCTTCCAAATCTGTGGGATAATTCGTATATTTGCAGTCCTAAGTGCAACCAATAAGACCAATCAAATGAAAAGAGCGACTATCGTTACAATGCTGCTGATGCTGAGCATCGTGGTGGCAAAGGCAGACACCAGACGTGTGCTGTTCGACGCAGGATGGCAGTTTACGCAAAACGGCAAGACTGTCACAGTGGACTTACCCCACGACTGGGACATCTATGCCGGTCCCGACGCCAAGTCAGGCGCCACGGGCACTGGCGGCGGCTGGTATCCCGGCGGCAAGGGCGAATACCGGAAGACGTTCAAGACGCCCGACGGCGAAGTTGTCAGACTCCACTTCGAGGGTGTCTATCAGAAGGCTGAGGTATTCATCAACGGCCAGAAGGCCGGACAGCATGCCTACGGCTATACCCCCTTCACCATTGACATCACACCCTATCTGCATCAAGACAAGCCGAACGAGGTGCTGGTCAAGGTCGATAACTCCGAACAGCCCAACTGCCGTTGGTACAGCGGTTCCGGCATCTACCGCCACGTGTGGCTCATCACGAGCCCTGCCCTCCACATCGCGGAGAACGGTGTCTATATCAGCACCCCGATGGTGAACGACGACGAGGCGACGGTGCAGGTGGAGGTGACCGTCGAGAATGCCTCCGACGTCGAACGGACCGCCACTGTGATGGTGGGTGCGGAGTCGATGCCGATCATAGTGCCTGCCAAAGGCTTGAAGACCGACACACTCACCTTTAACATCCGGAATCCCCGTCTTTGGTCGCCCGACACGCCCATTCTCTATGAGGTACGGG
This sequence comes from Prevotella sp., assembly GCA_017395215.1. Lineage (GTDB taxonomy): Bacteria > Bacteroidota > Bacteroidia > Bacteroidales > Bacteroidaceae > Prevotella. The sequence continues at coordinate 4,724 of JAFPVW010000208.1, read as the reverse complement.
CCATGCTGAAGGAACAGGGTAAGATGGTTGACAGTCAGCTGACCCGCTTCGGCGTCCGCCATATATACTGTGATTCACGTTATGGCTTTCAACTCAACTATATGCCGCTGCTCATCAACGGCGCCTGCGTCCATCACGACGACGGCATCCTCGGGGCTATGGCCTTCGATGCCGCCGAGATCCGCAAGGTACGCCTGATGAAGGACGCCGGCTTCAACCTCATCCGCACCTCCCATAATCCACCCTCCCGCGCCTTCCTCGACGCCTGCGACTCCATCGGCATGCTCGTCATCGATGAGGCCTTCGACGGCTGGCGACAGGCGAAGACGCCCTACGACTACTCCACGCTCATCGACTCCTGCTACCGCGAGGATATCCATGCGATGGTCAGGCGCGACCGCAATCACCCCAGCGTCATCTGCTGGAGCATCGGCAACGAGGTGATGGAGCGCAAGGACATCCGCGTCGTCACCACCGCCAGGAAGATGAAGGACGCCATCAAAGACTACTGCTGTGAACGGCCCGTCACCGAGGCCCTCTGCTCCTGGGACAGCGACTGGGAGATCTATGACCCCCACGCCGAGGTGCTCGACATTGCAGGCTACAACTATATGCTCCACAAACACGCCTCCGACCATGAGCGTGACCCCTTGCGCGTCATCCTGCAGACAGAGAGCTTCCCCCGTGATGCCTGGCGCAACTGGCAGACCGTCGAAGATTATTCCTACGTCATCGGCGACATTGTATGGACGGGCCTCGACTACCTCGGCGAGTCCGGCATCGGCCGCTACTACTACGACGGCGACACCCCGGGCGAACACTATGTCGAAGGCGGACAGCCCGAATGGCACGGTGCCTACTGCGGCGATGTCGATATCACCGGCTGGCGCAAACCCATCTCACACTACCGCGAACTGCTCTGGAACCGTGACACCGCCCCGGCCCTTTACATGGCCGTGAAGGAACCCGACGGCTACTACGGCAGCATCCGTGAGACCGCCTGGAGCGTATGGCCCACCTGGGAATCTTGGACCTGGAACGGCTGGGAGGGTAAGCCCGTCGAGGTCGAAGTCTATACCAGCCTCCCCTCTGTCCGGCTCTATCTCAACGACCGGCTCGTCGGTGAGCAGCAGTCCGCCGAGTGCAAGGCCGTCTTCACCCTGCCCTATCAGCCCGGCACCCTCCGCGCCGAAGGCGTGACGGAAGAGGGACAGCCCGTATCCGTCAGCCTCTCCACCGCCGGTGAGCCCTGTCAGATTCGCCTGACCGCCGACAAGTCCACTTTCCTCGCCGACGGACAGGACCTCATCTACGTCACCGTCGAGATTCTTGACCGCAACGGCCTCGTCTGTCCCGATGCCGCTATCCCCCTCACGGCTACCGTCAAGGGCGCCGGTAGCCTCCTCTCCTTCGCCAGTGCCGACCTCAAAGACACCGATGTCTATACCGACGCGCATTGCACCACTTGGAAAGGCCATGCCCTCCTGGCCGTCCGTTCCACCGCCAAGTCCGGCACGGTCAGCCTTACCGTCAAGGGCGACGGCCTCAGCCAGAGTCAGCTCAACCTCAATGCCACTAACCGCCGATGATCACTCCCGAGATACACTCCTGCCCTGAACTGATGCAGGCCATACAGCAAGTGGGCTTCCTGCCTCTGCTCGACAGCGGCATACGCGGCTACTCCGCCGAAGAACTCGTAGATGACGACTGCCGCTATGTCGCCTATGCCGACGGCGGCTGGGACTGGCCGCTATGGAAATGGAAAGGCCCCGTCGTCACTGAGGGCCATTGCGTCTATGGGAAGTTCTTCGCCGGCAAGGCAGGGTTCGTCAGCCGCGACTGGTGGCCCGACCTCTGCAACTACCGCCGCCATAAGTATCCCGCCCCGCAGGAAGGCTCCATCGAGGAGGCCATCCTGCTCACGCTCGCCGAGCACGGCAGTCTCATCACCCGTGAACTGCGGGCCGCCTGTGGCTTTACCGGTCCGAAGATGCGCAGCCGCTTCGACGGCTACATCACCCGCCTGCAGATGGCCTGCCGCATCATCACCGAAGACTTTGTCTATCCCGTCGATAAGCACAACCGCGAATACGGCTGGGGATGGTCGCTCCTCACCACGCCCGAACAGCTGCTGGGCCGCGACGCCTGCCGCTGTGAGCGCACTCCACAGGAATCCTTCGACCGCCTCCTGTCCCATTTCAAGACCCTCCTCCCCGACGCCACAGAACGGCAAATCCTCAAGCTTATTTGAGGATTTGCCGCTCTGTTAGGTTAGCAGGTTAAAAATTCAAAATGCCAGACAATTGTCAGGGAATTCGCAACAATAATTGCCCCCGATTTTGTACCTTTGCAGCAAACTAACAAATTAACGGATATGAAGAAACTATTATCAACATTATTGCTTGCCCTCACAACAATTGCAGGATGGGCACAGAAAGAGGTGGTGTGGGAGAACCCATCGGCCTTTACGGGATCAGGCAACATTGAGTTTGACATCACGAAGATGGAGCTGAAAGAGACGGAAACGGTGATGCACTTCCGCGTCAAGTTCATACCAAACTACTGGATCCGCTTCGCCAAAGAGTCGTTCCTGAAGACGCCCGACGGCAAGGAATATGCCGTTGTCAGCGGTAAGAAGACCTCAGAGGCGGAGTCGGACGTGGAACTCGACTCACTCTTCTGGATGCCGGAGAGCGGACTGGCTGACCTGGTGCTCCACTTCAAGCCCGTACCAACAGACACCAGAGAGCTGGACTTCATCGAGGGCTACGACGAGGGGGCCTTCCGCATCTTTAACATCTGCGATGCGAAGACCAAGAAGGAGCCGGAGCGGCCTGCCGAGTGGAAAGACGTCAAATATGCCAAGGACGAGACACTGCCTGAGGCCAAGATTGAAAAGGGTGTGGCAAAAGTCAAGGTGAAGGTGATGGGCTATAAGCCCGCGATGGGGATGGATCTTCACGTGGGCAATTTCCGACAGCTGGGGGCCAGAGAGGGTTTCGACAAGTCGTTCCCCCTCGCTGACGACGGCACCGCGACGGCTGAGATCCCGCTGAGGACGGCCCGGATGGTGACGGTCGATGTGGCTGGCGTGGCAAGCGCCCCCATCGTGATCGCCCCGGGGCAGGAGATCGCGCTGCTGATGAGTATCGCGGAGGGCGTCAAACGGCCGCTGGCCATGAAGGGCTTCCTCGCCAAGACGAATATGGATCTGGGAGAGGGGCTTGAGAAACTGTCGCAGGGGGATGCCAAAGCACATCGCTATGAGAGCCTCAGCCAGTGCGACACACCCGAGAAGCGCATGGCCTGGCTGAAAGACGAGTTCGACAAGCGCATCGCCTCCGCCAAGGCCTCTGGCTACACGACGGCCGCCAAAGACCTGCTGTGCATGGAGGCAGAGGGCGACTTCGTGGAGTGGACGCGCTTCTTCGGCCCCTACTACACCAATCTGATGATGGAGACGGGACAGGTAAGGATCACCAGCCAGAAAGACTACAGCAACCTGCTCTGGGCGAACGACAGCCTGCTGGTACTCTCTGAGGCTGAGATACCCTACTCCTATCGGTATCTGGGCACGCCGACATCACCCTGTAGCGACAGCTTCTGGGCAATGCCGCTAAGCCAGCTGGACAAGGACTTCAGTGCAAGATCCCCCTGGCTCAGCGAACTGCAGACGGTCTATAATATGTTCCGCATCGACGAGAAGGAATGGGATGGGCTGTTGGCGCAGATGAAGTTTGATGACTGCAAGAACGTGATCGTGGAGTATCAACAGGAACAGGAGCGGCTGGCACAGGAGCTGGCTGCCAAGGAAAGCGTCTTCTACAAGAAGTACGACGACGTGGCGCCCGAGAACATCCTCCAGACCATTCTCAACAAGTATAAGGGTAAAGCCGTACTCATCGACATCTGGGCGACGTGGTGCGGTCCGTGCCGTGCAGGCCATAAGGCGATGGCACCCATGAAGGAGCAGATGAAGGGGCAGAACGTGCAGTTTGTGTATATCACCTCGCCCTCGTCGCCTATGTCCACCTGGCAGGAGATGATCAAGGAGATAGACGGCGACCATTATTATCTGACGCCAGAACAATACAGCTACATCCTCGCGAAGTACGAGTCGAGTGGCATTCCCACCTACGCCGTCTATAACACGAAGGGTGAACAGACGTATAAGGTCATCGGCTTCCCCGGCAACGAAGAGATCAGGAAGCGGTTAGAGGAAGCGATGAAATAGGCTTATTTCTTCAAACGCACCTTCAGTCCTGCGACGAGCATTCGGCCAGGACTGAAGAGGGCGTATTTGCGGATGCTGGAGTCTGGGCGGCGATCGACACGGTCGAAGATGTTGTCGATGCCGAGACTGGGCTCCAGAACGATCCATTTGGCGATGTCGAAGGTGTGGGTGGTGTTGAGGTTCCAGACACCGAAGCCCGGGGCATCTTCGTAAGCGCCGGTGTAGTAGGTCTTGGACTGCAGACGGCCATTGAGGTTAACGTTCAGGGCGTAGAGGCCCCATGAGTGGTGATAGTCGGCGGCGAAGGTGGCAGCATGACGGGTGCTGCGCTCCATGGGGGTCCACTCGTCGCCACTCTTGTTGCGGGCATAGGTATAGACGTAATTGGCGGAGAGATTGAATCCCGGGAAGAGGTTGGCGGAGAGGTTGAGCTGCAGGCCCTTGACGTCGCCCACGTCGCTGTTCTGATAGAGGGCGTATGAGACGAGCT
>JAFPVW010000207.1 GCA_017395215.1 Prevotella sp. | reverse complement strand
CCCTTCAGATAGGTCTGGCTCTCGTAGTAAATCTTGTCGAACGAGACACCCATCTTCTTGTAGGTCTCGTCGAAACCGGCATATACCCAGTTGTTCATCTTCTCCCACAGAGCGCGCACCTCGGGGTCGTTCTGCTCCCACTTGACCAGCATCTCGTGAGCCTCCTTGATGAGCGGAGCCTCCTGCTTGGCCTTCTCCTCGGCTTGATCAGCGGCCAAACCGCTTGCCACATACTGGGCGGTTAGTTCCTTTACTTCCTCGCGGTAGTGCTTGTCGAAAGCCACGTAGTAGTCACCAATCAGGTGATCGCCCTTCTTGCCAGATGACTCGGGAGTCTCACCATTGCCGTACTTCAGCCAAGCCAGCATCGACTTACAGATATGAATACCGCGGTCGTTCACGATGTTCGTCTTCACCACCTTGTTGCCGTTGGCCTCCATAATCTGCGCCAGCGACCAACCCAGCAGGTTGTTGCGCACATGACCAAGGTGCAGGGGTTTGTTGGTGTTGGGGGAGCTATATTCGATCATGACGAGGGGTGATCCCTCGTCCGCGGACTTCATGCCGAAGTGGTCGTCCTGGTCGATGGCCTGCAGTAGTTGTAACCACGCACCGTTGCCAATGCTCAGGTTCAGAAAACCCTTGACAACGTTGAACTTACTGATGGCGTCGCAGTTCTGTACCAAGTACTCGCCAATTTCTTGAGCGGTCTGTTCCGGACTCTTTTTGGCGGCTTTCACAAAGGGGAATACCACCAATGTCAGGTTACCCTCAAACTCACTTCTTGTCTTCTGCAACTGCAGCAGACGACTGGTGCTATCCGTCGTCTTTTCCGTGGCATCCATGCCATACAGCGCCTTTACAGCCTCGCCTGCAGCCTTGCTAATCAATGCTTCAATACTCATACCTTTCCAATTTTGGGCGCAAAATTACCAAAAAAAAATGAGCTGACCAAATGTCCGCCCACCTTTTTGTTACTCTCCTCGCCTTTTAGTCTTTGTACTGCTCGAGTTTATTGAGGCAGTAGCGGCGGACGTCGGCCCAACGGTAATAGGGCGCGCTACGAGTAGGAATGGGGAGTCTGGCTTCCTGTTCGTTGAGGAGAACCTTGACAAGGACATCGTTATCTTTTGGACTGCTACGGTAGAAGATGAACTGCACGTTGGCTCCCATGGGGAATACGCTGGAACACCACCAGCCGCGCTGTTCGAGCTGGTCGAGGCGATCGGTGGCGAGGTCGTAGCCGTTAATGCCCATAAGACAAACTAAAGGCAGTAATACGGTGTCGTGGCCGAAGCGCAGCTGGGCTCCCGGACGGTCAAGGCGAATGCAACTGTCGGCATCGGCAATAAGCTGGCGCAGCAGGTGACGCTGGATAAAGGGCTGACGGCTGCCATTGAGCTTGCAGAATCCGAAGTGGATGTACCACAATGCGTTGTCAATTTGCCACATGCGATAGAGCTCCTCGGTCTGGAAGAGGCTTAGCAGGTAGGTCTCGTTTTTCAGGTGGGTATTGAGAATGAAGAGCCCCATCTTCATGAGGTAGTAGTTGAAGAACGATTCGTCGACAATTTCTTTGACGATGTCGGGGTTCTTGAATATCATCTCCATCAGGCGGCTGTTGCTGGTGAGAGGGGCGATATAGGCATCGTAGGCCTTCTGTGCCTGGGGAGTCATATAGCCTTTGCGTAGCACGGGGTCCTGGAAGTTCATGTAATGCTGGGTGCGCTTGGTAGACTCCATCGTGATTTGCAGTCGGGGGTTCGCCTGAGCCAGTTCCATAAGGGTATAGCTCATCGATATCATGCAGCGCGGAACGATGGTGCTAAGGGCACTGACGTGGGCAGTATCTTTGAACACTTCGGGGAATCGCGTAATCATACGACGGGCAATTTGGCGCTCCTGTTCACTACTGATGTAAGTCAGTTCGCCCCAACGGTCCTCGGAGTCGTTTAAGATGCGTTTCATTTCCTGCAGCACTTTCTTGCCGGTGGGCGTGAGTTCGTCGACTTTCTCAGCCTGGATCATCATCTTGTAGGGTGTGTCGTAACCCGTTCGGTTGCTGATGTATCGCGAACCGTGACGGCCGTAATGCGATATGTAGAACGGTTTCTTGCCGGCTGGTGCTGGGGTCAAGTTGTCAGGAATGCTGTCTGGGTAGATGTCGTAGTTGCACGACGAGTAGGCAGGGTGCTGCTTGATAATCTCCATCACGGGCTGGGCGTGGATCATTGACAATTGATAGTTGACAATTGATAATTGGAGGAGGATGAGGAGTATTGCGAATCGTCTCATAGCGTTATTGTTTCTCGTTGAGTTCGTCTTGGCGGATTTTCTCATAGCGGTAGAGCTTGCGCAGGTAGTAGCGTTTCACGTCGTTCCAATGGTAGTAGGGAGCACAGTCGCTCTTGAAGGGCAGACGGGCTTCGTGACCGTTGAACATCACCTTGATGAGCGGGTCGTCGTCGTTCTTGTCGCGACGGTAGTGAATCATCATGATGCTACCGCCTGGGGGAGCTATGCGGGTGTCGAGCCATCCGAGAGTCTCGAGACTGTCAAGGTTGGCGGTGGCCACGCCGCAGTCGTCGAGCTCCATGAGACTAGCCAATGAGAGCAGCACGCCCTGGTTTGTATAGCGCAGATTGAACACGGGGTAGTCGACCTTCATGATGCTGTCTCCCATGTGTATCATGTTCCATAGCGGTTCGCGCTGTATGTAGGGTTGATGACCTCCGTTGAGGGTGCAGTTGCCGTAGCAGATGTAGCTCCAGGCATTTTGTCGGCGCTGGTGGCGTTGCATTTCGTCGGTGTCGAACAGGTCGTCGAGGTTTGTCGTCTTACCGAGTTCCGTCTGGTGGATGTTCTGCGAGAGAATGTAAAGCTGCTGGCTCAGTGCAGGAGCGTCGATGTTGGCAACGACGTAGTTCTGGTCGTTGAAGAGCGCGCGCATCAGTCGTCCTGCCCCACTGTTGAGGATGGTGAAGCGGTTATAGCGTTCCATGGTCAGCGAGTCGTCACGCTCGGCAAGGAGGTCCTTGTCCTGAGCATTGAGCCAGGGCTGGTTCTTGTGCGACGCCTTGACGCTGATGCGGTCGGAACGGAAGTGGCGAGCCATCTCCACACCTACCTCGTTAGCCATCTGAATACAATGGTTCTGCATGATGCTGCGAATGTCGACAAAGCAGTCGGGAGTGAACATGGTTGGAAACTGGCTGAGCAGCTGCTGCACCTGCTGGCGCATCATCCTGCCACCCTCGGCAGTCATCTCGCCGGAACGGTTCCAAGCCTCCTGTCGTAACAGGTCGAGACGGCCAAAGATGTCACGGCCGAGCTTCGTCAGCTTACCTCGTTTGTCGGCGTCGGCGAAGATGGCATACGGCCCCTCGTAGTCCTTGGGGTTGAGCAGATAGTGGCCCGCAGCACAGCCGTAGTGGTTGACGTAAAACGGTTTTTTGCCCTCAGGCACAGGTGTCTCCGTCTGTCCTTGCATGGTGACAGAAATCAGCATGGCCAACAGGGCCAACAAACATCTCATAAGCAGGTGGTTGTCAGATTTCATAACTGCTATTCATTATTTGTGTGCAAAGATAGTGCAAAATTTCGATTTAGCGAAAGGAATGAGAATAAATTTTCATTCCTGTGCGTAAGAAAGTTACGAAAAAGTGAGCTTTTGGTCGCGCTTGACGGTTTTCGCCTGCGACTTCCATTTGTAATAACCAGCAATGGCGATGGCGACATAAAGACCGTAGAGCAGTGCCTTGAAGGGAATGCCTTTGTGGATGTAGAGCCCACAGCATACCGCGTCGACGACAATCCAGAACAGCCATTGCTCGACGAACTTTCGTGCCAGTGCCCACAAGGCAACTATCGAGAGGGCGTTGGTGAACGAGTCGAGCACGGGCACGGTAGAATTGGTCCACGTCACTAATATATAATAGGTGATGCCCCATGCCGCGAAGAAGAATACGACGGCGGGCAGATACTTGTCGCGCGGCATATAAATGATGGGCAGCGACTCGTGCTTCTTGCGCGTCTTCTTGTATTTCCACACGTAGAAGCCGTAGAGTGCCGCAAAGGTGTAGTAGCACGCCATGCCCGCGTCGCCGTAGAGTCCGTGACTCCAATAGAGCCAGACGTCCAATGCCGGCATCACGACGCCTACTACCCACAGGGCGATATGTGCACGATACTCGAGCCAGATGTATATCAGTCCGAGTATCGTGGTAAACAGGTCGAGCCAGTGAGATTGCAAGAAATCTGCCATAACGTTTAAAAGTCAAAGGTCAAAGGTCAAAATCGAAGCGTGATGTTGCCCATCATGGTGAAACCGGCTGACGGCATGTAGCCAATCTGGTAGTAGCGGTTGTCGTTGGGGTGTGAACCGCTGAGAATAGCTGAGTAAACCCAGCCGCCTGCAACATAGTGACGGTTGAAGACGTTGTTCAGCGACAGGCCGATGACAGTCTCTTTAAAGACCTTTGACCAATCCAGCATATAGCTGATGTTTACGTTCGAAACGCTGAACGACGGCAGCGAGCGGTCCTCGCACTCGGTATTGTCAAGATATTGACGACTGACGAAATTGGTGTGCCACGTAGCCTGGATGCCACGCCAATGGAAGTTGACGAAACCGTTGAGCAATGTCGACGGCGAGAAAGCCAGCGTCGAGTTGTCGTAATGGATGGTTTCGAAGTCGCCCCAGTCCACCTGTACTTTCTCGTCGAAGTCCTTGATGCGGTTCTTGCTGAAGGCGGCGTTACCCTCGATGGTGAGCCACTTGGTTACATCAACGCCTGCCTGCAGCTCTACGCCCAGGCGGTAGGAGTCCTTGATGTTGGTGGTTAGGTTCTCACCGATGTCTGACACTTCACCCGTTTGTACAAATTGATCGGTGTAGTTCATGAAGTAGCCGTTGATGCCAAAGCGCCAATTGTCGGCATTCAGTGTATATCCTAATTCGTAGTCTGTCAGTTTCTCGGCATTGGGGGCAGGGTAGGAGCCGTTATCCGTAAAATTGTTGCGCTCCGGCTCACGATGGCTGATGGCCACAGAACCATAGACGCGGTGGGGACCACTATGCCACGAGAAGCCTGCCTTGGGATTGAAGAAGTGATAGTGTTTGTCGATGTCGAGCATATGCTTGTGGATGACGCCGTCGTCGTCGGTATAGTACTTGTCGTTATAGCCGCTGGTCTGGAAACCTACGTGGCGGTACTGCACATCGGCAAAAACCGTCCACATCTTATTAATATTGTAGGCCGCCTTCAGGAAGATGTTACCATCCTGTTTGTGGGCAGGCGAATCGTAGTATTTGTATCTGCCATCCTGAAGCAGCAGATTGCTCAGCTCACTGTTCTCGATGTATGTCAGGTATCCGAAGTGGTAGCCGTCGTAGTTCTGCACGGAGAGTCCGCCGATGACGTCCCAGCAGTCGTCCTTGTAGTTGGCATTCCACACGAGGCCGTAGGTGTGCTGTTCCAGTCCCTTCTTGCGCACAAAGTCCATCTTTTTGTACTTCTTGCCGTTGCTGTCGATGAAGTTCTCCAGTCCGAATTTCGCCAACTTGTTCTTGTAGCGGAACTCCTCATAGTAGCCGTAACCGTAGGTGTAGTGCAGCGAGGCCGAAGTGGACCAGTGTTCGTCGATGTCCCAAGCCGCAGACAGGATGTTGTGGTTCTGCCAGAAGTTGTCGGTGGTCTTGTCCCACAAGGTGCCGTCGGCCATTTTATAACGCTCCGTCTGATAGTTGCCGTCTGCATCCTGAACGAAGAGACCGTTGTCGTCAGTCACCAGACGTTCGTAGAGCGAATTGTACTTGCCCAGACCAACGTTGCGCAGGTCGTCGTAACCCTTGATACCCGTTGCAGTGGTGTAAGTCCACGAGCCGTCGTCATAGCACCCGTCCATCAGACTATAGTCGTTGTTACCTGCCGTCACACCGTTCCAAGCCTGACCCGTACGCTCGAAGTTGCCGATGTTCTTGTATCGGATAACCAGTTTGTCTGACACCAGATAGGTCAAGCCACCGTAGTACGAACCGCTGCGGGCACTGGTGCCGTGCAGATAGCCGTCGGTGGCTGTGGTATGGTAGGCACCATCCAGGATGAGGTGCTTCCACAGCAGGCCTGTCGAAAGCTTACCGCCTACGTTATAGGTATTCAGCGAACCGTATGATGCCGACAGTTCCAAGGTGGGCGTCTGTGAGGGTGTGGCACTGGCCAGTGCTACTGTTCCACCGAAAGCTCCGTCACCATTGGTCGACGAACCCACACCGCGCTGTATCTGTGCGGAGCCCAGCAGCGATGCATAGGAGTTCATGTTGGCCCAGAACACGCACTGGTCTTCGGGTGAATTCAAGGGCACACCATCCAGTGTCACGTTGATGCGTGAGTCACCGGCACCGCGAATGCGCATGTGCGTCGTGCCGATACCCAGTCCGCTCTCGCCCCATGCCATCACACCTGGCGTCTGCGAGAATAGCATGGGCAGTTCCTGTCCGGTCTTCGAAAAATTGCCCAACTCGGCCTTCTTGAAGTTGCTGACGGCAAATGGTGCATTCTTCTGCGCCCGCACGCCCTTCACCACCACTTCCTGCAGCTGTTCCACCTGTGTCGAGTCGTACAGTGCCTTTGTGTTTTGCGCATGAGTAGCAACCGTTGCCATGAATGCGGTCATCACTAAAATTTTTTTCATTTTCTTTTTACCTTATTTATTTGTTAATACATTAAATAAGGGGTTGTTTTGTGTTACTCATCATCCCTGCGTCGGCATTATCCGTATCAGGTTCCGAGGGTATCATCTCAGCCCACACACGTGAGCACCCCTTGAAAAGCATGCTTTTCGAGAACTGGCTGCACCTCAGCATAGAGCAAGCTCTCTGCATTCGGTTTGCACAGTCCTTGATTGCGGGTGCAAAGGTAAGGATTATTTTGGTTTCCTGCAAATCTTACAAGAAAAAACTCAAAATTTCTTTTGTAATTTCCTCGTTTATTCGTAACTTTGTCCCCCAATGGACGCTAACACAAAACAACAAACCGAACAAACGGGGCGGATGACAATATGGTCGCTACTGAAGAATATCCTGCCCTTTGTGCTGCCATACAGGTGGCTGATAACCCTGACACTGGTGCTGACGCTCGTAGGTTCACTGATGGCTCAGGTGAATGCCGTCGTGCTTGATCGCGCCGTGGATGCCATCAATGCACTGATACAGACGGAAGGCGGTTTCCAGTGGGGTGACGCGGTGAAGATTCTGACGGTCATCACCATCGTACTGCTGGGTAAGGAGTTTGTGGCCCTGGTGGTCACCTTCTTCCAGCGCTACTACGGCGAACAGTTGCGCATCCTCGTCAGCCGCGACCTCTCGCTGCGAGTCGTCGACCGCATCCTGTCGTTCCGTCTGGCATTCTTTACCAGCGAGGGCAACGAGACGGGCAAGCTGCAATCGCGCATCGACAGGGGTATCATGTCGCTGTCGAACACGGTGAACAACTTTTTCATCGAAATCCTGCCGTTGTTTACGAGTGCCGTCCTCGCACTGATACTGATGTTTGCCGCCAACGTCTACGTGGGTCTCGTTGCACTGTTCATCGTCCCCGTCTACTTCTGGGTAACCTACATTCAGGCGTGCCGCATGAAGGGCGGGCGGCGTAACATCTTCGGAGGTCATCAGGCCGTGTCGCAGGGCATTCTGAACATCATCGAGAGCATCACCGTCATCAAGTCGTTCAACCGCGAGCAGATTGAGGCTGAGCGTCAGGCCGCCATTCAGCGCAACATGACGGGACTACAGCTCGACACGCGTAAGAAAAGCTATTTTTACAACGGACTGAAGAGCTTCCTCGAACAGATAGGTACCGTACTCATTATTATCCTGACAGCCTACCTCGTGTTGATAGACTATCCCGGCATGACTATCGGTAAGATTATGTACCACGTGATGCTCTTTGCCAACGTCAGTGCGCCCATCCGCCAGCTGCACCGCATCTACGACGACATGAACGACGCGCTCATCTATGCCGAGGGCTTCTTTGGCATTCTGGATGCAGACCACGAGGTGGAACCCACTGGCGGTCATAAGCCCGCCGAGGTACATGGCGACTTTGAGCTAAGCGGCGTTGACTTCACCTACTCGAACGGCACGCAGGCGCTGTTTGACGTGTCGATGCACATCGAGCCCGGTAAGATTACCGCGCTGGTGGGACTGAGCGGTGCGGGCAAGAGCACCATTGTCAACCTGTTGGATAAGTTCTACGAACCGCAAAAGGGAAGCATCAAACTCGACGGTGTCGAGCTTCGCGAGTGGGACACGCAGTGGATGCGCGACAACATCGGACTGGTGCTGCAGAAGAACCATATCTTCGACGGAACCATCGAGGAGAACATCAAGTACGGCTTCCCTGAGGCCACCCACGAACAGGTCGTTGAGGCCGCAAAGAAAGCCTACATCTACGACCAGATCATGCAGTTGCCGCACGGCTTCGACACTGCCGCCCTGCAACTTAGCGGCGGTCAGCAGCAGCGCGTGGCCATTGCCCGTATGTTCATCAAGAATCCGCCCATCATCTTCCTCGACGAACCCACGGCCTCGCTCGATGCCATTGCCACCGAGCAAATCAAGTCCAGCATCGATGCCATCAAGCAGGGTCGCACCGTCATCATCATCTCGCACAATATCGGCCAGATTATTGATGCCGACTACATCTACGTCCTCCAGCAAGGCCGCGTGGTACAGTCCGGCACCCCTGCCGAGGTTTACCAACAGGGCGGTGTCTACAAGGACATTTTCGACGCCAGTGCCCGCAGCATGAACGTCGATAAGATTGCCAATACGATTACGTCACCCCGCGACTAATGCCGCTTTGTGAACCGTTCCTCAAGCGTCTGGAAGATGACGAAGAGCACGGGAACGATGAAGAGCAGGGCGACGGTGCCGATGACCATACCGCCGATGGTGCCGACGCCCAGCGAGTGATTGCCGTTGGCTCCGACACCAGTGGCGAGGGCCAGCGGCAGAAGACCGAAGACCATCGTGAGCGACGTCATCAGAATGGGGCGCAGACGGACGGCAGCGGCGTCAAGGGCTGCTTCGACGATGCCCATGCCTTCGCGGCGACGCGTCGAGGCATACTCGGTGAGCAGGATGGCAGTCTTCGACAGCAGTCCGATGAGCATGATGAGACCCGTCTGCATGTAGATGTTGTTTTCCAGTCCCCACATCCACGCAAAGAGGAACGAGCCCGCGAGTCCGAAAGGCACACTGAGGATGACGGCCAGCGGAATGAAGAGGCTCTCGTAAAGCGCACAGAGAATCAGATAGATAAAGATGATGCAGAGTGCGAAGACCAGCGCCGTAGTGTTTTGCGCTGAGGCCTCCTCGCGCGTCATACCGCCAAACTCGTAGCCGTAGCCTTCGGGCAGCACCTCGGCGGCTGTCTCGCGGATGGCGTCGATAGCCTGGCCGCTGCTGTAGCCTTCGGCGGCGGTTCCTCCGACCTGAATAGACGGGAAGAGGTTGAAGCGTGAAAGCGTCTCGGAGCCGTAGACGCGGGTGAGGGTGATATACTGTCCGATAGGCGACATCTCGCCCTGCGCGTTCTTCACGAAGATGTTGTTCAGCGACTCGGTGTCGAGGCGGTATTCGGGCGAGGCCTGCACCATGACGCGGTAGAGCTTGGTGAAGCGCACGAAGTTGGAGGCGTAGAGACCGCCGACATAGCCGCTGAGGGCTGAGAGCACTTCGCTGGGATTGACGCCGCGGCGCTTGCAGAGGGCAGCGTCGACTTCTACGCGGTATTGCGGATATTTCAGCGAGAAATTGGTAAAGACGCGACCAATCTCCGGCCGTTCGCCCAAGGCCGTGATGAGTCGGTTGGTATAGTCGTAGAGATCCTGGATGGTGCCGCCATGCTTGTCCTGTACGTGCAGCTCAAAGCCGTTGACGCGGCCGAAGCCCGGCAGCATATTCTGCGTGTTCACTTGAATCTTAGCGTTGGCAATATCTGCCGTGCGGCGATAGATTTCCTGCACGATGCTTTGGTCGTCGTCGCCCTTGGCAGTACGCTCGTTCCACTTCTTCAGCTTCAGCGTGAAGTTACCGTTCGACGACGACTGCTCGAAGCTGTTCGAGTTGCCGGCAATCAGCGAATAGATGCGCAGCTGGGGCAGGTCCTTGATGCGCGCCTCCACCTCTTTTAATATATGGTAGGTCTGCTGCAGGCTGCTGCCTGGAGAGGCTTGGACGTTGATGAATACGGTACCCATGTCTTCGTTGGGTACGAGACCGGTACGGGTGGTCTTCACCATCCAGCCAAGAGCGATGATGGCCACGACGACAAGTACGGCGGCGAGCGCCTTGCGCTTGATGAAACCAGCGACACTTCCTTTGTAGTGACTGGAGAGCGACGTGAAGATACGGTTGAAGCCCGCCTGGAAGCGGTTCAGCTTCGCGTCACGCATGATGATGGCCGAAAGGGCAGGGGAGAGCGTCAGTGCGTTGAATAGCGAGATGGCGACGGCGATGGCCATGGTTACTCCGAACTGCGTATAGAACGTTCCTGTGACACCGCCCATGAAGCTGACGGGTACGAATACGGCCATGAAGACGAGCGTCGTGGTGATGAGCGCGGAGGTGATGTTGTGCATGGCGTCGGCAGTCATTGACTGAGGAGTAAGAGCTGAGCTCACCTCTAACCTCTCACCACTGTCCCATTTTGCCTGCACCGCCTCTACCACCACGATGGCGTCGTCCACCACCGTACCGATGACGAGCACGAGGGCGAAGAGCGTCAGCATGTTCAGCGAGAAGCCGATGGCATAGATGACGGCCAGTGTGGCAATGAGCGACACGACGATGGCGATGGCGGGAATGATGGTGGCGCGCCACGAGCCGAGGAACAGCCATACGACGAGGATGACCAGTACGAGGGCTTCGAACAGTGTCTCCACGACGCTGGTAATCGACGCGTCGAGGAAGTCTTTCTTGCTTTCCAAGTCTTCAATGACGATACCTGGCGGCAGCGAGTGGCGTATCTCTTCTATTTCGCGGTCTATCTCCTTGATGATTTCGTTGGCGTTCGACCCCGCCACCTGATTGATGGAGATGTTGATGCCCGGGCTGTCGTTGGTCTCACCGATGATGTTATAGTTCTGCGACCCCAGTTCCACGCGGGCAATATCTCCTATGCGCAACACGTCGCCGTCGGGTAGCGAGCGGATGACGAGGTTTTCATACTCCTGTTCCTCCTCATAGCGGCCGCGGTATTTCAGCACATACTGGAACGTATTGTCGCTCTCGGCACCCAGCGTTCCCGTTGCTACCTCGACGTTCTGCTCGTTCAACACCTGTGTCACGTCGGCAGGAGTCAGATTGTGGCGTGCCATCTTCAGCGGGTCCAGCCAGATGCGCATCGAATAGTCGGCACCCATCACGTTCACTTCGCCAACACCGGGAATACGGCTCAGGCGCGGCTCGATGTTGATTTTCGTATAGTTGGCCAGGAATGCGCGGTCGAAGGTTGAGTCAGGACTATACACCGCAATCTGCTTGATGTTCGACGTCTGGCGCTTGCGCACGGTGATACCGCTCTTCACCACGTCGCTCGGCAGACGGCCTTGCACGGTGGCGGCACGGTTCTGCACGTTCACCATCGCCATGTTGGGGTCGGTGCCCTGACGGAAGAAGATGCCTATCGACGCCGTACCGTTGTTCGAGGCTGTCGACGTCATATACATCATGCCTTCCACGCCGTTGATGGCCTCTTCGAGTGGCACGACGACGCTCTTCTGCACCGTTTCGGCATTGGCACCGGTGTAGCTCGCCATCACGCGGACGGTAGGCGGTGCTATCTCGGGAAACTGTTCCAGCGCCAGACGGCTCAGTCCGATGATGCCCACGAACACCATCAGCACCGAGATAACTCCGGATAATATCGGGCGGTCAATAAATGTCCTAACGTTCATCAACTATCAATTATCAATTGTCAATTATTTATTCTTCACCTCCATTCCGTCTCTCAGCAGGCCGGAACCCTCAGCGATAATCGTATCACCGACGCTGATGCCCTCTTCCACAATGTATTGCTTTCCGTTGTTCTGCGGATACAGCTTGACAGGCGTTGCCACCGTCTTGCCATTGATGACGCGGTAGACAAACGAGCGGTTCTGCAACTCGTATGTCGCCTCCTGCGGAATGACGATGCAGTCCGTGAAGTGGGTCGGTACGATGACCGTCGCACTGCCGCCGTTATGCAGCAGATGGTTGCTGTTGGGGAATGTGGCACGCAACGTGACGGAACCCGTTTGCGCGTCGACAGTACCGCTGATGGCACTGATACGGCCTGGCTCGCCGTAGTCCTTGCCGTTGTTCATGCGCAGCTTCACGGTCTCGGCCTTCTTGATGAACTCCTCGATGGAACCATACTGCGCAATGAGGTCGAGCGCATGGTTCTCGCTGATGCTGAAGTAGACGTACATCTCCGAGTCGTCGGCTACCGTTACCAGCGGTTCGCTGATGGTGCTGCTGACGAGCGAGCCGACGTGCCAGGGAATCATCGAAGCCACACCGCTCACAGGACTCTTCACCTCCGTATAGCTCAGGTTGTTGCGGGCGTTCACCTCCTGCGCCTTGGCCTGAGCCAGTGCCGCCTCGGCCTCAAACAGCGCATTCTGCATGGTCTGTACCGACACGTCGCTCACCACGTTGCCCTCCTTCAGCAGGGCTTCGTTGTTGTAGTTCATGCGTGCCGTTGCCAGCCGTGCCTCCGCGCTCTTACGGGCAGCTACGGCAATCTCCAATGCCGCACGGAACGGCACCTGATCGATGACGAACAGCGTCTGTCCCTTCTTCACGGCCTCGCCCTCACCCGTCAGGATGCGAGTGATACATCCCGACACCTGCGGGCGCACCTCTACTATCTGGCGTCCGGTCATCCGCGCACTATACTGCCGTTCGAGAGTCATATCCCCCGTTTTCACGATCATCGTCTCGTACTTTGCTTGGTCTCTCGACTGACGTTTTTCCTTGCCACACGACGTGACCAGCAGCCCGTATGCCATCAACAAGCTGGTTGCAAACGCATATAATAAAGGATGTTTCATGACTCCGTAATGAATTTAGTTTCTGATTGTCGGGTGCAAAAATACAAAAAAAATTGCATTATCTGCATGAAAATTTGTTTTTTTGCTAAAGAAACACTATCTTTGTAGCCATAATCATAACAGTGAGGCTATGAAGAAGACTATTTTTTCCTTTCTGCTGATTGCGCTTGTGTGCCAGACAATGACGGCAGCAGACGTGCAGGGGCAGCCGCTCCTGAAGACACATGTAGAGACGGGCGACGTACAAGGTGTACTCGAAGGTTCGCTCGCAGTGTATAAAGCTATTCCCTACGCCGCACCGCCTGTAGGCGACCTGCGATGGCGTGCTCCGCAGCCTGCCAAGGCGTGGGAGGGCGTCCGCCTCTGCGACAAGTTCGGACCGCTTCCCCCGCAGCCTACACGCCCTGATCGCACGGCAGACACGATGAGCGAGGACTGCCTCTATCTGGGCATTGCCACGCCTGCCACGAGCACCAGCGACATGCTGCCCGTGATGGTATGGATTCATGGTGGCGGATTCCAGACGGAATGGTATGGTGGCGACCTGTGGAGCCATTTGGCCATGCGTGGTGTCGTCATTGTCAGCATTGAATATCGTACGGGTGCGCTGGGCTTCATGGCCCATCCGGAACTGACCAAGGAATCGCCCGACGGCCACTCCGGCAACTACGGACTGCTCGACCAGATCTATGCCCTGCAGTGGGTGCAGCGTAACATCCGCAACTTCGGCGGCGACCCGTCGAAGGTCACCATCTTCGGTGAGTCGGCTGGTGCCATCAGTTGCAGCATGCTGTGTGGCTCGCCGTTGGCCAAGGGCTTGTTCCGTGCCTGCATCAGCCATAGCGGCGGCTCGTTTGCACCGTGGAGCGACCAACCGCGTTCGCTGGGTCTGGATGCCTCGCAGAAGGGTGCCGAAGCGCAGGGACTGGCATTCCAGCAGCACCTGAAGAAAAAGAACCTCAAGCAATTGCGCAAGATGGATGCGATGGCGTTGTGCGACGGTGACGTGGGTTTTGCAGGCTTCTGGCCTTGCGTCGACGGCTATGTCATCTGCGACGACCAGTACCGCCTCTACGAGCGTGGTGAATATAATGATGTTCCCGTCATTGTGATGACCAACAGCGACGAGGGTGCCCTCTTTGCACCCCGCGACATCACCGTTGAGAATTATCAGAAGACCGTCAAGGGCATCTTCGGCGACTGGGCCGACGAGGCGCTGCGGTTCTATCCCGGCACTACCGACGACGAAGCTTGGCATGGCTTTGGCGATGCTTTCCGCGACATGGGTTTTGCGTGGCCGTCATACGCATGGGTAAACCTGCAGTCCAAGACGGGCAAGAGTGCGGCTTATGCGGCCTATCTGGCCCAGCCTTCCACGACGAGCTTCTCGCAGGACCCCCGCCGTCGCGGTGTGGCTCATGCCGACGATATCATGTATCTGAACGGCCAGTTCCTGACGCAGGCTGACCAGTATCCAGCTGAGGCCGCTGTCGCAGAAATTCTCCAGCAGTACTGGGTGAACTTTGCCAAAGCGCTGAATCCCAACGGCAAGGGTCTGCCCTATTGGCCGACGTTCGACGAGAGCAAGCCTACGACGATGCAGTTTGCGAATGGTGCCTCGCTCATCATGGTGCCCAACCGCGAGCAGATTGACTTTGTCGACCGCTACTATCGCGCTAAGCGTCAGGAGACGGAGTCCCAGCGCAAGTAAGCGATATTAGTCGTTGACGATGCGGATGCGGCCCTGAGGCTCGGCATAGGTCTTGCCCGTGGTGCCGCCGAGAACCTTGCCGAGGTAGTCGGACAGGGCTTCGTAGTAGCGCAGCGTGCTCTCCTGGAGTACGGGACACTTCTTGAAACAGTCGAAGAAACCGCCTGCATCGTGGTTGTAGTTAGTCAGTGCCACGCTGTAGGTGTGATGCAGGTCGATGGGCTTATAGCTGCCGTCGGCCTGCAACACTTCAATGTCGCTGACGCGGTGGCTCTTGCTATGGATGGTGAAGCGCAGGCCTGACACCTGCGGGAAGTTGCCGTCGAGCACGGGAACCATCGCCGTACAACGTGTCAGCATGGCCTGTATCTGTTCGCCGCTGACGGCAATGCGGCGCAGTGTATTGTCGTAGGGCAACATGCCGATAATGTCACCGTAAGTGATGTCGCCTGCCTTGATGTCGTTGCGGATGCCGCCGCCGTTCTCCATGCCGATGTCAGCCTTCATGGCGTGACGATAGGCGTCGGCCACGATATCGCCGGCATTGGTCTCCTGTCCGCGCACCATCATCTGGTCGTTGGCGTCAGTCACCACGAGGCGATAGTCGCTATGTGCCACCACCTCCGACGTGACGGCATTCACCAGCTTGTGGATGCTGTCCGTGGCGGCAGTGACCTTGACGTCCTCGTAGGGAATGTCCTTGGTCTTGATGAGGTGCGTCGTCATGCGGCCGTCGGGGGTGATGAGCAGTTTACCGACGTTGGCAAACTGCGTTCCCGTCTGCGTGACGGCAATCTCACGGCCGTCGAGGTTCTTCACAGGCACACCTTCGAATATCTCATGGGAATGTCCGTCGAGCACCACGTCAATGCCGCGCGTTTTGTTCACGAGCAGGTGGGAGTTGAATCCCAGCGACTGCGTGGTCTCACCAACGTGCGACAGCAGCACCACGTAGTCGGCACCCTCGCTGCGGGCTTTGTCCACAGCCTGCTGGATGAGTTGGTAGAACGTCTTCGCCTTCAGGTCGTAGAGCAGGATGCCGTTGGTGTCGTAGAACGCATAGCCCTCGAGCACCATCGTCTCGGGCGTGGTAGCTCCGACGAAGGCCACCTTTTTGTTGCCGTACTGATGGATGACGTAGGGCGCATAGTAAGGCTCAGGGGCACCGGTCTCGTAGAAGTTGGCGCTGACGACGGGCGCTCCGATCTGCTCCAGCAGCTCCTTCATGCGCGGCACACCGTAGTCGAACTCGTGGTTGCCCAGCGTCAGGGCGTGATAGTCCATCAGCCGCATGATGTCGGCAATATACTGTCCCTTCGAGATGGCTCCCGTGGTGTTGCCCTGCAGGAAGTCGCCCACGCACACCGCTCCCGCGTAGGCCGTATCCGAATGGTTGATGGCATCACGCAGTCCGGCCAGTTTCTTATAGCCGTCAATGCCGCAATGCACGTCGTTTTCGTACAATATCACGATGCTCTTTGCCGACTTGTTGTCACAGCATTTTGTTGCTTCCTGTGCAACAGCCATCTGCCAACCCATCATCAGGGCAAACATGCTTAATAAAGTCTTTTTGGTCATAGTCATGATCGTTGATTTTTTGATTTCCGCCGCGAAGGTACGAATAAAAAACGAGTCCACCAAACGGCGGACCCATTTTTTTATAGTCGTTTGTCAGATTGCATCGCCACACGCTCAAAGAGAGAAGGAAACAGCCCCATATCCCATGCACGACGTGGTCGTAATGGCCGGCAGAATGCATAAATGTCTTTCTAAAATTTGGCGGTTTAAGAAAAACTTTGTATATTTGTCGCATCAATTATAAGAACAATGGTAAATAAGGAGACGCGCGAACGGATTATCGCACTGGTGCATCAGGAGGTGGTGCCGGCCATCGGGTGTACGGAACCGATGGCTGTCGCACTGTGTACGGCAAAGGCAACGGAACAGCTGGGCTGTCGCCCGGAGAAGATAGAGGCACTGCTGAGTGCCAACATCCTGAAGAATGCCATGGGCGTGGGAATACCAGGCACAGGCATGATCGGACTGCCCATCGCCATCGCGTTGGGAGCACTCATCGGCAAGAGCGACTATCAGTTGGAAGTGCTGAAAGACATGACGCCTGAGGCACTGGAAGAGGGGAAGAAGTATATCGGCGAGAACCGTATCGCTATCGGCCTGAAGGAGGGGGAATGTGATAAGCTTTATATCGAGGTGACCGTTACGGCTGGCAACAAGAGCGAGAAGGCGATCATTGCCGGCAGTCATACCCATTTCGTATCGGGCGATGCCAGCTATTCAAGAAATGCCGGTTCTGATGGTAATCCTGACGAGATAGCACTCAATATGCGACTGGTGTACGACTTTGCCACCACCGCCCCGCTGGAGGAGATACGTTTCATCGAGGAGGCGCGGAAGTATAATATGAATGCTGCGCGCGAGGCCCTGAAAGGCAACTACGGCCATAACCTCGGCAAGACCATCGACCGTCCGCTGGCAAAAGGTATCTTCGGCAACAGTATCTTTTCGCACATCATTTCCCGTACGGCTTCTGCCTGCGATGCCCGTATGGGTGGAGCGCTGATTCCTGTGATGAGCAATTCGGGCAGTGGCAATCAGGGTATCTGTGCCACGAATCCCGTTTGCGTGTATGCCAAGGAGAATGAGAATACCGAAGAGGAACTGCTTCGGGGACTGATGCTCAGTCATCTGACGGCTATCTACATCAAGCAGAGCCTCGGCAAGCTTTCTGCACTCTGCGGTTGCGTGGTGGCCTCGATAGGCAGCAGCTGTGGCATCACCTATCTCATGGGGGGTGACTATGAGCGCATCTGCTATTCGGTGAAGAACATGATTGCCAACCTCACGGGCATGATATGCGACGGTGCCAAGCCCTCGTGTTCGCTGAAGATCACTTCCGGTGTCTCTACGGCGATGCTCTCTTCGCTGTTGGCAATGGAGGGCAAATGCGTATCGTCGGAGGAGGGTATCGTTGACGACTCCGTTGACAAGTGCATCCGGAACCTGACGAGCATCGGTGCCGAGGCGATGTGTAAGACGGACGATATGGTGCTCAATATTATGATTTCCCGATGAGGATGCGTGCGTCGACGGCGACGACATCGTCGGCATCGGCCAGGAGGGGATTGATGTCAATCTCCTTAATCTCCGTGGCGAAACGGAGTAGGGTAGAGAGACGGACGATGATGTCGGCATATTTCTGTTCGTTGATGCCCTGCTGGCCGCGCGTGCCTTGGAGGATTTTGTAGCCTCGCAGGCCGTGGATCATGGAGAAGGCCTCGCCATAGGTGAGCGGCGCGAGACCGGAGCGGACGTCCTTGAGCACTTCGACGAAGATGCCGCCGAGTCCGCAGAGCACGACATGGCCGAAGCGTTCCTCGTATTTGGCTCCGATGAAGAGTTCGGTGCCACGGAGCATCTTCTGGACCATGACGCCCGTAGCACCGGGAATCTGCATCATGCGGTCGAACTCGAGTGCGAGGTGCTGGGGGGTGCGGATGTTGAGCGCGACACCGCCGACGTCGCTCTTGTGGACGGGTCCGACGACTTTGGCAACGACGGGATAGCCGACGCGCTGGGCGAAGGCGGTGAGTTCGTCCTTGGAGGTGGCGACGAGTTCGGGAACGAGGGGGATGCCGGCACAGGAGAGTATGTCGCGGACGGTCTGAGGCGGTACGTAGCCGTTTTCCTCGATGCCGAAGATGATTTTGTTGAGTCGCGAGATGTCGATGCCGTAGAGTTGTACCTCGGGTGGTGCCGGTGCGGGGGTGTTCATGACCTGCGACAGGGCGGTGGCCAGCGTTACCTCGTCGGAGAAATTGACGTGGCCCTTCTGCAGGAATTCCGCCACCTCGGGGCCTGCGGTATGGAGGCTGGGGAGAATGGGGAAGATGGGTTTCTTGCATTCGAGAATCTTCTGGTGCAGCGTCTCGTAGGCTTCGTAGAGCGTGGAGAGTCCCGGTGTGCCGTAGATGACGGCAATGGCGTCGATGTTGTCGAACTTGTGTTCGCAGTAGTCGAGGGCCAGTCCGAGCTGGGCGGCGGTACCCGTGGCAAGGATGTCGATGGGGTTGGCAACGGCAGAGCCGGGGAAGAGCTGTTCCTTCAGTTCGTCGGCATATTTAGCGGTGAGAGGTGAGAGGTCGGAGGTGAGACTCGGGACGTTGAGGCCACCCTTCGACAGCGCGTCGGTGAGCATGACGCCAGGGCCTCCGGCATGAGTGACGATGGCGAAGTTGCGGCCTTTGAGCGGCGGCAGGGTGAAGATACAGCCTACGGTGGTGAGTTCCTCACGGCTGAAGCAGCGTACGATGCCCGCCTTGCGGAACAGTGCTTCGACGGCGGAGTCGCTGGAGGCGATGGCTCCCGTATGACTCGATGCTGCACGGCTGCCGCTCTCCGACGACCCTGCCTTGATGGCTGCTATGCGACAGCCCTTTCGGATGAGTGAGCTGGCATGGAACAGCAGCTTGTCGGGATTGGAAATGTTTTCTATATAGAGTAACTTTACAAGTGAATCCGTTTCGGCATTGAAGTGCTCATCCATGTATTGCAGCACGTCCTCGATGCCAATCTGCTTGCCATTACCGATAGACCAGACGCTGTTGAACTGCAGACCTTTGATGACGGCACTCTCGAGGATGAATACCGCCGTGGCACCGGAGCCCGAGACAAAGTCGACACCCTTGGGATTGAGCGTGGGAATGGGTTTGGTGAATACCGAATGGTGGTTGCGGGTAAGCAGTCCGATGCAGTTTGGACCGATGAGCGCCGCACCGTATTGGGCGCAGGTGTCAAGGATGCGTTGTTCCATTTCGGCACCGGCCTTCGTCTCTTCGCCAAAACCGGCAGAGATGATGATGAACGCTTTGGTAGCCTTGTCGCGTGCCAGCAGTTCAACAGTGTCGGGACACAGTCTGGCCGGGATGACAAGGATGGCCAGTTCAGTGGGCGGCAGTTCCTTGGCATCGTGGAACACCTTGATGCCCTGCACCTCGTCTTCTTTGGGATTTACCACGCGCAGGGTTCCCTGGAATCCTCCCTGCAGAATATTTCTTACGACGGCGCCACCGGGTTTGTGGACGTTGCTCGACCCTCCGATGACGACGATGCTCTGGGGTTGTAATAGCTCGCGATTGATCATTTTTTCGTTGTATAGTTTCAAAGTTTCTGCAAAGATAGTGCTTTTTTGCGAAAAAAACACTATCTTTGCCAAGAAAAATGAACTATAGGGACCAACAAATACTGAAAATAGCCCTGCCGGCCATTGTTACGAACATCACCGTGCCGCTGTTGGGACTGGTGGATACAGCCATCGTGGGCCACATGGGCAAAGCCGCATACATCGGAGCCATTGCCGTGGGGGCGATGATATTTAACCTGGTCTATTGGGTGTTCGGATTCCTGAGAATGGGAACCAGCGGCATGACAGCCCAGGCACGAGGGCGGCGCGATATGAGGGAGACGAGACGACTCTTGAGGCAGTCGCTCACGGTGGCTTTTTCGGTAGCGGCGGTAATGGTGGTGCTGCAATGGCCTTTGCGTGAGGGGATACTGTGGCTGATGGGTCCTACGCAGGATGTCAGGCCGCTGGTGGTCACCTATTATAATATAGTGGTATGGGGAGCCCCTGCCATGTTGGGACTCTATGCCCTGAGCGGCTGGTTTATCGGCATGCAGAACACCCGTCTGCCGATGCTTATTAGCATCATGCAGAATGTGGTGAATATCGTGGCATCGCTGGTGCTGGTCTATGAACTGGGCATGAAGATAGAAGGTGTGGCAATGGGTACTGTTATAGCACAATATGCAGGATTCCTGACGGCTTGGGGACTGTTGAGGAAATATTACGGAAGGATACTTCGAGATACGGAACGTCAGTCCCTTGGTGCGACGCCTGGCACAGAGGAACAATCCCCGTGGCTGGCTTTTCTCCGTGTCAACCGCGACATTTTCTTACGTACAACGTGTCTCGTGGCTGTGAACCTCTATTTTACGTCGATGGGCGCGCGGCAGGGTGCTACCATCCTGGCTGTCAATGCCTTGCTGATGCAGTTGTATCTGTTGTTTTCGTATTTTCTGGATGGTTTTGCCTATGCTGGAGAGGCTTTGGGAGGCCGCTACTGGGGAGCACACAACGGGACGGCCTTCAGGGAAACTGTGAGAAGGTTGTTTGTGTGGGGAGCAGGGGTGGCAGTGATTTTTACGACGCTCTACACCCTGGGTGGCTTGTCCTTTCTGCGTCTGTTGACGGATGATGCCGGTGTGGTTCAGGCTTCGCAAGACTATGTGTGGTGGGCGTGGCTGATTCCCATAGCTGGAGTAAGCGCTTTTATATGGGACGGCATCTTCATCGGTATTACCCAGACACGTGGCATGTTGCTGTCGTCGGTCGTTGGCGCAGGGGTGTTTTTCGTTGCTGTCATCTTGTTAATGCCTTTGATAGGAAACCACGGATTGTGGCTGTCGATGTTGCTCTATCTGGCCATTCGTGGGGTGGTGCAAAGCGTTATCTATTGGCAAAGATGCTTAATAATTGATAATTGATAATGGGAAATTGATAATTATTTCGTACTTTTGTACCTTAGTATTAATGATACGCACTATGAAACGGAATTTTTTTGTATTATTGGCAGTCATGCTGCTGGTACCTATGGGAATATTTAGTCAGACATATCAGGATCTGTGGAAGCAGGTGGAGCAAGCCCAGAATAAGGACCTGCCCAAGACTGCGATGGAGCATCTGCAAAAGATAGAGGCGAAGGCTCAGAAAGAGCGGGCCTACGGCCAACTGCTGAAGGCTACCCTGTCATACGCCCGTCTGCAGGCACAGATAGCTCCCGACTCGTTGCAACCAGCTGTCGTGCGGTTGGAAAAAGAAGCCGAAGCTACGCAGGACGTGGCGCTGAAGGCTGTATATCATACCGTATTGTCGCAGATTTACGAGGACAATGGTCGTACGTTGGGCGAGGAATCGGCCGACAAGGCAGCGAAATACAGGCAGCA
Organism: Prevotella sp.; assembly: GCA_017395215.1. Lineage (GTDB taxonomy): Bacteria > Bacteroidota > Bacteroidia > Bacteroidales > Bacteroidaceae > Prevotella. The sequence continues at coordinate 1,036 of JAFPVW010000207.1, read as the reverse complement.
GGCCATGTCGCAGCCAGAGGCTTTGGCCAAGGTGAAGACCGAGCCGTATGAACCCTTCGTCATCAAAGGCAAGGACAGCAAGACGTATTACGATGACGACCTGCTGAGTGTGGTTGGTCGGACGTTGGATGCCTGGCAGTGGTTGCACGAATACTACTCGAAGACGGGCAACCGCAGGGCTGCGTGTCTGACGGGTGTTGAAACCTTCAACGACAAGACGTCGCTGGACTCGCTGGCAGCGGTATATGGTGACCTGCCCGAAGCCTGCGAGATAGCCATCAAGCGTCTGGAGATGATGAACGAGGACAACGAGGCTGCCGTCAAGGAACGCATCACCTATCTGCGTGAGTCGTTGAAGAAGTGGGGTTCATGGAAGCGTGCCAACTGGTTGCGTAACGAAGAAACCGACATGACACGTCCGACATTCAGGGCCAGTATGCCTCATCGGGTGGCGATGCCCCAGGAACCGCAGACTGTCAAGCTGACGTCGTTGCGGAATATTGAGACGCTGACGATGCAGGTGTACAGCACAAACCTGAAGGGCGATACGGACCTGAATCCTGACAACGAGAAAGACTATAAGAAGATGAAGTCGCACCTGACGCTGCGGGCAGACCTGACGCGGACATTGCATTTCAGCGGCCATCAGGACTACGAAAGTTTTGAGGACTCCGTGGAACTGCCCGGACTGGAGCCTGGCGTCTACATGATAGAATGGTCGTCGCCCCAGACTGAAACGTCGCGGGAACTGTATTTCGTGTCGGGTGTGAGACTGATGTCGCAGGCCATGCCCGAACAGCAAATGCGTTATGTCGTTGTCGACGCACGCACAGGACAGCCCATCCCCAAGGCTACGGTGCGACTGAAGTACCGTGGAGGCTGGAAGCAGGGGGCCAAGACCGATGCGCTGACGTGTAACGACGAGGGAGAGCTGATGTGTGACTTCACCGAACGCACACCATCGGAGGTGATGGTCTATACGAAGACGGACGAATATAATCCGTCGATGAGTGCCTACGGCCGCTATGCCTATTAT
>JAFPVW010000015.1 GCA_017395215.1 Prevotella sp. | reverse complement strand
GAGACAAGTAATGAGAAAAGTAATGACTTTGGCACTGCTGGCGCTATTTGCCCTCGGTGCACAGGCAGAGGAAAAGAAAGACTCTGTCAACAAAAACAAACCCGTGTTTACGGTCGTCAAGGAGAACCCCATCACGCGCATTAAGGATCAGAACCGCAGCGGTACGTGTTGGGACTACTCTACCCTGTCGTTCTTCGAGGCTGAAATCCTGAAGAAGACGGGCAAGAAGTACGACCTCTGCGAGGCTTTCGTAGCTAACAAGACGTACATGGAGCGCGCCATCCAGGTGGTTCGCTATCATGGCGATTGCCAGTTTGCACAAGGCGGCAGCGCTGAGGACGTGCTGGCAACGCTGAAGAATCACGGAATCTGTCCGCTTGAAGCGATGCCATTCCCTGGCTCGCTGTATGGTGACTCGCTGAACAACTTCAACGAGTTCTTCGGAGTATTGGAGCCTTACGTGGCAGCTATCGCCAAAAGCACTGCCAAGAAGATCTCGAACCAGTGGAAAGTCGGACTGCAGGGCATTCTCGACGCCTATCTGGGTAAGTGTCCTGAGAAGTTCACCTACGAAGGTAAGGAATATACCCCCAAGACCTTCATGGCTTCACTGGGCATCAACCTCGACGACTACGTCAGCATCACCAGCTACACCCACCACCCCTTCTACACAGGCTTCGCTGTAGAGGTGCAGGACAACTGGCGATTCCCACTGTCGTATAACGTACCGATGGACGAGATGATGCAGATTATCGACAATGCCGTGATGAACGGCTACACCATCGCCTGGGGTGGTGATGTCTCGGAGGACGGCTTCACCCGCAGCGGTCTGGCTTATGCCATCGACAGCAAGGCTACGCAAAGCCTTCGTGGTAGTGATATGGCCAAATGGCTGAAACTAACCACCACGAAGAAGCGCGACATCATCGATTCGCTGGGTTGCACGGTTCCTGAAATCATTCCGACACAGGAGATGCGTCAGGAACATTTCGACAACTGGGAACTGACCGACGACCACGGCATGCACATCTTCGGTGTGGCCAAGGACCAGAACGGCAAGGAATATTATATGGTGCAGAACTCGTGGGGCGAGACCGGCGACTACAAGGGCATCTGGTATATGACCAAGACCTACATCGCTGCCAACACGATGGACTTTCTCGTCAACAAGAACGCCATTCCTAAGGACATTCGCAAGAAGCTGGGGCTATAAGGGCAATAGAGTGGTAAACCAATAAACTCAACAAAAATGCAGTTTAAATGGAATTACGAACCACCTACACCCGAAAGACTGCAAGCGGCTAAGGAACTGGCCGAGAAGATAGGCATGAGTCCTGTCATGGCCAATCTGCTCATCCAGCGAGGCATCAAGACCGAGAGTGCTGCCAAGCGCTTCTTCCGTCCGATGCTGAACGAGCTGATAGATCCGTTCCTGATGAACGATATGGACGTGGCCGTCGACCGCCTGAATGATGCTATGGGCCGCAAGGAGCGCATCATGGTTTGGGGCGATTACGACGTAGACGGATGCACAGCAGTAGCTCTGGTGTATAAGTTCCTGCAGCAATTCTATTCCAACATGGAATACTACATTCCCGACCGCTATGAGGAGGGATATGGCGTGAGCCAGAAAGGAATAGACTATGCTGCCGAGAACGGTGTGAAACTGATTATCGTGCTCGATTGCGGTATCAAGGCAATCGATGAAATAGCGTATGCGAAGGAGTTGGGCATCGACTTCATCATCTGTGACCATCACGTTCCTGACGACGTGCTGCCGCCCGCAGTGGCCATTCTCAACCCCAAGCGTACCGATTCTACCTACCCCTATCATCACCTGTCGGGATGCGGTGTAGGATTCAAACTCATGCAGGCTTTTGCCAAGAATAATGGCATTCCTTTCTCGCGACTCATCCCCCTGCTCGACTTCTGTGCCCTGAGCATTACAGCCGACATGGTACCCATCGATGGCGAGAACCGCATTCTGGCGTTCCACGGACTGAAACAGCTGAATCTAAGTCCGTCGATAGGTCTGAAGGCCATCATCGACATTTGCGGACTGTCAGGCCGTGAACTGACCATGAGCGACATCATGTTCAAGATTGGTCCGCGCATCAATGCCTCCGGACGTATGCAGAATGGCACGGAGACCGTCACCCTGCTGGTGGAAAAAGACCTGAAGCGGGCTTTGATGGAAGCTACGCGCATCAACGAATACAACGACCAGCGTCGTGACGTTGACAAGCAGATGACCGAGGAGGCCAACGAGATTGTGGCTCGCTTGGAGAGTCAGCAGCACCAGAAATCCATCGTCCTCTACGACGAAGACTGGAAGAAAGGCGTGGTGGGCATCGTAGCCTCACGACTGACGGAACTCTATTTCCGTCCTACCGTCGTGCTGACCATCATCAATGGCATCGCCTCGGGTTCTGCACGTTCGGTAGCTGGTTTCGATATCTACGAGGCCATCAAGTCGTGTCGCGACCTGCTCGAAAACTTCGGCGGCCACACCTATGCCGTAGGTCTGACGCTTCGTCAGGAGAATATCCCCGAGTTCCGCCGTCGTTTCCAGGAGTATGTCAGCAACCATATCATGCCCGAGCAGACGCAACAGACACTGGACATTGATGCCGAAGTGGACTTCCACCAAATCAACAAACGCCTGCTCAACGAGTTGAAGAAACTGGCTCCCCACGGCCCTGCCAACGAGAAGCCGTTGTTCCTGACGCGTAACGTCTATGACTATGGAACGTCGAAAGTCGTCGGCCGCCACCAGGAGCATATCAAGCTCGAACTCGTCGATTCCAAGTCGGCAGTGGTCATGAACGGCATCGCCTTCGGACAGTCGGCAGCGGCACGTTACATCAAGTCGAAACGCTCGTTCGACATCGTGTACACCATCGAGGAGAATACCTACAAGCGTGGCGAAGTGCAGCTGCAAATAGAGGATATACGTCCCTCGGAGGATGAGTAAGTATCAGGAGATCCTCAAGCGTTACTGGGGCTACGACGACTTTCGCGGCATCCAGCGTGACATCATTGAGTCCATCGGAGCGGGTCACGACACGCTGGGACTGATGCCTACAGGTGGTGGGAAGTCCATCACCTTTCAGGTGCCGGCACTGGCCAAGGAGGGTGTCTGCATCGTCATCACACCCCTCATTGCGCTCATGAAGGACCAGGTACACCACCTGCGCCAGCTCGATATCCAGGCGGCAGCCATCTATAGCGGCATGCAGCACGACGACGTGATGCGCACGCTGGAGAACTGTATCTTGGGAAATACCAAGATTCTATATGTCTCGCCCGAACGCCTGGGGAGCAGCCTGTTCCAGGCCAAACTGCGCCACATGCAGGTGAGCTTCATCACCGTTGACGAGGCACACTGCATCTCGCAATGGGGCTATGACTTCCGACCGTCGTATCTCGAAATCGCCAACATCCGCAACATCCATCCTGACGTCCCCGTGCTGGCTCTTACCGCTACCGCCACACCACAAGTCATCGACGACATCTGCACAAAACTGTCTGCGGGATTCAGTTCCCCCGAATCCACAAGCGCATCCGGGGAAACCGGATGCCACGCGGGGAAACACGGCTTTTCCGTGTTTCGCATGTCCTTCGAGCGCAAGAATCTGGCCTACCTCGTCCAGAACGCCCCCGACAAATACGGCGAACTGCTTCGGCTGCTCGACGGCACACCAGGCTCGGCCATCGTCTATGTGCGCAGCCGGCGTCATGCCCGCGAGATTGCCGAACATCTCTCCGATGCAGGACTCTCGGCGACATTCTATCATGCCGGACTCGACCATGCTGACAAAGACCGCCGCCAGCGCGACTGGCAACACGACCGCACGCGCATCATGGTAGCCACCAACGCCTTCGGCATGGGCATCGACAAGCCCGACGTCCGACTGGTCATCCACTACGACAGTCCCGACTCCCTCGAGGCTTACTTCCAGGAGGCTGGCCGTGCCGGACGCGACGGTCAACCTGCCCGAGCCATTCTGCTCTTCAACGGCAGCGACAACGGCAAGCTGTCGAAGCGCGTCGACGACACCTTCCCCCCGCGCGAATATATTAAAGAGGTGTATGAACATCTGGCCTACTACTACCAGATTGCTACCGGCGACGGCTATGGCGTCAACCGCGAGTTCAACATCGAGGAGTTCTGCCTGCGCTTCCACCATTTCCCCGTCCGCGTCCATTCCGCCCTGCAGATTCTCATGCGCGCCGGCTATCTCGACTACGACGAGGAGGCCGACAACGAAGCACGCGTACACTTTCTCGTCAGTCGCGACGAGCTCTACCGTCTGGAGCAGGTGACACCCGTCGAGGAACGCGTCATCGTTGCCCTGCTACGCAACTATGGCGGACTCTTTGCCGACTACGGCTACATCGACGAGAGCATCGTTGCCCAGCAGGCCGGACTCCCCCAGCCCGTCGTCTACGACATTCTGAAAGCCCTGTCGCTGCGCCATCTCATCAGCTTCATTCCCCGCAAACAAGTACCCTACATCCGCTATCTGCAGCGTCGCGAGGACAAGGAACACATCCAACTGCCGCGCGCCATCTACGAAGACCGTCTGGAACAATACCGCAAGCGCATCCAGGCTATGTCGAACTACGCACAGGCGACAGACCGCTGTCGCAGTCGAATGCTGCTCGAATACTTTGGCGAAGAGACCCACAAGGATTGTGGCCAGTGCGATGTCTGTCTGCGTGAGCAAGGCCAGCTGGTGACTCCCGCCGACCAGCACGATGCCAACCAGCAGATTCTCGCCATGCTCTCCGACCGTCAGCGTCACCATATCACCGAGCTCTACTGCCTGCAATTACCTGCGGAAGCGCTCAATGCAGCCCTCAAAGTCCTGATGGAAAATGAAAAAATCCGCCAGGACGACGGATTTCTCATGATTGTCTAACAAGCTGCTTGCGCCTCTCTGACGGCATCCAGCAACGCTTGGTGTACCACGCCGTTCGTAGCCACGATGCTGTCACCCTGCGTAAAGTCGTCCGACCCGTCGTAGTTGGTCACCATTCCCCCTGCCTCCTTCACAATGAGTGCTCCGGCCATGTAGTCCCACTGCCCGATATAGCGCTCAGCATAGGCATCAAGACGCCCCGCAGCCACATAGCACAGCGCAATAGCCGCAGAACCCATCATGCGGATGCTGCCCACGTTGCCATAGAACCGGTCTATCAGCCGCTTGATGACGGGCTTATAGGCGTCGCTGTTATACGGCAACTGCAAGCACAGCAGCGCATCGTTTATCTCGCTCGTGCCAACATGCAAAGGCTTGTCATTCACCCATGCCTTTCCACCCTGCCAAGCATAGAAGCATTCGTCACTCACGATTTCATAAACTACGCCAACAACAATCTGCCTGCCTTTGCAGAGTGCAATGCTGACGGCATAAGGCGCAAAGCCATGTATGAAGTTCGTGGTACCATCTAATGGATCAACAACCCATACATATTGCTCGTCGGTATGACCTGCCGAGCCTTCCTCTGTGATGAATCCTGCTTCGGGCACTATCTCACGCAGCTTGCCGACGATGAGCCGTTCCGAGCCCTTGTCCACATACGACACATAGTCGTGGGCGTGCTTGCGCTCCACCTTGTCTACCGAAAAGCTCGCGCGTTCCTTATTAATATAAGCACCCGCCTCGCGTGCCACTTGACACACAAGACGGGTTATAGTCTCAAGATCTTTCATCAAAATCTTACTTCTTACATCTTACATCAGACATCTCTTAGTCTTCCTGATACTCAGGACGCAGCTTGCGAACGGTCTCACCGGCGCGCCACATCTCCTGGTTGCGCATAGCCTCCAGCTCCTTCTCCAGTCCGGCACGATAGTCGGGCTTCGAGTTGGCGTCGATGGTGATCTGAGCCTCGTTACCGGTCTGCACCGAATAGTACAGCCACTCCATCACAGGCTTGATAGCATCGTGGAAACGGGGAGCCCAGTCCAAAGCACCACGCTGAGCGGTGGTCGAACAGTTGGCGTACATCCAGTCCATACCCTTGGCACCGAACAACGGGCCGAGGCTCTGCGTCAGCTCCTCAACGGTCTCGTTGAAAGCCTCAGAAGGCGTGTGACCATGCTCGCGCAGTACCTCATACTGAGCCAGCAACAGGCCCTGGATGGCACCCATCAGCGAACCGCGCTCACCAGTCAAGTCGCTGGTAGCCTCGCGCTGGAAGGTGGTTTCAAACAGGTAGCCGGCACCAATACCGATACCGAAAGCCAGCGTCTTTTCCTTAGCCTTGCCCGTAGCATCCTGATAGATGGCATACGAACAGTTCAGACCGCGACCCTCGCAGAACATCGTGCGGAGGCTGGTACCAGAACCCTTCGGAGCCACCATGATGACGTCGACATCCTTCGGGGGAACCACACCCGTGCGGTCGCTCCAGTTGATAGCGAAGCCGTGGCTGTAGTACAGCGTCTTGCCGGGCTTCAGATATTTCTTGATAGTGGGCCACTGCTGCATCTGACCAGCGTCAGAGAGCAACATGCAGAGGATAGTACCCTTCTCGGCAGCCTCCTCGATGCTGAAGAGCGTCTTGCCTGGCACCCATCCGTCGGCAACAGCCTTGTCGTAGGTCTTACCCTGACGCTGACCGACGATGACGTTAAAGCCATTGTCCCTCAGGTTACAAGCCTGACCGGGGCCCTGGACGCCATAACCGATGACGGCGATGACCTCATCCTTCAATACTTCACGTGCTTTCTCCAATGAGAACTCCTTGCTGGTGACCACAGTCTCCATGACGCCACCAAAATTCATTTCTGCCATAATGCAAATTTGTTTTTTAAAATGTTATACATATCCCTTGCCGACCATGCCAGCCCTACCCGAAAGCCGTCCTTTTACCGATCTGCTCAGCGCTTACACGAAGCCCCGACGAGGGGAGTAACTAATAAAATCGCCTGCAAAGATACGAATAAGCGAGCAAAGAACCAAAGAAAACTTGTTTTTTTTGTTCTTTCGAGCGAGAGTACCCCTACTTACTCCCACTCAATGGTACCCGTAGGTTTCGGAGTCAGGTCGTACAATACACGGTTCACACCCTTCACCTCCGTGATGATACGCTTCGTGATATGGTGCAGCAGCGCATAGGGAATCTCCTCGATAGTAGCCGTCATGGCGTCGCGCGTGTTCACGGCACGGATGATGACCGGCCAATCCCAGCTGCGCTTGTCGTCACGGACACCCGTCGACTTATAGTCAGGCACGATGGTGAAGTACTGCCACACCTTGCCTTCCAGTCCGTTCTTGGCAAACTCCTCACGCAGGATGGCATCACTCTCGCGCAGAGCCTCCAGACGGTCGCGCGTGATGGCTCCCGTGCAACGGACACCCAGTCCGGGACCGGGGAATGGCTGGCGGAACACCATATTGTCGGGCAGTCCCAGCTCCTTACCCACTACGCGAACCTCGTCCTTGAACAACAGCTTGATGGGTTCCACCAACTCAAACTGCATATCCTCGGGCAGACCGCCCACGTTGTGGTGCGACTTCACAGGGCCCGACTCCACAATGTCCGGATAGATTGTACCCTGTGCCAGGAAACTGATACCCTCCAACTTGCGGGCCTCCTCCTCAAACACGCGGATAAACTCCGCACCGATAATCTTGCGCTTCTGCTCGGGGTCAGCCACACCCGCCAACTTATCCAGGAAGCGGTCCGTAGCGTCCACATACACCAGATTAGCGTTCAGCTCGTCGCGGAACACCTTCACCACCTGCTCGGGCTCACCCTTGCGCAGCAGACCATGATTCACGTGTACCGACACCAGCTGCTTGCCCACAGCCTTAATCAGCAGCGCAGCCACCACCGACGAGTCAACACCACCCGACAATGCCAGCAACACCTTCTTGTCACCAATCTGAGCGCGCAGCTCCTTCACCTGTTCGTCAATAAACTTCTGTGCCAACGCCGGAGTCGTGATACGCTCCATATCAGCCGGCCTAACATTACCTGTACTCATAATTATAATATATTTAGTGAAATGTTAATAAATAGGGATAATTCTGTAGCTCTAACTACTTTGCAAAGGTACAAAAAAATATCGAGAAAACCAAACGTTTTCCCGATTTTTTACTTGCCGCTTCCTTTTCACTTGTAGTACCCGAGGCGGACGAAGTGGCGGGGGGCGGTGAAGGGAGTCCACGAGATGTGGAGCCAGCCGGGGCCGGTCAGCAGCTGGTCGGTATAGTCACAGGTGCGGAGATAGTCCACCAGGCGCTGGAACTGCTGCGGGTCCTTGGGGCGGATGTCGGCAGCCTGTCCGAGCAGGTGCTGCGAGTTGCGGACGCCACCCACCTGCCGGTTGTAGGCCTCGTTGCG
>JAFPVW010000206.1 GCA_017395215.1 Prevotella sp. | reverse complement strand
GCTGTGGCGATTCATCATTTGGACACACCGTGGCGTCCGTCCGACTTGGAACAGCGCAACGGTCGGGCGGTACGTGCAAGGAATGAGATTGCCAAGCATTTTGCCGATAACAAGGTGGATGTCATCATCTATGCGGTTGAAAAGTCGCTTGACAGTTACAAGTTCAATCTTCTTCACTGCAAACAGATGTTTATCTCTCAGTTGAAGAGTGGCGCACTCGGTGCCCGTACCATCGACGAGGGCGCAATGGACGAGAAGTCTGGCATGAATTTCTCGGAGTACATGGCAATCCTCTCAGGCAATACAGACCTGCTAGATAAGGCGAAGTTGGAGAAGAAGATTGCTGCGTTGGAGGGTGAACGCAAGTCGTTCAACAAAGCCCGTAATGAATCCGTGTGGAAGTTGGAAAGCAGGCAAGAGGAAATAGAGCGTAATGACGGACTCATTGCCAAGTTGCAGGAGGACTTTGACAAACACAAGGTTCAGCGTAAACTCGATGACGAGGGTAATCTCCTTAATCCCATTCGTCTTGACGGCTTCAAGCCTACGGATGAAGAAAGCATCGGCAAGCAACTCCAGAAGATTGCCAAGGAGAAGGACACCAAGGGCGAATACCGACGTGTGGGTGAGATTCACGGCTTCACCATCCTGATGTGCAGTGAACCGCTTGACAAGGACGGGCTGGGAATGTTCCAAAACAAGTTTTGTGTGGAGGGCAACTTCAAGTATAAGTACAACAACGGCTTTATAGCCCTGTCTGATCCTATAGCCGCTGCCCGAAACTTTATCAACTCACTGGAGCGAATACCTCAGACGATCGAGCAGTACAAGGAAAAGAACGCTGTACTTGCCAAGGACATTCCACTCTTGAAAGAGATTGCAAACAAGCAATGGAAGAAAGAAGATGAACTAAAAGGCTTGAAGTCCGAACTGGCAGCACTTGACCGAAAGATTCAGTTGGAGTTGGCCGAGGATAAGGAACCTGGGCAAAAGGTAAGCAGTGGGAATGGTGGTTTAGAAAACACTCGGGTTAAGGAAACACCCAGTAAAGAAGCAAAATCTTCAGGATATCACATTTGACATTTACAACGAGTGCCGGGGCGCAGTTGCCTCGGCACTCAAAGTTAAGAGAGGTTTTGGGCGGTCAGAACGTGTAGCCGTTCACGCTGTCCCAATCAGGGTTGGCTGTCAGGCGGAAGGTGCCGTCGCTCTGCTGGCCGCTGCCGCCGCTACCGAAAAAAATGCCAGTATAGCGGGTAATCTGGTTGCGGGTGACGGGGACATTCTCGAATGTGTGCTCCTTCACAGTGTTGCCGTTTGCATCGAGGGCGGTCACGGTGAGGCGTGTCAGCACGTCGTCTTCGGTGTGCGGCATGGAGTAGATGTCGAAAGCAGTTACGCCATCGGCTACTGCGCGGATTTCAGTCTGCTTTGAGTTCACGCAACCATATCCCGATGAGGGGCTGAAGGTCGAGGAACCGCCCACATAGTAGAACTTGAACTTTGCAACATTAGCGGGCATTTCCTCGTCGGTTAACACAATTCGGAACATGGCAACGGCGCGGGTCAGCGTGAGGTCGTAACTCTGTTGGCTGTCGCTGACCACGAGGTCGCCATAATAATAGAAGGTGTCGGTCACCTTATTGTTGGGGAAGGTGACTTTTTCTTCAGATGTAATAGTGGCTGAGCCTTCGCCATTGTGGGCGATGACCACAAGTTGGTAGATGCCCGCCGGGAGCGTCAGGGCAACGGTGCCGAACGAAGTGTCCTCCTTCTTTTGGGCGACTGTCTTCACCTTGTTGCCGTCCTGAAACAGGGCGATGTTCAGTCGGGTGCAGAGGTCGGTGATGCCGGTCGTGGCACGGGTGGCAGGGGCTGTGGCAGAACCACCGTCAACTATAAACGGCAGCTGCTCAAACTGGCTAATGTGCAGGATGACGTTGGCGGCAGAACTGCTGGCTGTGCTATGATCCTCTTCGAAGAAGGGCTTCTCACACGCTGTCAGTCCCAGCACCGCCAGGATTGACATCAGCAATGATAGTTGTTTCATTGTTGTAATTGAATTTAATGTTGTTTTGGGACTATTCCCATCCTATTAAGATAGCGGAATAACGCCAAAAGCACAACCAAAATCAAGTTAAATTAGGTTTAAAGTCCAATTGGGGGGATTTTTTTATAGAAAAAGTTGTAACTTTGCAGACGTTTTATGAACAAGAAGACGTTATACCTATTATATATGTCTGTCGTAGCACTCTTGTTGACGGGCTGCACGGGCGGCGGCACGAGCGGGAAGCGGGTGCCGCAGGCTGGCGACACGCTCTATACTGAGGAGCGCGCCATGGCCATCTACGACTCTCTGCCCGAGCGGGCTCTGCTGATTCTTGACTCGGCGGAAGTGGTGGGCAACATGACCGACTACCGCGCCGCACTCTTTCGGGCGAAAGTGCTCAGCAAGTCGACCGCCATGCAGCAGCAGGACTCGGCTGTCATCATCTGCGAGGCCCTGCTACGCCACGACGAGGCCCAGCGTAACATCGTTTTCCGCGGGGATGTGCTGGAGTTGCTGGTCAATGCGTCGCGCATACGACACGACTATGAGGAGATGGTGCACTGGACGACCGAACTGGCCCAGTTGCTGCGCGGACAAGGGCTGGCGACCGAAGCCCTGCGCACCGATGCCGACCTCGGGCTGGCCATGACACACATCGGACAGGTGGACGAGGGCTTGGCGAAGATTGACAATGCCATCCGGCAACTCGACATGACGACGAAGTTCAATGAATTGGATGCCTGGCTCATTGCCGCGAAGCGCAAGATCAACGTGCTGCAAGAGCAGGAAATACGCTCTGACGAGGTGATAACGTTGGCAAACCAGATTCAGCAACGGCTCGATGACTTTGCCGCCCGTCCTGACGACTACCATGACGGCACCTACCGTGAACCGCCCAAGGAGGACATTCCCACCTACCATGATTTCTACTACGCCCAGGCCTGTGCCTACAAGGCTGCCGCCTACACCGCCCAAGGCAATCGTGCTGCCGCTCAGCGCGAGATAGTCGCTTTCCGCCAATATCCATACAGCCACAGCCTCGATGGCCGCATGATAATAGCTCAGACGCAGGGCCGGCTGGGCGACTACGAGACGATGCTTGCCACCTACGACGATTTCGAGCGTTACATGGTGTCAGAGGGCGACACACTGAACGGAGCCCGTATCGAGATTCTCCGTGGACGTGCCGAGGCAGCCATCGCTGCCGGCCACACGACCCAGGCCTACGACTACATGAACCGCTATGACGAGTTGAAGAGCCAACTCAGCGACAATCTCCAGCGCAGCAAGGCCCATCTCTACGCCGCCCGTTACCACACACTTGAACTGGAAACTGCCTTGCATCAGGAACGGGTCATCCACATGAAGAATCTTTTCGTCAATGTCCTTATCGGCATGGTCCTTTTCATCGTTGTGGCTGCTGCCGTCTATCTCTACCGGCAACGCCGCCTGCTTAGCGAGAAGAACTACATCCTGGTGCAAAAGATTGAGGATGCTCAGGAGTACAAACGGCTATACCAGTCGCTGAAGACGCAGAAGAACAGCGACACGGTGAATTCCGACGACGCGACAGATGCCACCCGCCTCGAAGCGATGACCGACGCGGAACTGTTCGACTACATCAGCGACGTCGTCCGCCACGAGCAACTGTTCCTCCGTCCCGTCTGCGACCGCCAAACGCTGGTAGAGCGTTTCCACCTGTCAGAGAAGCGCATCGGTGCCGCCTTCTCGAAGGGCAGTCCCTACGGTAACGTATCCAACTTCGTGCGCAATGCCCGCCTGGAGTATGCCTGCCAGTTGCTGCGCAAGAGTACCACCATGTCCATCGCCGATGTCGCCGCTGCCTCCGGCTTCCCATCCTATCCCCGCTTTGCCATGGATTTCAAGGCTTCCTATTCCATTTCCCCAACGGAATATCGCCGCCAGTCGCAGGCGTAACACCAATCTTTTTTCTGTCTTTCCTACTACGCTATTTGCGCAATTTGTGACGATTTATGCATCGCAAATTGCGCATTTGTGAATATTGTGTATATCAATTCGTTCCTGTGGATATACCAATTTGTGCAGGCTTTTCGCGCGTCGAATTAAATAGGTAATTTTGCACGCAAATAAACAAAGAAATGACAGACTTCACAACAGAACTTCTACACATTTCCAGCTACGTAATAGGCATCCTGTTGGGTGCCCTCATCTGCACGATAGTGATGGTCTTCTACTATCGCAGGAAACTGAGAAGTGCGCAATCGACAGATGAAGACCTGATGACTTTTTCTCATCTCAACTTTCCGCAAGAGACCACTGACTACATGGAGCCGATGCCCGCCGTAGAAGACGACGGCGCAGGCGATGCTACCGGCCAGAGGGAAGAGCAGCCGGCGGATGATGAGCCGGCGGATGATGAGCCGGAAAAAGTCCCTGATGGCGAAGAGCCGGGAGCCGCGCATCGTGAAACCTTACCCCCCCCCACCGCCCAATAGGCGGACGACGAAGGCAGAAGTTGCCGAGGAACGGCTTTATAAGCACATCACTTCTACTATCGTCAAGGAACGGCTATACCTGAAGCCAGGCTTTGGACGCTCCGACATTGTGGAGCGGTTTGGAATCTCGGCCCACCGCGCCGGAATGATTTTCTCCAAGCGTCAGACCTCCATCCCCGAATTTGTGCGCAACTGCCGGCTGGATCATGCCTGCCAGCAGATGAAGGACGAGCCGCTGTCAAACCTGTCGGACATTGCCACAGCCTCGGGCTTCAGCTTTGTTAGTTCGTTCATGCGCGACTTTAAGAATCGCTACGGCATGACACCAGCCCGTTTCCGCGAGACCTTTCAATCAAATGAATCCGAAACAGAATGACGCCGATGAAACTGAACCACCATACCCGCGTGAGCATCCTGGTCATCGTCGTGGCCGCCGTGCTGTTGGAACTGAATACCATCGTGGACTTCGTTTCTACGCGTCGCAGTTTCAACGAGCAACTCACCGTGAAGGCACAGCGCGACCTGAACGAGAGCCACCGCATCGCCCGCATCAAGGAGGAGGTGGAGTCTGCCGTGGCCGCTGCCCTGCCCGAGATTGAGCGCCAGGCCGACGAGGTTGACATCGATACGCTGCGGCAGGTGCTGCGGCAGTTGTCGCTCAGCCAGCCCCAGATTGTGGGGGTGACGGTTGGTTTCGTGCCCGGGAAGGCTGCCCACGGGGCTGTTGGTGGGGCTGCAATTAAATCGCAGCAGGCGGGACAGGATGCAACGGGCGGCGAGGGGCTTTTCGGGCTTTACCTCTATGAAAATGGCGACGACATGGGCGGCGACAAGTCCATGCGACTGGTGGAGCAGCGGCTCGACATCGACTACACCCAGCGCCCCTGGTATGCCCGTGCCCTTCAGAGCAACGGCTACTGGAGCGAACCTTACGAGGGCCGTTACACCTTCCTTCTGATGTGCAGTTATTCGCTGCCAGTGCGCAATGCCGCAGGGCAGAAGGTGGCCGTGCTGGCCGCCGACGTGCCGCTGCGCGAACTGTCCCAGATGGCGACACAGTTTTATGACAACCAGCAGCGGGCAGCCCTTCGTAACGGCCTGCTTCATCTGTTCGGGCTGCTCTTGCTGGGCTTCATCGTGGTGCGCGCCGTGGCCCATCTGCGGCGGTTGCAGGCCGTGAACGCCGAGAAGGAGCGCATTGCGGGCGAACTGCGCGTGGCCCACGACATACAGCAGTCCATGATTCCCAAGACGTTCCCTGGTTTCCCCGAGCGTGACGACGTTGAGTTATACGCCACACTGACACCGGCCCGCGAGGTCGGCGGCGATTTCTACGACTTCCTCATCCGCGGCGACCGGCTTTTCTTTTGTATCGGTGATGTCACGGGCAAGGGTGTGCCCGCCGCACTGCTGATGACGGTGATGCGGTCGCTGTTTAGGACCGAGGCGGGGAGGGCTGCCGAGAATGGAGGGGCTGACGGTAGTGGGGCTGTGACACTGTCGCAGCATACAGGACAGGCGACGGGGCTGGCGGCGGCCATTGTGACGCGAATGAACACGCTGCTGTGCGAGGAGCAGAGCAGCGGCTACTTCGTGACGATGTTCGTGGGGGTACTCCACTTGACGACGGGCGCGCTGGACTACTGCAACGCCGGACACGAGCAGCCCACCCTGGGCGGCGATCCGCTCGACATCAAGCACAACCTGCCCGTGGGCGCGCTGTCCACGTGGCACTACGAGGGGCAGACGGTTCGGCTCCATGCCGGCGACACCCTCTTCCTCTATACCGACGGACTGAACGAGGCCCGCGACCGCCACGAGCGCCCTCTCTCTCGTCGCCGCGTGCTGAAACAGGCCCGCCAGTCGTCGGCCCTCTCGCCCCGCCAACTGGTGGAGCTGATGAGCAGCGACGCGCAGCGCCACGTCGGCAGTGCCGAGCAGAGCGACGACATCACGCTCATGGCCATCCGCTGGCATGGCGGCAACACCCTCACGCTGCGCACCGACGGCGGCGACCTCCACCATTTGGAGGCTTTCGTCGAGGCTGTCAGCAGCCGGGCGCGTCTTTCCGACCACGAGACGCCGCGTTTGCGTCTGGCCGTCGAAGAGGCCGTGACCAACGTCATCCGTCACGCCCATGCCACCAGCATCCGGCTCGACAGCGAGGTGCGCGATGGTGTGCTGCACGTCACCCTTACCGACGACGGCCAGCCCTTCGACCCCACCCAAGCCCCTGATGTCGATACCACCGTGCCTGCCGACCAGCGGGTGGAGGGCGGCCTCGGCATCCTCTTCATGCGGCACATGAGCGACGCACTGACCTATTGCCGCGAGGGAGAGCGGAACGTGCTGACAATCAAGAAGGAAATTTCGATATAACGATATAGAACAATGAAGATAACGATTACAGAACAGGAAGGCCGGATGGTGGCAACCCTCGCCGGAGGACTCGACACCGTGGCCAGCAATCAGGCAGAGCGCGACCTTGCCCCGCTGTTCGAGCGCACCGACTGCGACGTGACCATCGACTGCAGCGAACTCCGCTACATCTCGTCCAGCGGTCTGCGGCTGCTGCTCAACGTCTATAAGCACGTCAACGGCCACGGCCACCATGCCGCCCTCACGGGGCTGAATCCCGCAGGGGAGTTGTACGAGGCACTGGAGTTGGCGGGGTTCTTCCAACTGTTTGCAAAGGAATAAGCGATGATGGAGAACGACGAGTTGGAACAGTTGCGAGCCGAGAACGCCCGTCTGGGTGCCGAGAACGCCCGGCTCCTCGAGGAGAACCAGCGGTTGGTGAGCCGCAACCTCGCGCTGAGCGAGCGGCTCGACGTGTGGTACGACACGCGGATGCGGGTGCAACTGCTGAAGGAACTGATGCTGGCCGACCGTCGCCGCATGGCCCGTGCCGACCAGAAGGACGACCTTGAACTGCTGGCCCTCATCGAGGCCCGCGTGG
>JAFPVW010000205.1 GCA_017395215.1 Prevotella sp. | reverse complement strand
GTTATTTAGAGGTGACCGCGTTGCGGTCATACTGCTGTTCAACCGCACAGCACGAAATTTTTTCCTTGTTTTCTCTGTCGGATAGTATCTGACAAAACTGCACCAAGAGCCTTTTCGAGAGGCAAGAAAAAACGGTCTTTCGCTGTTGTCCCATACCTTGGGACAGTCAATAAGTGCCACTATATTTTTGTCCCAAGGCCTGGGACTTTTCTAAAGTGCCACTTTTTGAGAGAAAAGTGGCTCAGTCCGAGCAACAGGCTTTTCAGACTGCCCCCTAAATCGCCTTATTATTAGTTTTTGCTTGTTCCATTGCCTACACTCCTACATTCTGCCTACATTATATAACCGACAGATATTCAGAATGATGTAGCTAAATGTAGGCAATGTATGCAAAAACAAAAAATTTATATATTTCCAAATAATTCGACCTGCGGTTGAACAGCAATATGACCGCGAAGCGGTCGCCGCTCAATGCCGGGGAGTCCCCCAACCCCCAAAAGGGGGAGTAAGCCTCCTTGTCCCCTAAAGGGGGAACTACAGACTCTGCTGGAACTCCCCCTTTAGGGGGTTGGGGGGCTCTTCATTTGCCCGCAGGTCCTTCGGACACTACGGTTACTGAGCGAAGACGCTTTCAGCGTCATTTCAACCGTACCTTCAGGTCGAACAGGTCGCATTTTTTCGGAAGCCTTGAAAGATGCTGTAAAAGAATAGGACGTTATCACCACATGGAGAAAGAAATAGCTCTTGCACTTGATTACAATATCAAGTGCGTCACGTCATATATATAATAAGGTATACAAGTTTCGCAAGCTATGAAAAGGTACAGCAACGGCCTGAAAGGCCAACAAGCACTTAGTCCAGGGCGTTGCCCTAGGCTGGGAGCTTTCTGGCCTTACAGTCCGTCTTTGCGGAACTTGCGAAAGTTTTATAAGGTATACAAGTATAAACTTAATAACTAATTAACTCTATGAAAAGAAATCAGAAATCAAGGAGGAGCTGTCCGCTCGCCTGGATGTCAGTGAGCGGGTTGCTGCTGTCTGCAACACCACTGCTGACACAGAGCTGCGCCGACCACTACGACGGTGACGAATCGTGGGCTCCGCAGGTGCAGAATGCCACGTTGCAGTCGCCCTCGCCAAACGACATCAAGGTGGTGTCGAGTCCCGACGGCAGCTCTATGACCATTTCGTGGCCCGTGGTCTATGGAGCGGGCGGCTACGCGATAGCGCTCTACAACGTGAACAATCCCAACAGTCCGCTGCTCGTCAAGACCGACACCATCGACGGCTGCAGCGTGACCACCAGCCGCGAGGAGGACACGAACTACAGCCTGACGCTGCGCACGCTGGGCAACGAGAAGTACAACAACCAGGCTGCCACGGAGAACACCGAATACAAGTTCAACACCTTCCTGCCCACCTACGCCCTGATACCCGACGGCAGCGACCTGAAGGCTTGGTTCGCCGAGAACCCCATCCCCGAGGACAGCACCGGCCACTTGTGCTACGACCTGGTGCCGGGCGGCACGTACACCGTGTCGGGCAAGATTGACTTCGGCGGTCACCAGGTGTCGCTCCGCTCGTCGTCGAAGGCCACCTACGCCAACATCACGATGGGGACTGGTGCCTACTTCAACACCTACGCAGGCTTCACGCTGAAGTACCTGAACATCGATGCCGAGGCTACCAACAAGCCGATTATCTCGTTCAGCGACGAGCCCGACGAGCGCATCAAGGACCTGATAGCCGAGAAGGGCTACTACTTTATCATGGACCCCGTGGTGGTGCAGGGCTGCAACATCACGAGGCTGGGCAGCAGCCTCATGGCCAGCAACTCGGTGAAGTACGACGTGCGCGTGGTGAGCATCAACAACACGGTGGTACACATCGACAAGACGCTGCCTACGGCCAGCAGCGGGGCTTTCGTCTACATGAAGTCGGGCTACATTACCGACTTCACCATCAAGAATAGCACCGTCTATTCGCGCGAACACGCCGACTGCTTCTTCATACAGCACGGCGGCCGCCCGAAGGACCTGGGCGACGACGAGCAGCGCTACGTCAGCATCAGCAACTGTACGCTGGCCAACATAGCCTACGGCAAGAACTTCTGCGACTACCACAACGGACAGGTGCAGCACCACTACACGCTGAAGAACACCATAGTCTACGACTGCGGCAAGCCCAACTTCCTGACGGGCCTGAACAAGGGACAGTCGAGCGACAACCCCGTGTGGGACGTGAACAACAACACCTGCTGGCGCGACGGTGCTGATGCCAGTGCCTCGCAGACGGGCATCAAGAACCCGGGCTTGTGGCTCACCAACGACCCCGAGATAAATCCCGCCACGGGCGACTTCGTGCCTGCTGCTGCCCAGAAGGACGCCGGACAGGGCGACCCGAGGTGGATTAAGTAAGTGAAAAGTGAAGAATAGCTACCGCACAAATGAACATGAATATTATGAAGCATACAATAAGGAAACGACTGCTGATAACACTGACGGCTATGGCGTGCCAGCTGTCAGTCAGCTTAGCGCAGAACAAAGTGGTGACAGGTACGGTGTACGACGAACAGGGCGAACCCGTAATTGGAGCCACCGTCCAGGTGAAAGGCACCAAGACAGGCACCGTGACCGACTTCAACGGCAACTACAAGCTCGAGGTTCCCGAGAAGGCGAAGGTGACCATCAGTTATATCGGATATGTGGCCGTAGAGACCACTGGCGGCATAGTGAAGCTGCAGGAAGACCGCACCTCGTTGGAAGAGGTGGTGGTGGTGGGCTACGGCACACAGAAGATGAAGAACGTGACGGGAGCCGTCGAGGCCATTGCCGCCGATGAGCTGAAAGACCTGTCGGTGGGAAGCCTTGGCGACGCCCTTGCCGGACAGTTCAACGGTGTCAGCGTCAGCCGTGGCGCCGGTGCCTACCGTCCCGGCCAGAGTCCGTCGCTGCAGATACGCAATGCTTCGGCCAACACCCAGAATACCCCAGGTGCCACCAACGGCGGCGACCCTGACGCATCGCCGCTCTACGTAATCGACGACTTCATCTCTACCGAGACAGCCTTCAACAACCTCGACATAAGCGAGGTGGAGAGCATCACCGTGCTGAAGGACGCTGCCGCCGCCGTCTACGGTGCCCGCTCGGCCTATGGTGTCATACTGGTGAAGACGAAGAAGGGCAAGGCTGGCGCACCCCGCATATCGTACAACGGACAGATAGGCTGGACCGATGCCACCTTCACGACGAAGATGCTGTCGGCCTACGACTACGGTCGCGTGTGGAACGCCGTCACCGCTGCCGGCACCGCCACTAAGGACTATGTGGACAACGCCCGCGTGCTGTTCCAGCAGAACGAGTTGGAGCAGATGAAGGCGCTGAACTACGACCTGTTGGACGACGAGTGGAGCTCAGCCATCACCCACCGTCACAGCATCAACGTAGGCGGCGGTACGGAACAAGCCACCTACTTCGCCAACGTCAGCTACTTCAACCAGGACGGAAACATAGGCAAGCTCGACTACGACCGCTGGAACTATCGTGCCGGCGTTAACACCAACATAGGCAAGTACGTCAAGGCCACCCTCGAGGTGAGCGGCGACTACGGCAAGAAGAACAATGCCATCATAGCCAAGGGCGGCGGCACCGACGGCGACTACAAGTACCTGATGACCCACCTTCCCTTCGTGCCCAGCTCGGTCGACGGCTATCCGCTGGTATACTCTGGCATGCAGAACACCATCCCCACGAGCGACACCCGCCTGTACAACTACGAGGCCGTGCAGAACTGCGACGACTACGTGCGCAACATGACCAACAACCTGACCATCAATGGCGCACTCTCCTTCGACCTCGGATTCATCAAGCCGCTGAAGGGACTCACAGCCAAGGTGTCGTACTCGAAAACCATCAACAACACTAAGAACAACACCATGAAAACCTTCATGGACGTATATCAGCTGCAGGAGCGCAATGCCGACTATCCGCACCTCTACACATGGGAAGGGCAGAACACCTCCGAGTGGTACAACGCCCGGACACTCTCGACGCTGACACTCAACAACGGCAGCCTGCTCAGCCGTACCATGCAGCGCAGCGACAGCTACCAGCTGAACTTCACCCTGCAGTATGCACGCACCTGGGGTCGCCACGACCTGAGCGCCCTCTACACCTTAGAGCGCTCGGAGAACGAGTGGGAAGACCTGACGGGCGAGATTACCGACCCCGTGAGCTACACCGACGGGCAGTCGAAGTCGGCCACCGGCGACCAGGCCACCTCGTTCAACCGTGGTGTCGGCGGCGTGCTCTCTCATGTGGCCCGCCTGAACTACGCCTACGCCGACAAGTACCTGTTAGAGTTCCTCTTCCGTGCCGACGGAAACGGCTCGAAGTTCGCCCCCGAGAACCGGTGGGGCTACTTCCCCAGCGTCAGCGCCGGTTGGGTGATGAGCGAGGAGCAGTGGTTCCAGAAGGCCCTGCCCTGGGTCAACTTCCTGAAGATACGTGCCAGCTGGGGCTACCTTGGCCGCGACAACATTGTGGCCTTCCTGTGGCGCCAGCAGTATAACCGCGACCTCGACAAGGGTGCCGTCTTCGGAGAGTCCACCACCAGCACGCCCGTCTCCGCCGGCTCGGTGATGCCCGTGCGCGGTGTCAACCCCGGCGTACATTGGGACAAGAACTACAAGACCAACGTGGGTCTCGACATGCGTTTCCTCGACGGTCGCCTCTCCGTGGACTTCAACTACTACTACGACCGTGGCCGCGACATGTTCATGACCTATACGGGCACCTCGCTGTTCCCCACCACCGTGGGCACACAGGCCTCGCCCGAGAACTACGGCTCCGTCGACAACTGGGGCTGGGAGCTTAACCTGGGCTGGCGCGACAAGATAGGCAAGGACTGGCAGTACTGGGCAAAGTTCTCCACAGGCTGGAACGACAACAAGATTCTGGAGGGTCCGTTCCCCGCCACGCCTGAGTATGACAGCATGGTCAAGGGCGAGCGCATGGACCGTGGCGTGTGGGGCCTGAAGTGCCTCGGCATGTTCCGCAGCTACCAGGAGATACAGGAGTACTTCACCGAGAACAACATCACCACCTACTTCGGCAAGACCATTGACGACGTCCACCCCGGCACGCTCATCTATGCCGACGTGCATGGCGACAACGACGGCACCGGCAACTATGGCGGCCCCGACGGCAAGATCAACCAGAACGACTACGTGAGACTGTCGAAGTTCTCGAGCAACCCCTACGGCTTCACCCTTAACTTCGGCGGCTCCTGGCGCGACCTCTCGCTGACAGCTCAGCTTGCCGCCTCGTGGGGTGCCTACGACATTGTGCAGACCGACTTCCGCAAGTCGGCCGACGACTTGGAGTATCAGAACCTGCCATCGTTCTGGAGCGACATGTTTGTCTACGAAGACATCTACGACGCCAAAGGCAACGTCACCGTGCCACGCAACACCGAGGCTGCCTACCCTAACATGCGCTACAGCAGCATAAACGAGCAGGCATCGAGCTTCTGGTTAGTCAACGCCGCCGACGTCACCCTGCGCAACATCTCTGTGGCCTACAGTCTGCCGAAGAACTGGCTGAAGCCCGTCGGAGTGAGCAATGTGCGACTGAACCTCACCGTGCAGAACGCCCTCTACCTCTACAACCCGTACCCCGGCAAGTCGTGGGCCAGCTACGGCGGCACCTACGGGCGCTATCCCAATCTGCGCAAGATAACCTTCGGTATCAACGTGTCGTTCTAAGGGAGAATTGAAGTATTGAAATAGTGAAGAATTGAAGAATAGAAGATTATGAATACCAAGATATTAAAATCAATTTGCGCAATCTGCGTAATCGGTGGTTCTTTATCCTGTAGCGATGGCTTCCTCGACGACATGACTGTCTACGGCAGCTTCTCTGAGGACAAAGTCTACAGCAGCTATGCCGGTGCCCTTGACCGTGTGAACACCCTCTACCGCGAGATGCTGCCCCAGGCCTGTCAGGGCAGTGGCAACGGTTCCAACGGACAGAATACCTATACCTCGACGGGCTCGCCCGAGGTGTGGTCAAAGTCTTCCTTGGAGTATGGTGGCTTCACCGACTTCACCAACCCCGACCAGGAGCTGGACTACACCAACGTGACCGACTACTTCTACGTAATCAACAAGAGCGACAGCCCTTGGGGCAACATACGCAACGCCAACGACATCATCGAGCACTTGGAGAACAGCACCAGCATGACGGAGGAGGAGAAGAACAAGCTGTTAGGACAGGCTTACTTCTTCCGCGCCTTCCGTTACTGGACACTCGTGAAGCTCTACGGCGGAGTGCCCATCATCGACCACCCGCAGGATCCCATCATAGGCGATGGCGACGGCAGTGACAAGATAGTGCCGCGCTCGCCGGCCAAGGACTGCATCAAGTTCATCTGCGACGACCTGCAGCGCGCTGCCGACATGCTGCCTAAGCAGTGGGGCTCAAGCGACTACGGGCGCATCACTGCCGGTGCTGCCGCTGCCCTGAAGGGACGTGTGGAGCTGTTCTATGCCTCGCCGCTCTTCAACCGCAGCGACGAGACGGCACGCTGGGAAACGGCCTACCAGACCAACAAGCAAGCCCTGCAACTACTCAACGAGGGTGGCGTGGGACTGGCATACGCTGGGAGCGCGGGCGCCTCGCCCGCAAGCGGTGGCTATCAGAACGCCATGAACTGGGCCAAGATGTTCCTCGTCAACAACGGCAGCGACGGCTCCATGGGCGAGACCGTGCTGGCCACGCTCTACAACAACCGCGACAAGGTGGAAACGGCCAACTATGACAAGTGGAACGGATGGGAGCACTCGCTACGCCCCGTCAATGCCAACGGCAACGGCGGACTGCACCCCACGGCCGAAATGGTTGACCTGTTCCCCATGGCCGATGGCCTGAAGCCCGGAAAGAGCACCATCACCTACGACCCGCTCTGCTTCTGGCTCAACCGCGACCCGCGCTTCTACCGCACCTTCGCCTTCCCCGGAGTGGAGTGGCGCTTCGACACCAATGGCAACGACCTGAACAGCTACGACGACGTGGGCAAGAAATACGTCTATGCCTACTTCCCCCACCAGTATAGCGGTTCGGGCACCAACTTCTCGTTGTGGAGCTACACGTGGTATGCCTCACAGGACGATGCCGACCGCATGAGCAGCACGTCGAACGGCTACACTGCCGACCTCATAGCCCAGAAGAACAGTGCCGTCTACATACGCAAGCGCAGCGACGACGGTGCCCTCAGCGCCTCGCCGCTCTACCGCTTCAGCATCAGTGCCTCCACGCCCAAGGGCTTCCAGCAGAGTGCTGCACCCCTCGTCTGGATGCGCTACGCCGAGGTGCTGCTCCAGTTTGCCGAGGCTGCTGCCGGTGCCGGTCATATTGACGAGGCCCTGCTGGCCCTGCAGCAGATACGTGCCCGCGTGGGCTACACCGCCGAGCAGAACTACGGACTGCCTGCCGACGTTGCCTCCTCTCGCGAGAAGATGCTGGCCGCCGTGCTCTACGAGCGTCAGGTGGAGCTGGCCTACGAGGGCAAGGCCTTCGACGACATGCGCCGCTGGATGCTCTTCGACGGGGGTACGCAGACCTTCGACGGCGAGCCTACGACCTGGCACCTCACCGGTTTCGGCGGCAACACCTGCACGTTCCTCGGCATGACACCCCTCAACGGTCAGCGCCGTCACGAGATAGTCATCTATACCCGCACCCTGGCCGACCAGAAGAACGATGCCGACCCCGTGATAGACAAGCGTCCCCAGGCACTGACACTCACCGAGAGCCTTACCTACGACGACGATTCTGAGGAGTATGGCAGCAACGAGGCCATGGACTTGGCCGACTTCTACACCGCCTACCTCAAGCGCAAGGACGTGAATGCCGACACCAACGACGAGACCTCCGGCATCCTCTTCCGTCCGCAGTACTATTTCATCGGCTTCAAGCAGAGTGCCATGCAGACCAACCCGACGCTGCTGCAGACCGTAGGCTGGCACGACTACAGCCACGGCACCGCCGGCACCTTCGACCCGCTGGCGGATTAAGCTATGAGGAGACATATCATCACACTAACCCTACTGTCTGCAGCATGGTGCCTGAGCGCCGTGCTGCAGGCTGCTCCTAAGCCCAAGAAGCAGCTCTACATCCCCATGGACTACTCCACCTGCGGCTATCATGCCTCGGAGCAGCCCATACCCGATGTCAAGACGGCTGTGAACATTGGCTGGCAGGCGGGCGACTGCTCGGTATTGATTCAGCAGGCCATCGACCACGTGGCCACGCTGAAGCCCGATGCCAATGGCCACCGGGGTGCCATCCTCCTGGGCGAAGGCACGTTTGCCATCAGCAAGCCGTTGCGCATTACGGCCTCCGGCATCGTGCTGCGAGGCATGGGTCGCGGCAAGACCAAGCTCGTGAAGGAGGGAGTGGACCGAGGTGCGATGATAAGCCTCTCCCCCAACCCCTCCCCCATAGGGAGGGGAGAACAGAAAGCCTCTACTACGGGGACAGTTTTGGAGGGGGCCGCCGGAAGTAGCCAACTTAGAGTTGACGGTGGGAATCTCAAAGTAGGCGAACGCATACTTATAGTGCGCCCTTGCACCAAGGAGTGGATAGAACACCTGAGGATGGGCGACTTCGGCGGCGGACTCGACTATACGGGCTGGAAGCCAACGGACATCGACATAACATGGGACAGGACGGTGACGGCCGTCAACGGCAGCACCGTAACCATCGACGCCCCCATCACCACCACCATCAGCCCCGCCTTTGGCGGAGCATATATCCTGAAGCATCCCCGCCAAGCGGAAATCACGGAGTGCGGCATCGAGGACATGACTTTGGAGTCGGCTGTCAACGACTGGAACCCCAAGGACGAGGACCACTGCTGGGACGGCATTTCCATTGACAACGCCCGCGACTGTTGGGTGCGCGCCGTCCGCTTCCGTCACCTTGCCGGCTCGGCGGTGAACTTGCAGAAGCAGACTATCCGCATCACCGTCGAGGACTGCATAGCACAGGAACCCGTATCAGAGATAGGCGGCTGGCGCCGACAGGTGTTTCTCACCCGAGGTCAGCAGACGCTCTTCCAGCGGTGTGTCTCGCGGCAGGGCATCCACGACTTCGCGGCAGGCTTCTGTGCCGCAGGCCCCAATGCCTTCGTGCAGTGCGAGGGCGAGCAGTCGTTGGGTTTCAGCGGCAGCATAGGCTCGTGGGCAGCAGGCTTGCTCTTCGACATTGTGAACATCGACGGCAACGACCTAAGATTCGCCAACCTCGAACAGTTTCAGTTCGGCACCGGCTGGAACACTGCCAACTCCATGTTCTGGCAATGCACCGCCTCGACCATCGAGTGCTACTCGCCCGACAGCGTCAACCGCTGTAGCGGTCATGGCTGCTGGGGCACCCTCACGGGCAACGGCGAGTGGACGAGCAGCAACGACCACGTGTCGCCGCGCAGCCTGTTCTACAACCAGTTGGAGAAACGGTTGGGCAAGCTGCCCTTCGACCCCTGCCTGCTGCCCCTCAACACCAATGCCACCAGCTCGCCAACAGTAGAGCAGGCCATGGAGATGGCACAGGAGTCGCTCACCACTCCCCGGCTTACAATGGAGATGTGGATAGACTTACGGGAAGAGGTAAGAGGTGAGGGGCAAGAGGTGAGAGATTACCTTGGATGGAATAATCTGCAGCAAGAGCATTCTCTCAGCTCTCACCCCTCACCTCTTACCTCTTACACCGTCACCAACGGCCACCTCACTGCCGACGGCTGTCTCGTCACTGGCAACCAGTACAGCATACCATGGTGGAGCGGCAGGGTGAAGGACAATTTTGCAACTAACGAATCCAAGCCCGCCATCACCCGCTTTGTGCCAGGCAGGGAGGGCAAGGGCTGGACAGACCGCATGGACTCGGTGGTGGCTTTCCTCTCTGACAATCACTACGCCTCGCTCTATCACAACTACGGCCTATGGTACGACCTGCGGCGCACCGACCACGAGCGGGTGCGCAGAGCCGACGGCGATGTATGGGCACCGTTCTACGAGCAGCCCTTCAGCCGCTCCGGACAAGGAACGGCATGGGACGGACTATCACGCTACGACCTTACCAAGCCCAACCGCTGGTACTGGAGCCGCCTTCAGGAATTTGCCGACAAAGCCGCTCCCCACCAGATTCTGCTTTTCAACGAGCACTATTTCCAGCACAACATACTTGAGGCCGGTGCCCACTGGGTTGACTGCCCATGGCGACCAGTGAACAACGTCAACGGCACGGATTTCCCAGAACCCGTTCCATTCGCCGGCGACAAGCGCATCTTCCTCGCCGAACAGTTCTACAACGAGCAGAACCCCGTGCTCCGTCCCCTGCACCGCCAGTATATCCGCATGTGTCTTGACCAGTTGAAAGACCAACCCAACGTGGTGCATCTCACCAGTGCTGAATATACTGGTCCCTACCATTTCACCCGCTTCTGGCTTGAGACCATTGCCGAGTGGGAGGCCGAGACAGGCCGCCATCCCCTTGTAGCCCTCAGCTGCACCCGCGACGTACAGGACAGCATCCTCGCCGACCCCGTGCTGAACAAGGTGGTGGACATCATCGACATACGCTACTGGCACTACAACACCGAAGGCCTCTGGGCCCCGCAGGGAGGCAAGAGCATGGCCCCGCGCCAGTGGATGCGCAAGATGAAAGTCGGCAAGACAGGCTTCAGCGAGGCCTACAAGGCCGTGCGTGAGATGCGCGACCGCCATCCCGACAAGGCCGTAACCTTCTTCGCCCAGCAACACCCCGACTACGGCTGGGCCATCCTCATGGCCGGCGGCTCACTGCCCAACATCCCCGTCAGCCCCGAAGGCAAGCTGCAAAGAGCGCTGCTGGAAGACGTCTGCCTGATGACACCCATCAGTGGACAGGACTGCGTTGCCATTGGCCACGAAGGCAAAGGCTTTCTCGTATGCCCGCAAGGCAGCACACCGAGCATTGCCGTGCCTGCAGGCAAATATCAGGTGCTTGCCGTAGACATGAAGAATGGCAACATCAAACTGCTGCAAAAGTCCGTCCGCCTGCAAGGCACTTTCAATGCCAGCAACCACCCCACAAACCATCTACTCTGGCTGCGCCCACAATAGACATTAAATCACATGGGTTTTAGTTCAAAGCGGGCATGTGTCACTTTGTGGAGCACCACGATGGCTATGACTTCTATGGCGTATGCAATGAGGTAGCTGTACCACAGATAGCCGGGGGCTGCAAGAGACATCATCCACAATACGGGAATCACTGTCAGCGAAAGGGCTAACGAGATGAACAACGCCATCTTGTGATGTCCGTATAGCTTGTATACCACCATAATGGTGTAGATGTAGCAGAAAGGAATGAAGCTCAGCGCAAATATGCGCAGGGCGCGTACGCCCTCGGCTATAAGGTCCTCTTCATCTGCACCAAAGAACTTGGTGATGGCTTCGGGAGCAATCCAGATAAAGGCGCAGGTAATCAGCATGGCGATGGTGATGAACCGGAAAGACTTGCTGATGACCAGACGGAACTTCTCGTTATCGCCTTTGCCCACCTGTATGGAGCCCAGCGACTGGACTGTGCGGCAGGTACCAGACAGGAAGAGATTGTAGATATAAAGGATGTTCATGCAGACAGAGAAGGCAAAGATACCTACACGCCCCATGGTGGACAGTACGATGCTGTTGGCACAGAAAAGGAGCGCAGTAAGGCTGATGGAGGCCAGTGCCAGAGGCGCCCCTTGCGATACCATCGCTTTGAGGGCTGCCCATGCCTTCCCGTTGCCAAAGACCATTCCCAAATGATGGTCGGGATAGCGGAAATGCCAGCACATGAATGCGATGCCTACGATGTGACCGATGACGGTGGCTGTAGACGATCCTTCGATGCCCCACCCGAACCACTGGATAAAGATGATATCACAGCAGAGGTTGACAGCATTGTCGATGAGAATGGCGATAGACACCAGTCGCGGACTGCCATCGACGCCAACCATCGTGGCCAGTGCCCATGCCATCATATAGGTCGGTGCACCGATCATCAACGGAAAGAGATAGTCGCGCGTGGCACCGAAGAGCTGCTGGTTGGTGCATAGCCATCCTGTGATGTCGTCAGTGAAGAACAGACCTGTTACCGTCTGCAACAAGCCGAAGGCCAGACAGCAGATGGTGGAAAGGGTGAAGATATAGGAAGCGCGCCCGTAATCCTTCTTACCTAATTCCATGCCCACGAGCATGCCTGCCCCTGTAGAGAGCAGCATGCTGATGGTGAACATGAACTGTGTAATAGGCTTGGAGAGGTTGATGGCACTGACACCATCCTCACCAATCAGGTTTCCTACGATGATAGAGTCAACGACATTTCCGAGACAGGCCGAGAGGGCAATCAAGATTGATGACCAGAGGAATCTGTTGAACTCGGTATTAAAAGATATTTCTTTTTTCATAATTCACAATTCATACATTAAAGAAATCGAAGCCTACAATAGTATCAACAAAGCGATGGACATAGTCGGCAGCAGTAGTCGGCCATTGGAAACCAAGACGATAGAGCACCTGCGTGTTGTAGTCGTTGGTAGATTCTATGAAACGAACCTGTCGTGAACCACTCATCTTATAAGCCATCAACGGGCGTAGCAGAGTGACGAGGTCAGGATTGTCCATCATCCGTCCGAGTGCCTTCTGGAACTCTTCGATCTCCACACGTTTTATTGGTTTTACAATCTGTTCTGTCTCTCGTTCCCGCTGTCCAACCCCTTGGACGGTTTTTCCGCCGGCGGAGGGCGCGAGTCTTTATGATTAGACATGTTCCTCATATTCTCGATGATGTTTTTCTTTTAGAATGGTAAATCCTCGAATGGTTCTTCCTCAGAGGCAAAGCAGGCGGGTTCGTAAATCTCTGACTTGGCGATGTCCTTAATCTTGGAACGGTATTCGCCGAAGGTCTTGAGGTCGTCGATTTCCTCGCCACGCTTGCGGCTGATGTCGGCGAACTGCTGCTCGCGCTCGATGCCGAGGTAGCGGCGGCCTATGAGGTTGGCGGCGATGCCGGTGGGTTACTTGTTGTTGGGCTGAATGGGTTTGTTGGGCTGAGGGGCGGCTGCGCATTGTTACGCGGTTGCCCATTAAACCCCGATTGCCCATTTGTCCCATAGGGAATCGCGCCGTATGCTCCGTTGCGCTTCTGCCAGTCCTTGCGGGCGCGGTACATTTCTTCCTTGATGTCGCCTTTTTCGATGAAGTCGCGCTTTTTCCACTCAATGAGCCTGCGGATGAGCACGTCGCACTGATGGATGAGCGTGATGGCGATGTTGGCGATGGTCTCGTCGGAGCGCTCCTTGATTTTCTCGCGGTAGATGGCTGAATCGAGGTGGGCTTTGCAGAAGGCGCGGGTCTGACGGCAGCGGGGGTCGTCGTATTTCCATTGTTCCAGTCCGCGAACGCGAAGATAGTCTTCGTAGTCGAGCAGCAGTTCGTGCAGTGAGGCGCGATTAACGTTGGTTAGCTTCAGTTCCATTTCGCGCGAGGTGATGCCGTCGATGTTCCCTTCGGCCAGGTTCTGCTTGCCTGAGCGGGCGGCCTGTATCATCTGGTCGATGGTGCGGTCGCCGGGCTTGAGGAACTGGTGGGCGAAGTAGAAGGTCACGTCGTAGATGCACTCCGCTTTCTGGAATGCCTTCAGCGTGCGATAATTGTTGTCCTGTCGCAGAAAGTCTTTGTCTTCGTCCATGTTTATATGCCTTTAAGCCTTCTTATGACGTTGAAGATATGGTTGCCCTTGTCCTCGCTCTCTTCATAATGTCTCTCTTCGTCAGCCCACAGATATTCTATGACGGCGTTGATGTCTGCGCGTTGTTCTGCGGTCAGAATCTGCTTGATGAAGAACTCTGCGGGATTAAATCCAGCCTCGGAAATCCAGCGGTTTTCGTCCATGAGATTCTTCAGTGCCTCGTCGGCGTTGCTGCCTTTTGCTCGTCCAAGCACCTGGCAGTTCTCTACCACAGAGCTTGCGTTGGGGGCTTCGGTGTGCCCCTCGTTGGTGTAGAAGATGTATTCGTTCATAGCAGAAACTGTTTACCAGATGGAACTTGAAACTTTCGTCAGCCCTTCGTACATGTCGGCGACGTGCTTGTAGTCGACGAACTTCACGCGCTTCTCGATGGCTCCGAACATGGAGACGTGGAGCTTGTCTTCAAACTCCTTCTTGCGGCTCGCGTCTGCGACGATATGGAAATCGGCATGGAAGTCTTGCAGTTCGTAGAACTTCGAGAGGGAATTCTTGATGTCGGTCGTGTGCTCTACCTCGTAAAAGCTCGAGGGCATCTGCCGCTCGTTGAAACAGATGACATCGACGGTCCTTGCCCGCTTCAGCAGCTTGTCGTAGGTGAAGGCGGGAAGCTCCGTCGTGTCCGTGATGTCGCCAAGGCGCTGGCCGATGAATTTGCGGTTCTGGTCTTGGGCTGGCACGTAGGTCATCTGGTGGCGGAACTTGCCGATTTCGACGAGCAGCCCTTGGTAGTAGCCGTGGCTGAACTGCTCTTCGCTTTGCTTGTTGCCAGGTTTCAGCTCAAACTTCCGCAACACCTCGTCGCGGAACTCCTCAAGGGCCCATAGCCCCGGCTGGATTTTGAAAATCAGCTTGCTGTCCTGCACAATTCGCCTGACCGTAGCCTCCGGCGTCTTGGTTTTCCACGTCGAAAAGTCCACGATTTCGTTCAGCCGTCGCAGCGTGGCGTACCCGCCTTCCCTGCGCATCGTCTTGATGACCTGATGCTCCTGCGTTTCTTTCTTCATAGGTTAGCAAGCGATTTTATAGGTATAATAGAACGTGTCGGCGGGGTTCTTGGCCGAGCAGTCGGAGTTGGAGAGCATCCAGCGGACGTTTTTTGCGGGTGTTCAGCATCCGGCAGAAGGCCGCGAGGTCGCGCTGGCTGTCGTCGTTGAAATCTTCCTTGACGTAGCTGTTGAAGCTGGACGTTGCGCTGAGAGGTCGATAAGGCGGGTCGAAGTATAAGAAGGTCAAGCCCGAGTTGTCGATGGCCTTGGCCGTTTGCTTGAAGTCGCCGTTGAGGATTTGCACGTCGTAGCGGTTCAACAACTCGCTGTCGGCGTAGATGACTTCCTCGTTGCAGATAGTCGGATTGGCGTAGCGGCCAAACGGGACGTTGAATTTCCCCTTCGCGTTCTCGCGATAGAGGCCGTTGAAGCACGTGCGGTTGAGGAAGATTAAGAGGGCGGTCTTGTCGTGGCTGCTCAGAGCGTCCTCGTTGAAGCGGCGACGCATTTCAAGGTAGAATGTCCTCTGTTCCTCGTAGTCTTTTATAGGCAAATACTGCTGCTCGATGTGCTTCAGGCGATAGACCAGCCCCTCCGGCTCCTGCTTGATGTTCGCGTAGGCGTCCGTCAGGTTGCGGTTGATGTCGTTGATGACCACGCGCTTGATGTTCACGAAGTTTTGCAGCATAAAGAACATCATCGCCCCGCCGCCGACGAATGGCTCGACGTAGGTAAAGCTGTCCTCGTATAGTTCTTGCGGCAAGCTCATGTTCAGCTGCTGGAGGAGCTGCTCCTTTCCCCCGACCCACTTGATGAATGGCCTCGCCGCATTGTATATTACCAACATATTTGCCTTGTTTTTGGATTTCTTGGTTGCAAAGTTACGAAAAGTTTTGCAAATATGTTGCTCGTTGTCGTTAAAAGTGCAAAAAAGCGAGCGAAGGCGAAATCTTTAATGCCGTAGATGGTGTTGTTGCCCGGGGCATTGCCGACGCAGTCCCACTGGTTGGTAGCGAAGGAGCAGATAAAGGGACCTCCCAAGTACAAATCAATTGAAGGAATATATTCACCATGGTCATGTGTGACCCGAAGGTTGCCCTGCGAGAAGCGCACCTTGCTGCTGCTGGCATCGTCGGTTGTTCTTCGTACCTTTGCAGCCAAAAACCAAACATGTTAGGATTATGACAGCAATTGAGTTGGATGCGCAGATATGGCGCGACATGGCCGAGATAGCCGACAGCGAGTTGCTGATGAAGCAGCTGGCGAAATATCTGAAGAAGCTGGTGGCCAAAAAGACTGACCCGACGCTGATGACGAAAGAGGCGTTCTTCGCCAAGCTGGACAAGGCCGAACAGCAAATGGAACGCGGTGAGTATTCCGTGATGCTTCCCGGTGAAGACTTGACCACACATTTAAAGAGGTTGGGCTATGATATATGAAATCAAGCTGTCCGACCAAGTGAAACTTGACTTGGTGCGGCTCGCCAAGAGTGAGCCGAAGGTATTCGCCAAGGCCAACCGCTTCATCGAGGAACTGAAGGTGCATCCCAAGACGGGGCTGGGGCATCCCGAACCGCTGAAGGGCAAGCCCGAGGGCCGCTGGAGCCGCGAGATTACGAAGAAGCACCGTCTGGTGTATCGCATCTTCGAGACCGAGGTCTATGTGGACGTGCTTTCCGCCTACGGGCATTACGACGACAAGTAGCCCTCCTTTCCTCCTATCCTCCTTAGACCATGACATCCTCCCTCGCATAGTTTCGTGCCATGCGGGGGATTTCTTTGCGCCGCCCAGCCCCGTAGCCGTCGGCGTGGAAAAGCTGTGAAGGTCGGTTGAAGTTCTCATAATCATGAACACTGATTTATTGGTTATACACTGGGTAAGATACAAGCACGTTGATCCTAAGCCACTTACAGGCTGTAGGGGGCAATTTGACTGCCTCCTACACCCCTGCCGCCCGCCGTCGTGCGGGCCGCCTAAGAAGCATGTATGCAGGT
>JAFPVW010000204.1 GCA_017395215.1 Prevotella sp. | reverse complement strand
TGTATGGTGGAGGCGGCATCATGCCCGACTATTTCGTGCCCATCCATCAGGGCAATGAGATGCGCTCCTCACCTTCGTAGGGAGCCTCGCGTCCGCCGTTGAAGAAGAAGGTCACGTGGGCATATTTCTCCGTCTCGGCCGTGTGCAGCTGCTTCAGGCCCTGACGGCTGATGTATTCGCCCAGGGTGTCCTCCACGTTCTCCTTCGGGAAGAGGATGTGTACACCCTTGAAGTTGGCATCGTACGGCGTCATGCAGTAGTACTGCAGGCCGGGGATAGTCTTCATGCCCTGCTCAGGCATGTCCTCCTGCGTCAGGGCGATGGTCATCTCCTTGGCGCGGTCGTTGCGGAAGTTGATGAAGATGACGACGTCGCCCTCCTCGATGCAGCCGTTCACGCCGGCGTTGTGGATTGGCTTGATGAACTCGTCGGTCACGCCCTCGTCGTACGACTCCTGCATAGCCTGCACCATGTCGGTGGCCTGCTTGCCGGTGCCGTTGACGATCAGGTCGTAGCCCTCCTTGACGCGCTCCCAGCGCTTGTCGCGGTCCATGGCGTAGAAGCGGCCCACGATGCTGGCGATGGCGGCATCGTTGGCGGCGCAGACGTCGCTGACCTGCTGGATGAAGCCCTTGCCCGAGCGGGGATCGGTGTCGCGGCCGTCCATATAGCAGTGTACGAAGACCTGGTTCTTCAGACCGTAGGCCTTGCCGATTTCGATGAGCTTGAACAGGTGGTCGAGGCTGGAGTGTACGCCGCCGTCAGAGCAGAGGCCCATCAGGTGGAGCTTCTTACCCTGCTCCTTGGCATAGCTGTAGGCGGCCTTCACCTGCGGGTTCTCCATGATGCTGCCGTCCTTGCAGGCGCGGTTGATCTTCACCAGGTCCTGGTAGACGATGCGGCCGGCGCCGATGTTGAGGTGGCCCACCTCGGAGTTACCCATCTGTCCGTCGGGCAGACCGACATCCTCGCCCGAGGCTGCCAGCTGCGAGTGTGCGCTGGTGGCTGTTAACAAATCGAGATACGGGGTCGGCGTATTAAAGATGACGTCGCCCTTACCATGCTTACCGATTCCCCATCCGTCGAGAATCATCAATAGTGCTTTCTTTGCCATAGTTTTTTAATGTATTTACTTGTTATTTTCCTTTCAGGCTGCAAAGGTACGAATTTTTTTTGTATCTTTGCACACGCGAAACCAATAATATACTAACATAAAATGAAAAAAACTATTCTGACGGCCCTTGCGGCCACAACTTGCATGATGACAATGAACGGACAGCCCAAACTCTCGGCCACAAACATCGACGAGGTGCTCCAGGCCATGACACTCGAAGAGAAAGCCCGACTGCTCGTCGGCGGTGCCAACAACTTCTTCGGCGACCAGGCCGTCGTTGGCGGCGAAGCCACACTGGTGGCCGGCGCGGCCGGAACGTCGCCCGAGATTGCCCGCTTGGGCATTCCGGCCACGGTGCTCACCGACGGCCCTGCCGGCGTACGCATCGACCCAACCCGTAAGGGTGACAGCCAGACGTACTACGCCACGGGATTTCCCATAGGCACCTGTCTGGCCTCGACGTGGAACACGGAGCTGGTAGGAAAGGTGGGCGAGGCCATCGGCAACGAGACCAAGGAGTACCGCTGCGACGTCATCCTCGGTCCGGGCATGAACCTGCACCGCTCGCCGCTCTGCGGGCGCAACTTCGAGTACTACTCTGAGGATCCGTTTGTGACGGGCAAGATCGGTGCCGCCTACATCAACGGTGTGCAGAGTCAGGGCGCCGGCGTGTCGGCCAAGCACTTCGCCGTGAACTCTCAGGAGACCGAGCGCACCAGCGTCGACGAGCGGGTGAGCCAGCGCGCTCTCCGCGAACTCTACCTGCGCGGCTTCGAGATTGCCGTCCGCGAGAGCCAGCCCTGGACCATCATGTCGTCGTATAACCAGGTGAACGGCCAGTACTCCATGGGAAACCGCGACCTGCTGACCAGCATCCTGCGCGACGACTGGGGCTACAAGGGCATCGTCATGACCGACTGGATAGGCATCCGTCAGGGACTGCCCACCATCACCGAGGTGCAGGCCGGCAACGACCTGATGGAACCGGGACAGCCCGCTCAGGTAAACGAGATTATTGAGGGCGTGAAGAGTGGCAAGCTCTCGATGGCCGACGTCGACCGCAACGTGCGCCGTATGCTGGAATACATCGTCAAGACACCGAGTTTCCATAAGTACCCCGCCACGAACAAGCCTGACCTGAAGGGCCACGCCGCCATCACCCGCCAGACGGCCTGCGAGGGCATCGTGCTGCTGAAGAATGGCCCCCACCCAGCCTCCCCGAGGGGAGGTGAGCCACGGCTGACGCTCCCCCTCGGGGGAGGCGGAGGGGGACTTACCGTCGCCCTCTTCGGCGAGAACAGCTACAACTTCCTGCCCGGCGGCGTAGGCTCCGGCTGTGTTCATACGCCTTACGTGGTCGATATGGTGGAGGGTCTGAAGAATGCCGGTATCAAGTCGTCGGAGTCGCTGACCGACATCTACCGCAAGTATGTTGACTATGCCCGCGTGAAGTTCCAGTACGAGCGCCATCCCGCCAAGTGGTTCCAGACTGAGGAGATGGGACCGCAGAAATATCCTGAGATTGCCGTCAACGCCATTGCCATCGGCAAGGAGGTGCAGGGCGCCGACGCTGCCATTGTAACCATCGGCCGTCAGGCCGGCGAGGGCATCGACCGCGACCTTGAGACGGAGTTCAACCTCATCCCCGAGGAGCGCCAGCTCATCATCGACGTCTGTCAGGCCTTCCACGCTGCCGGAAAGCCCGTGGTGGTCATCATCAACAGTGGCTCGGTCATCGAGACGGCCTCCTGGAACAGCTATCCCGATGCCATCGTCTGTGCCTGGCAGCCCGGCGAGGAGGGCGGCAATTCGGTTGCCGACATTCTGACGGGCAAGGTGTGCCCCTCCGGCAAACTGACGATGACGTGGCCCCTCGCCGCCACCGACCATCCCTCGACCCGCAACTTCCCGGGCCTGGTCGACTTCTACACCTACCAGGTGGCGCGGACAGGCGAAAGAAAGTTGGCCAACTACGACTTCACCAATCACGAGGAGGACATCTACGTGGGCTACCGCTACTTCGACACCTTTAATAAAGAGGTGTCCTATCCTTTCGGCTTCGGCCTCAGCTATACCACGTTTGCCTACAGCAAGCCTGCGGTCAAGGTGAGTGGCAATAACGTCACCGTTTCAGTCACCGTCAAGAACACCGGCAAGGTTGCCGGCAAGGAGGTGGCCCAAGTCTACGTCACCGCCCCGAAGGGCCAGATAGAGAAGTCCGCCCAGGAACTGAAGGCCTTTGCCAAGACGCGCGAGCTGAAGCCCGGCGAGAGCGAGACGCTGACGATGCAGATTCCCGTCCGCATGCTCGCCTCGTTCGACGAGGCTGGCTCGCAGTGGCTCACGGAAGGCGGCAACTATACTTTCAACATCGGTGCGTCGAGCCGCGACATCCGCTGCACCGCCACCGCCAAGGTCGGGCAGTACACGGAGAAGGTCTCCAACGCCCTCGCCCCGAAAGTGAAGCTGAACCTCTTGAAACAATAATACGACGAGCGGCGACCAGTCCTAATCTGGCCGCCGCGCTGACGTTGGTTTGCAGTTGACATTGGTAAGTATGTCGGTGCAAAGATAGTGCTTTTTGGCGGCTTCTGCAATAGGGCTAAGTCGACTGACACGCTTTGCGAAGACGGACATATTGAAAACCAATTAGTTATGAGAACTCTTAGACGGCTCTTTGACACAGCCTTTTTATGCGCAGCCCTGCTTTTAGCGGCGGCTTGTACGGAAAATGCGCCCCGGACATCGGACACTGAACAGCTGATAAACGAGGCCATGGAGGCCGTGGGCGACCACGACCTGCGGACGGCGGAGCAGCGGGCCTACAGCGCTGCCATCCTGTCGGCTGACTCGGCCGAGATGGCCGACGCCCTGACTATGCTCTCGCTGGTCTTTATCCTGGAGGACAAGAAGGAGCAGGCCGAGATGGTGATGGCGGTGCTGCCGGAGGGCCAGACCGTGGAGTTTGTGCGCCTGCAGCAGGCGGCCAACGAGCAGGGACGCAGTCACGACCGCTTCATTTTCGGCGGTTTCATCGCACTTTTACTGGCTGTCATAGGTGGCGGCCTGTGGTGGAGCCGACGGCGCAAGGCGGCTTTCGAGCGGAAGGTGGACGAGCTGATGGAGAGCATGGCTGTCGAGACCGACGAACCGGAACAGCCTGCCGCCATCCGTGCCGACATCGTCCGCACGAAACAGGGCGTCGACGTGCTCTACGCCATCCTCCACAACGAGAACATCTCGCAGATGGGCAAGCGCGAGCAGCTGGCCGTTACCGAGACGCTGCACATCGTTGACCCCACCTTGGCCGGCATCCTCAGTTCGGTTGAACTGACGCCCAAGGAGACTTTCTATTGCATCATGCGGTACTACGGCAAGACCGAACAGCAGAAAGCGCAGTGCTTCTGCTGTACGGAGCAGGCACTGCGCTCAACGAAAAGCCGTCTGGGCAAGAAACTTGACCTCAGCCGGTTAGAGCCCAGACAACAAGTCTTATAGTCCCCTCTCCGCCCAGTCGCCTCTATCCAAGTTCCTGTACCCGATGGCTTCGGCAATGTGCATGGACTGGACCTTCTCGCTGCCGGCAAGGTCGGCAATGGTGCGGGCGACCTTGAGGATGCGGCTGTAGGCACGGGCAGAGAGCTTCAGGCGCTCCATGGCCATGCGGAGCATGTCGAGAGAGGCGGCATCGGGCTCGGCAAACTCGTGGAGCATGCGCTCGGTCATCATGGCATTGCAGTGGACTCCCTTGAAAGGCTTGAATCGCTCTTCCTGGATTTTGCGGGCGGCGATGACACGCTCGCGGATGTTGGCCGACGGCTCGCCGGGCTTCATCTGCGACAACTGCGCAAACGGCACGGCCTGTATCTCGCAGTGGATGTCGATACGGTCGAGCAGCGGACCAGAGATTTTGTTCATATACCGCTGAATCTGGCCGGGGGTGCAGACGCAGTGGTGGGTGGGGTCGCCGTAGTAGCCGCAGGGACAGGGGTTCATCGAGGCAATCATCATAAACGAACAAGGGTACTCCACATTGTACTTGGCACGGCTGATGGTAATCTTGCGGTCTTCCAAGGGCTGGCGTAGCACTTCAAGGACCGAGCGCGACAGCTCTGGCAGTTCGTCGAGGAAGAGGACGCCGTTGTGGGCCAGACTGATTTCACCAGGCTGCGGATTCTGTCCGCCGCCGACAAGAGCCACTTGTGAGATGGTGTGATGGGGAGCGCGGAAAGGGCGCTGCGAGATGAGGCTGGTGCCGCGCGGGAGCTTGCCGGCCACGGAGTGAATCTGTGTGGTCTCTAAGCTCTCGGCCAGCGACAGCGGGGGCAGAATGGAGGGTAAGCGCTTGGCCATCATTGACTTTCCTGACCCTGGAGGTCCTATCATAATCAGGTTGTGGCTGCCAGCAGCTGCCACTTCAAGGGCGCGCTTGACATTCTCTTGTCCGCAGACGTCGCTGAAGTCAAGGTCGTATTGGTTCTGCTGTTCGTAGAACTCGCGGCGGGTGTCGATGAGCGTTGGCTGGTAGGAAGTGTCGCCGTTCAGGAAGTTGACGACGTCTGTCAGACTCTCCATGCCAAACACGTTGATATTGTTCACAACGGCAGCCTCGCGGACGTTCTGCAGCGGTACTATCAGCGCCTGATAGTGCTCGGCACGGGCACGGATCGCTATAGGCAAAGCGCCGCGGATGGGCTGTAGCCGACCGTCGAGTCCCAACTCGCCCACCATCATGACACTGGGCAGGCGCGTGTTGTCAACCGTGTTGCCGGTGGCCAGAATGGCTACGGCCAAAGGCAGGTCGTAACCCGAACCCTCCTTCTTGATGTCGGCGGGAGCCATGTTGACGGTAATTTCTGCTGTTGGGAACTTGAAGCCGGAATTCTGAAGTGCAGCCTTGATGCGATCATAGCTTTCTT
This sequence comes from Prevotella sp., assembly GCA_017395215.1. GTDB lineage: Bacteria > Bacteroidota > Bacteroidia > Bacteroidales > Bacteroidaceae > Prevotella. Next base: position 42,031 of record JAFPVW010000204.1, on the reverse strand, counting down.
TGACGGCGGTGTCGGGCAGTCCTGACATGTGAAACATGACTCCTCTGGTCACGTTCACTTCGACGGTTATCGTGATGGCATTCAGACCGTTGACGGCAGCAGTGTATGTCTTTGCTAACATATATGGTTTTGCATGTTTTGGTAACGTGAATAGATGTGTTTAATCCTCTGGGCTGGCACCACTGGTATAGAAATCGGTGATACGGCGGATGGCGCGGTCGCAGACGGGACAGAAAAGCTCGGCCTCGTTGGTCTTCATGCGGCAGTCCTTCGACGGGCGCCAGACGCCCTTCGACTGGTAGCCGCCGCCCTCGAAGAGTCCCACGCGGCCGGTCGGGTCAGGCAGCATGTCAGCCCACTTGTGCTCAAAATCCACCTTCGTCGTCAGGTTCGGTTCCCACGGCTCAGTGTCGGCAGGGTAGGAGGTCTCGTAGGCGTCGTCGTAGAAATACTCGTCGCCCAGACCGGCGTAGCTGTGGCCGAATTCATGGACCAGCACCTGACGGAACGTCGGGTGGTCGGAGGTGGAGACGAGCACTTGGTTGTAGATGCCTCCGCCGCCGTAGGTACTGCTGTTCACCAGCACGATGATATGCTCGAAGGGCACGCACGACAGCACGTCGTACAGCCGGTGGATGTCCTGCGTCATCAGGTAGCGGTCGCTGTAGAACGTGTCGTAATGGGTGCCGACGGGTGTGCGGCTCCACTTGTGGTTGCGCGGCACGCTGGCACCGCCGTCGAGCGATGTCGGGGCGACGGCAACGACGTTGAATCGGCTCTTCAGCGTCGTGAACGGCTCGTGGGCAAACAGTGCGTCGACGGCCCGCTGGCAGTCGTTGTAGAACTTGTCGGTCTCGGCCTCGGTGTAGCCCTCGGCTACGATGGCCAGGTCGATGCAGCGCGTCAGGTCGGGCACGCTGTCGGGCGACCATATATAACGGTGGGCGATGCCGTTGTCGCCGATGGGGCGTATGAGGATGTCGGCAGGGTTGATAGTGTGGGTCAGTTGGCCCACCACCTGGCCGTGGACGTTGGTGAGGGTGATGGTGATGTCGACCGGCTGCTTGGGGAAGGGCACGTTGTAGCTCGTCTCAAAAGCCTTCTGCACCTTCGTGGCCTCTTCGGTGACCTGCCACTCCTGGAAGAGCGTCGAGAATGTGTGGACGTAGAGCAGCTGGCCCGTGGCGGGGTCGTTTACCTTCACCTGTCCGTTGCCGCGCAGCGGCATATCGGCCAGTCGGCTGCGGCGGCCTGCCCAGCGCGGCGTCACATAGGCCTGTTCGAAGAAGATGTGCTGCTCGCGGTTGTTGCCGGCAAACACGTAGTCGAGTCTCAGCGTGCGGTCCTCGAAGTAGTCGTCGAAGGCGATGCTGCCTTGTGCGAATGCCTTGCCGGCGGTCATCAGCATGATGACAAATAGAAGTTTCCTCATAGTCTGTGTTCTATTGTTGTTTCTGGTTCAAATACAATCCGGGTTCCGTTCCCGTCAACCTTCAGGCTGACGCGGCAGCCTTCAATCATCGGGAAGTTATAGCCGCTGTGGTGGCCGACGGGGAAGTCGTAGCAGACGGGTATCGGGTAGTACTGCAGGTACTCGTGTAGCATGTCGTACATATCGGCAAAGCCGTTCTCCGGACTTTTATACTTCGAGAAATGGCCCACGATGATGCCCTTCAGCTTCGGCAGGATGCCACGTATCTCGATGAGGTGGAGCATGCGGTCGACCTTCGTCATCGACTCCTGCGTGTCCTCGATGAAGAGAATCAGCCCCTCGTCTGCGCGGTTCAGGAAGTCGTAGTCAGAGCCGGCCAGTCCGCAGAAAACCGACATATTGCCGCCAACCAGCCGGCCGGTAGCCTCGCCGTGCTGGTTGAGCGGATGGGCGGGAACCGAATAGCTGGGCAGTTCGCCCTGCAGCAGCCGCTGCATGATGGCGTTCACGGAGTCGCGCTCGCCACGGGCGGCGATGCCGTCGCACATGGAGCCATGGATGCTCATCACGCCCGCCGCTACCTCGGCGCTGTGGAGTGCCGTCACGTCGCTGAAGCCGATGATCCACTTCGGATGCCGGGCAAAGACGTCCAACGGTATGCGGCGCAGCACCTGAACAGCCCCGTCGCCGCCGCGTGTACACATGATGGCGCGTATCGTAGAGTCCTGCAGGGCCCAGAGCAGGTCGGAGGTGCGCTGATGGGGCGTGCCGGCAAAGCCGTGAAAGCGGCTGAGGGCGTGCGGGCCGACGACGGGCACATAGCCCCACTCGCGCAGGGCGTCGCAGCCTTTCTCCACCGTCTCGGCATCGGGCGTGCTCGAGGGCGACAGCACGGCTATCGTGTCGCCGGCCTTCAGGGCGGGCGGCATGACCATCGGGCGCTGTGCCGTCGTGGTCAGTCCCAGGCATGCCGACAGCAGCAGGAGTAGAACGGCTCGCATCTTTCTCGGGTGTAAAAGGTAAAAATGTTATTTGATTGCAAAGGTAAGCATATTTTCTCACTTTTTGTTGCGCCGTTGACAAGTTTTTACTATTTTTGCACTCGCTATCTATTCATTATCAAAGAACGCATTATGAAAAGACTACTTTTTGCCATCCTGGTGGCGGTCGCCACGCTGACCGTCGGTGCACAGAACAACCAACAGCCTGAGGCTCCCCAGCTGGAGTTTGCCCTGCAGCTGAAAGTGACGCTCGGCGAGGCGTTTTCCATCAACAACACCCAGCACGGGCGCCGCACCGTCATCCCCATCACCGGCGGCACCTTCGAGGGCCCGCAGCTGAAGGGCACCATCATCAACGGCGGTGCTGACTACCAGCTGGCAAATGCCGACGGCCGCACGGAGCTTGAGGCCATCTACTGCATCAAGACCGACGACGGCGTGTATATCCATGTGCGCAACCGCGGCATTATCTGTAACACGAAGGACGAGCAGGGCCGCCCGTCGTTCTACTTCCGCTGTGCGCCCCAGTTTGAGGCTCCCGCCGACAGCAAGTACGGCTGGCTGAACAACTCGCTCTTCCTCTGTGCCCCCAGCTTCTCGCAAGGTTTCAACGGCATCGTGCTCAACGTCTGGAGGGTCAAGTGATGGAGTTGGAACAGCTTACCCGTTCCGTCTGCGATGTGGCGCGGCGGGCCGGGGCCTATATTGCTGAGGAGCGCAGGAAGTTTCAGGAAGAAAAGGTGGAGCGCAAGCACGCCCACGACTACGTGTCGTACGTCGACAAAGGCTCTGAGCGGCTCATCGTCGAGGCTCTGCGCGAACTGCTGCCCGAGGCGGGCTTCGTCACCGAGGAAGGGTCGGCCGTCTATCACGACGAGCAGTACTGCTGGGTAGTCGACCCGCTCGACGGCACGACGAACTTCATCCATGAGTATCCGTCCTACTGTGTCAGCATAGCCCTCTGCCGTGGCCATGAGATTCTGCTCGGCGTCGTCTATGAGGTGACCTCCGGCGAGTGTTATTACGCTTGGCAGGGTGGGGGAGCGTGGCTCGGCGACCGGCCGCTGCACGTCAGCAACCACGCCATCGGCGAGGCGCTGCTTTGTCTGCAACTGCCCTATAACAGCGACGCCTACCGCCCTGTCATCCACCGTCTGATTGACGCCTTCTACGGTCGTGCAGCCAGTGTACGCATGATTGGCTCGGCGGCGCTTGCGCTGTGTTATGTGGCGGCAGGCCGGCTTGACGGCTATGTCGAGAAGTACATCGGCCGTTGGGACTACATGGCTGGGGCACTGATTGTGCAGGAGGCCAGCGGCTGCGTGACCGACTATGACGGTCAGGCCGACTTTACGCAGGGCAACTGCGTCGTTGCTACTAACGGCGTTATCCATCAGGATTTGCTTGAAGAAGTGAAAAGTGAAAAGTGAAGAGTGAATAGTGAGGCGACAATGGCGTTTATCCGCCAAAATGCTGATGCCGACGTGCGGCAACTGGCGCTTCGGGGAACGAAAGACCCCGAGGTTGACCTGCCGTTCGCCCTCGACCAGATAGCGGGCAGGCAGACGGCGCGGCATAAGCTGCCGTCGTGGGCAGCCATCGATGGCATCGTCTATCCGCCGCACCTCTCGATGGAGCAGTGTTCCAGCGAGCAGACAGCGCGCTACAAGGCCAGCCTTATTGGCTCCGGCGGCACGATGGTCGACCTGACCGGCGGCTTCGGCGTCGACTTCTCGTTCCTGGCGCGTGGCTTTCAGCGTGCCGTCTATGTGGAGTGCCAGGAGCAGCTCTGCGCCATTGCCCGCGAGAACTTCCGGCTGTTGGGACTCAGCCAGGCCGAAGTGGTCTGTGGCGACAGTACGGACTATCTTCAGGCGATGTCCCCGGTTGACGTCATCTACGCCGACCCCGCCCGACGCGACAATCACGGCGCCCGGACCTACGGCATCAGCGACTGCACGCCCGACGTGCTGGCCCTGCGCGACCTGCTTCTGTCAAAGGCCAGACAAGTGCTCCTGAAACTCTCGCCGATGCTCGACTGGCGCAAGGCCGTCAGCGACCTTGGCGAGCAATACGTCCACGAGGTGCATATCGTCTCGGTAGGCAACGAGTGTAAGGAGTTGCTGCTGCTTTTGGGCAGCGGCAGCGGCCAGCGCCTGCTCTGCGTAAACGACGACCAAGTGTTTGAACCCACCGCCCAAATCGCCCAAGCACCCCAAACCGCCCATTCTCCCCATTACCTCTACGAGCCCAACGCCTCGATTATGAAGGCCGGCTGCTTTACCGAGCTGTCGCAGCTTTACGGTGTGGTCCCCATCGCCCACGACAGCCACCTCTTCGTCTCGGCCGACCACGTCAGCGGTTTCCCCGGCCGCTCTTTCCAAATTGACGCCGTCACAACCATGAACAAGCGCGACTTGAAGGAGACGCTGCAGGGGCTGACGCAGGCCAACATCACCGTGCGCAACTTCCCCCTTTCGGTAGCCGAGCTGCGCCGCCGCCTGAAACTAAGCGAGGGTGGCAGCACTTATATTTTTGCTACCACCCTCGCCACTGGCGACAGACGACTGTTCGTCTGCCATAAGGTTGTTTAGTACACTTCCTCTATCACGTCGCGGGTCACCGTCTTCTTCACCTTCTTGGTGGTCACCTTCTGGGTGTCGTACTCCTCGTAGGTCGTCACCTTGAATGTTCCCTCACCGGTAATGATGACGCAGCGGTTCTTGTCGTTCTCCTCGAACGGCTGTACGGTGTCACCTTTCGAGTCGCTCTGGATGCGTGAGGCGTCGATACCGTGCTCGTTGATGAGTTTGTTGGTAACGTCTTCAGCACGCTTCTGAGCGTACATCTTGTTCAGTTTGGGGTTGCCGGTGCCCTTGTCAGCGTAACCGGTAACGGTGAACTTGGCGTCTTCCGAGGTCTTCATCAGGTCGGCCACGTCCTTGATGGCCTTCTCAGTGCCCTGGGCGGCGTTGGCGTCGCTCTCGCGGATCTCGAAGAAAATAACCTCATTAATCTTCTTCTGCTCCTCTTTCACGATGGGGCGCTTCTCCTTGACAGTGATGGTGTCGGGAACGTCAACCCAAACTTCCTCCTCGACCTGGCGAACCACCTGGCGGGGCTTGGTGTTCTTGTAGCCGAAACGGTAGCTCAGGCCAAGCATGCCGCTGATCATCCAGTCGTCGGCGTCGTTGACCTTCGAGTTGAAGCGGTCGTCCATGCTGTTGGCGTCAATCTCTAACGAGAGGCCCAGGGGCTTCGTCACGTTGGTCTCTAAGCGCAGACCGGCGCGCAGGTTGTGGCTCAGGCGGTTGTCGCTGGTCCAGGCCAGGGGGGCCAGACCGGGATTGGTCTGTACGAGGGCCTTCATGTCGTCGTTCTTCCAGGCGTTGGCCAGACCGATACCTCCCACGAGGATGACGTTCACCGGGTGGCTGTAGTTGCAGCAGCTGAAGAGGTTGCTGAGGTTCAGCATCAGGTCGGCGTCAGTGGTGATGAAGTTCCACTTGTAGTCCTTGTCCAGGCTCTCGAAACGACCCTTGGCCTGCAGTCCCGAGACGTGCAGACGTGCACCCACGACGGGCGAGAAGTAATGGCCGAACGACACGGCCCCGATGGGCGAGAGCAGCTTGTCAATCTTAGCATTGGTAGTCGTCCACTCCATACCGCCCTGCACTTCGACGTAGTTGTAAGACTTCAGCTTCGGACCGTTTTTGCAGTGATCCTGTGCCGTCACGGTGTTGGTTAACAGCAGCGAAAGAGCTGCAAGCGATAATAGTTTTTTCATACTTAATAGCGATTAGTAATTGTTGTTTTTTCTGCTTTTGCTTGCAAAAGTAGTTTAACTTATTGAAAAATCCAAATTTTTCTTTTATTTTTTGAAAAAAAAGGTGTAACTTTGCCACATATTTGTACGGAAACAACATTATTAAGCTAAATAAGATGACATCGGTAGTAATAAAAAAAGTTGAAACAAAGAAGGATTTGAAGGACTTCATCGAGTTGCACTACGAGTTATACAAGGGAAACGCGTACGATGCGCCCAATCTCTACAGCGACGAACTCAACACGCTGAGCAGAGACCACAATCCGGCCTTTGAATTCTGCGAGGCCGAGTATTACCTGGCCTATAAGGACGGCCGGCTCGTCGGTCGCGTGGCAGCCATCATCAACCACCGCTACAACGAGCAGTGGCAGCGCCAGGCCGTGCGCTTCGGCTGGATCGACCTCATCGACGACCTCGACGTGATGAAGGCGCTGCTGGAGGCTGTCGAGAATTACGGTCGCCAGAAGGGCATGACCGAGATCATAGGCCCGCTCGGCTTTACCGACATGGACCCCGAGGGCATGCTCATCGAGGGCTTCGACCAGCTGGGCACCATGGCCACCATCTATAACTACGAGTACTACCCGCGCCTGATGGAGCAGATGAAGGGCTACGAGAAGGACAACGACTACGTAGAATACAAGGCCTTCGTGCCCAAGGGCGACATGCCCGAGAAGTTCTCGAAGGTGGCCCAGATGGTCCAGAAGCGCTACAACCTGCATTGTCCGCAGCTCAAGCGTAGCCAGGTGTTCGGCCCCGAGGGCTACGGCCGCAAGGTGCTCGAGGTGGTCAACAAGACGTTTGGCAACCTCTACGGCTACTCGCAGATGACCGACCGCCAGATCGACACCTACGTCAAGGAGTACTTCAAGTTCTTCTCGATGGATATGCTCTGCGTCATCGAGGACTGGAACACCCCCGACCATCAGGTCGTCGGCGTGGGCATCTCGATACCCTCGCTCACCCGTGCGCTGCAGAAGTGCCGCAAGGGCCGCCTGCTGCCCTTCGGCTGGTGGCACCTGTTCCGTGCGCTCTATCTGAAAAAGACCGATATCGTCGACTGCCTGCTCATCGGCGTGCTGCCCGAGTACCGCTCGAAGGGTGCCAACGCCCTGCTGTTTTATACGCTTATACCCATCTACCAGAAGTACGGCTTCAAGTGGGGCGAGACCCACGTCCACATGGAGTCGAACACCGCCGTTCAGGCTCAGTGGCAGTATCTGGAGAACGAACAGCACAAGCGCCGCCGCTGCTACAAGAAAACCCTTTAACAGACCCTATGAACGAAGATATCAATAACAAACCACAGGAAAACATCGAGTACGACGAGAATAATATCCAGACTTTGACCGGTTTGGAGCATATCCGTCTGCGTCCCGGCATGTATATTGGCCGTCTGGGCGACGGCTCGTCGGCTGAGGACGGCATCTACGTGCTGTTGAAGGAGGTGTTCGACAACTCCATCGACGAGTTCAAGATGCATGCCGGCGACCGCATTGAGGTAACCGTCGAGGACGGGCTGCGCATATCTGTGCGTGACTATGGTCGCGGCATCCCCCAGGGCAAGCTCATCGAGTCGGTGAGCATCCTCAACACCAGCGGCAAGTTCGACTCGAAGGCTTTCAAGAAGTCCATCGGCCTGAATGGTGTGGGTGTGAAGGCTGTCAATGCGCTGAGCAGGCATTTCGAGGTACACAGCTACCGCGATGGCAAGGTGCGCCGTGCCACCTTTGAGTACGGCGAGCTGAAGAACGACGTGACGGAGCCGTCGAGCGATGAGAACGGTACGTACATCTACTTCGAGCCCGACGACACGAAGTTTCTGAACTATCAGTTCCACGATGAGATTGTGGAGAATATGCTCCGCAACTATACCTATCTGAACACCGGCCTCACCATCATGTACAACGGTCGCCGCATCCTCTCGCGCCACGGCCTGGAGGACCTGCTCAAGGACCGCATGACCACTGAGCCGCTCTATCCCATCATCCACCTGCAGGGCGACGACATCGAGATTGCCTTCACCCACGCCAACCAGTACGGCGAGGAGTACCACTCCTTCGTCAACGGCCAGCACACCACGCAGGGCGGCACCCACCAGAGCGCCTTCAAGGAGCACATCGCCCGCACCATCAAGGAGTTCTTCGGCAAGTACGAGTACGGCGACATCCGCACGGGTATCGTCGCAGCCATCGCCATCAACGTCGAGGAGCCGATGTTCGAGAGCCAGACGAAGATCAAGCTCGGCTCGCTGACCATGGCCCCCGACGGCGTCAGCATCAACAAGTACGTCGGCGACTTCATCAAGCAGGAGGTCGACAACTACCTTCACATCCACGGCGACGTGGCCGAGGCCATCGAGAACAAGGTCAAGGAGAGCGAGCGCGACCGCAAGGCCATGGCCGGCATCACCAAGCTGGCACGCGAGCGTGCCAAGAAGGCCAACCTCCACAACCGCAAGCTGCGCGACTGCCTTATCCACTTCAACGACGCCAAGGACGACCGCAAGGAGGAGTCGTGTATCTTCATCACCGAGGGCGACTCTGCCAGCGGCAGCATCACCAAGAGCCGCGACGTCAACACCCAGGCGGTCTTCTCGCTGCGGGGGAAGCCCCTCAACACGTTCGGCCTCACCAAGAAGGTGGTCTACGAGAACGAGGAGTTCAACCTGCTGCAGGCAGCCCTCGACATTGAGGACGGTCTCGACACCCTGCGCTACAACAAGGTCATCGTCGCCACCGATGCCGATGTCGACGGCATGCACATCCGCCTGCTCATCATCACCTTCTTCCTGCAGTTCTTCCCCGAGCTCATCAAGAAGGGCCACGTCTACGTCCTCCAGACCCCCCTGTTCCGCGTAAGGAACAAGCGGGCCAAAATCAAGAAGAAAAGCCCCAACCCCTCCCACAGAGGGGAGGGGAGTAATCACCCACAAGCACTGAGTGACGGGAAGAATGTAACTACTCCCCTCCCCTCAGCGGGAGGGGCTGGGGCTAAGTCCGACTATGTCGTGCGCTATTGCTACAGCGAGGAGGAGCGCCTGAAGGCCATCGCCGACCTCGGTCCCGACCCCGAGATCACCCGCTTCAAGGGTCTCGGCGAGATCAGTCCCGAGGAGTTTGCCGGCTTCATCGGTCCCGACATCCGCCTCGAGCAGGTCACGCTCCACAAGACCGACCAAGTACAGAAACTGTTAGAATATTACATGGGCAAGAACACGATGGAGCGCCAGAACTTCATCATCGACAACCTCGTCATCGAGGAAGACCGCCCCGAGGAAAACCAGTATGAATAGAATCGCAAAAATAGTCCTGTTTGCAGCTGTATTACAGCTGCCAGCCCTCATTTCTTTCGCCCAATTGCGCATCAATATGGGCGAGAACTCCCCCCTCCGTAAGTTACAGATGGCCGAAGTAGCCACCGCCAACCTCTACGTCGACTCCGTCGATGAGCAGAAGCTCGTTGAGGACGCCATCTGCGGTATGCTCGAGAAGCTCGACCCCCACTCCCAGTACGCCACCGCCAAGGAGGTGAAGCAGATGAACGAGCCGCTGAACGGCAACTTCGAGGGCATCGGCGTGCAGTTCAACATGATCGACGACACGCTGATGGTCATCCAGCCCGTCACCAACGGCCCCTCTGAGAAGGTGGGCATCATTGCCGGCGACCGCATCGTCTCCGTCAACGACTCCGCCATTGCCGGCGTCAAGATGTCGAAGGAGGAGATCATGCGCCGCCTGCGCGGTCCCAAGGGCACGAAGGTCGTCCTCGGCGTCGTCCGCACGGGCATCAAGGACCGCCTCACGTTCACCGTCGAGCGCGATAAGATTCCGGTCCACTCCATCGACGCCGCTTACATCATCCGTCCCGCCGTCGGATACATCCGCATCGGCAACTTCGGCGCCACCACCCACGACGAGTTCCGCGAGGCCGTCCAGCGCCTCCAGGCCAGCGGCATGGAGAGCCTCGTCCTCGACCTCCAGGAGAATGGCGGCGGCTACCTCCAGGCAGCCGTCCAGATAGCCAACGAGCTGCTCGCCCGCGACGAGCTCATCGTCTACACCGAGGGCCGCCGAGTGCCCCGTCAGGAATACCGCGCCCAGGGCAACGGCCTCTTCACCAAGGGCAAGATCGTCGTGCTCATCGACGAGTACACCGCCTCGGCCGCCGAGATTGTCACCGGCGCCGTCCAGGACCAGGACCGCGGCTTTGTCGTCGGCCGCCGCTCCTTCGGCAAGGGCCTCGTCCAGCGCCCCATCGACCTCCCCGACGGCTCGATGATACGCCTCACCATCGCCCACTATTACACCCCCTCGGGCCGCTGTATACAGAAGCCCTACGAGAAGGGCAACCAGAAGGATTACGCCATGGACGTCTACAACCGCCTGAAGAAGGGTGAGCTCACCAATCAGGACAGCATCCACTTCGCTGACTCGCTACGCTTCCAGACCCTCCACAAGCAGCGCACCGTCTATGGTGGCGGCGGCATCATGCCCGACTACTTCGTGCCCCTCGACACCACCCGCTACACGCCCTTCCACCGCCAGCTCGCCGCCAAGAGCGTCGTCATCCAGCAGAACCTGCGCTATGTCGACAACCACCGCCGTGAGCTGAAGAAGCGCTACCCCGACTTCGCCCTCTTCAAGCAGCAGTTCGAGGTGCCCCAGTCGCTCGTCGACGACATCCTCGCCGAAGGCCGGAAGCAGAAGATTGAGCCCAAGGACGACGCCGAGCTACAGCGCACCCTGCCCTACCTCCGCCTCCAGCTCAAGGCCCTCATCGCCCGCGACCTCTGGGACATGAGCGAGTATTTCTCCGTTTTCAACGAGGAGAACGCCATCGTCCGCAAGGCCCTCGAAATCATTCAATAACCTCCCCAAACCCATAACTACAATGACTACAAAACTCCTAACCCTCCTCCCCTCCTGTCTGCTGTGCTGCGGCGCCGCCGCAGCCTCCACCGTCGTCGCCGACGAAGGCGCCTGGTGCTGGTTTGCCGACCCCCGCGCCCTCCACTACGAGAACGCCGCCGGCACCATTAACGCCACCTACATCGGCTACATCGACGTCCACGGCAACGTCAAGGCCACCCAGTACGACTGGCTCACCCACCGCAAGACCGACGTCCTCATCCGCTCCTACTTCCAGCCCGACGACCACAACAACCCCACCTTCCTCGTCCTCCCCGACGAGCGCGTCATGATCTTCTACACCCGCCACACCGATGAGCCCCGCATCTGGTACCGCATATCGCAGAAGCCCGGCGACATCACCGCACTCGGCGAGGAGAAGTACCTGGCCACGGAAAACAACACCACCTATCCCTCACCTTTTATATTAAGTGACGACCCTGACCACATCTACCTCTGCTGGCGAGGCATCAACTGGCACCCCACCATCGCCCGCCTCACCATGCCCGACAAGAACGGCGACTGCCAGTTCGACTTCGGCCCCAAGCAGATCGTCCAGTCCACCGGTGCCCGCCCCTACGCCAAGTACCAGTCCAACGGCAAGGACAAGATCTACGTCAGCTACACCACCGGCCACCCCGACAACGAGAAGCCCGACTGGCTCTACTTCAACGTCATCGACATCAACAAGGGCAACGGCCCCATCTTGCGCGACCTGAATGGTAAGCAGCTCTCCGTCATCAACAATGGCGTATTCAACGTCAACAAAACCGACAGCTACGCCAACAGCTACCCCGCCACCATCGTCGACCGCACGGCCAACATCCGCAACTGGGTGTGGCAGATAGCCCTCGACAAGGATGAGCACCCCGTCATCGTCTATCCCCACATCGATGACGCCAAGACCACCCACGTCTACTGGTACGCCCGCTGGAACGGCTCGGAGTGGAAGAACACCTGGGTGCAGTACGGCGGCCACGCCTTCCACCACAACTGGAACCAGACCGAGCGCTGCTACAGCGGCGGCATGGCCCTCGACCCTGACAATATCAACCACCTCTACCTCAGCATCCCCACCAAGGACGGCCAGTACAACAAGGACGGCGTCTACGAAATCTGGCGCTACACCATCGACGACCAGGGCAAGGTCGCCGGCTCCGAGCAGCTCACCAAGAACTCCCCGAAGAACAATGCCCGGCCCTACGTCATCCCCGGCTCGAAGAACTCCCCCCTCCGCCTCGTCTGGATGCAGGGCGACTACTACTACTGGATGGTCAACAAGAACTACCCCAAGGGCTACCCCACCGCCATCCTCGCCGACTGCGACTGGCAGGAGCCCCAGCGCACCCTCACCCCCGCTGCCGACGGCGTCCTCACCATCAAGGCCGGCCAGACGCTCAGCGTCGCCTTCCTCATGGATGCCGACAATTACGGCGGCACGCTGCTAAAATCGGCCGACAGCCAGTTCAGCTACGCCCTCAACGCCCAGCAGTACCCCGTCCTGACCATCGGCGGCACCACCTACCGCAGTCAGAACCGCCTGCTCACCAGCGACGCCTGGGCCAACGGCTCCACCGGCACCAGCGGCGACAACCACCCCACCAAGCTCACCACCTGGGTGCTCACCCTTACCTACGACGGCCAGACCCTCACCGCCTACCGTAACGGCCTCGTCGACCAGGTCGTCCCCGTCAGCGGTCTCAGCGTCACCCTCGGAGCCCTCCCCGCCAAGGCCATAGCCCTCAGCTTCGGCCTCATCGCCACGCCCCAGGAGGTCAGGCAGGCCGTCACCGCCACCCGCAACGCCATGAAGGCCCAGCTTAACGCCAGCCTGCCCGCCACCCTGCAGAATCCCGACTTCGAGGGCTCCTACGCCCCCATGCCCGGCAGCGGCGTCACCGCCGACCGGGCCATCTACCTCCCCGAGGGCTGGACCATCGACTACGTCGGGCGCAACGAGAACGACCTCACCGCCTTCAAGGCCGGCGACCTCTACTTCGACCGTTTTTTCGCATCACGCCCCAGCCCGTCTGCCGACAGTAAGCAGACCTACTGGGTACGCCAGAACTGGGGCGCCTCCACCATCACCCTCCGCCAGGAGCTCCTCCTCCCCGCAGGCCGCTACTCGCTGACCGCCGACGTCTGGAAGAGCGGACTGGGCGGCGATGCCTACCTCCAGGCCATCACCCAGGACGGCCCCACCAGTCAGGCACCCACCGTCGAAAACGGTGAGAAGTGGCAGCAGATGAGCGTCACCTTCAAGAGCGACGGACGCTCCTCAACCACCGTCGCCCTCGTCGCCATGCACAACAACAACGGCACCGAGAAGATCATCGGCTTCGACAACGTCAGTCTCAATACCCTCCTGCTCTTCGGCGATGCTGACGGCAACGGGCGCCTCGAACTGGCCGATGTCCAGAACGTCGTCGCCTACCTCCTCGGCCTCAAGCCTGAACCCTTCGATGCTAAAGCCGCCGATGCCAATGACGACGGGAGGGTGGGCATCGACGATGCCGTCGCCATCATTGACAGTATTCTTAGGTAAGCCCCTGATTGCGAATCACAGGTTTTATCCAACACTTCCTACACTTCCTGCACCTGCAACCATGCTGGGATTTGTTCCACGCCATGGAACAAATAAAAGGCGCCGGGTTTTGCGCAAAACCCGGCGCCTTTTGTCAAAAACCCGGCGCCTTTCGTTCAAGAACCAACACCTGATGCTACACTTGGCCAAAGAGACTGTTCAATATTATTAGGTGTAGGAAGTGTAGGAAGTGTTGGATAAAACCTGTGATTGACAATCATACAAAGCTGATGACACCCTGCTGAGGCTCTTGCGGCGTACCGTCCTTGGTGTCGTTGAGATAGTCGCCGGTGGCCTGCGAGTGGATGCTGTCGAGAATCTCGCGGGTGCGCTTGTAGGTGGCTGTTGACTCAACGGCTGAGATGACGTCGTCGTTGTCGAGGTCCTCGGGCCGGAAGAGGTAGATGTGCGGACGGCGCTTGTAGCGGCGCACACCGTCGGTGCCGCCGTAGTAGCGTCCGCGACGCTCCTCGCGTGCGGCGGCCTTCTCCTGCTCCTCGGCAATGCGGTTGGCCTCCTCCTGAGAGTGCTTCTTCAGGCGGGCCTCCATGCCGTCGACGTTGGTGATGCCGAAGCCGGTGGCGAGGATGGTGACCTTCACCTTCTTGCCCAGTTCGGGGTCGATGGCGACGCCCCACTTGATTTCGAAGTCGCCGAACTTGTCCATGAAGTCGTTGACGTAGTTCATCTCCTCCATCATGAAGTTGTCGTTGCCGCCCTTCTCCTCGTTGAAGGCGATTGAGAGCAGGATCTTCTTTGAGTTGAACACGTCGTTGTCGTTGAGCAGCGGCGAGTGGAGGGCGTCCTCGATGGCCTTCTTCACACGGTCCTCGCCCTCGCCGTAGCCGGTCGACATGATGGCGACGCCACCGTCCTTGAGCACGGTCTTCACGTCGTTGAAGTCGAGGTTGATGAGTCCGTGGACGGTGATGATCTCGGCAATCGACTTGGCTGCGACCGACAGCGTGTCGTCGGCCTTGCCGAAGGCGGCCGTCAGCGACAGGTCGGGATAGATTTCGCGCAGGCGCTCGTTGTTGATGACGAGCAGTGCGTCGACGTGCTTCGACATCTCCTCGACGCCGTCGAGGGCCTGGTCAATCTTGCGGGCACCCTCGAAGCGGAAGGGGATGGTGACGATGCCGACGGTCAGAATGCCCATCTCCTTCGAGATGCGGGCGATGACGGGTGCGGCACCGGTGCCGGTGCCGCCGCCCATGCCTGCGGTGATGAAGGCCATGCGCGTGCCGTCGCTGAGCATGTTCTTGATGTCGTCCGAGCTCTCCTCGGCGGCCTGGCGTGCGCGCTCGGGCTTGTTGCCGGCACCGAGACCCTCGGAGCCGAGCTGTAGGTGAACGGGCACTGGCGAGTCGTTGAGTGCCTGAGCATCGGTGTTACAGAGTACGAACGTGACGTCGTGAATGCCCTCGCGGTACATGTGGTTGACGGCATTGCCGCCGCCGCCTCCGACGCCGATGACCTTGATGTAGCTGCTGCCCTCCTTGTCGGGTTCGCCGAAGTCGAGGATGTCGATGATATTGTTGTCTGCCATAGTTGTTTGTTCCTTTCTTTTTCGTTATTACTTCTTCTCGTTATCTCGTTCTTACTCGTCCTCGGGGCCGATGATGGTGCGGCCGAAGTTGACGATGCCCTTCTTGAATTTGTTCCACTTGGAGTTCTCGCGCTTGATGCGGGCGGCCTCGGCAGCCTCGGCTTCCGCCTTCTCGCGGGCCTCGCGCTCTTCCTTCTCGCGCTGGATGCGGGCCTCCTCCTCAGCCTTCTGCTTCTCGGCCTCTGTGCGCACGACGCCGGCAGGCACCTCGCCGGGCTTGCGGGCGGGGCGCTGGTCGTCGGTGCCGGTGGCTGAAGCGGCTGCCGTTACCTGCCCGCCGAAGAGGTCGCCGTTGGGGTCGATGGGCACGCCGGCGCAGTTGATGTCGCCCTTGGCCAGCAGTCCGAGCACGGTGTTCATCATGCCGTTGCGCGACTTGATGTCGTCTGTGCCGCCGGTGATGGTGTGTACGGGGAACTTGGCGACGCGAATCTTGTCGATGTGCGTGTGGTTCTGGAAGGCCCGCTCGATGTTCTTCATGTTGGCGCCGCCACCGGTGAGGATGATGCCTCCGAGCAGCTTGTCGCAGTACTCCGAGGGCACCTGGTACCAGGCGTTCTCGACGATTTCCTCGAGACGTCCTTCCACGATCTCGATGAAGCGGCGGCTCTCTACCTGGCGGTCCTGGTCGATGGAGTACTTCAGGTTATTGTCGATTTCGTTGTTGTCAGTATAGGCAGAGGCATATTTGAGCTTCATCTTCTCTGCATCGCTCTCCTCCATCTGCAGCGTGGCAATGTCCTTGCTGATGTTCGAACCGCCAAGCGGAATCACTGCGAGGTGGCGCAGGATGTTCTTCGTGTAGACGGAGACGGTGGTCGTGTCGGCCCCGATGTCGATGAGGGCGCAGCCTGAGCGGCGCTCGGCTTCGGTCAGCACAGCATCTGCCAATGCCAGAGGTGCGTTAAGCATCTCGGCAATGGCGATGCCGGCCACTTCGAAGCACTTATTGAAGTTTTTATAGAATGCCTTGCGCTGCAGGATGTTGAGGTAGTTACCCTCGAGGTGCGTACACTGTATGCCCACGGGGTCCTGCTGGTATTGTGAGTCGACCTTGTATTCCTGGACGGCTGTGTCGAGGATTTCCTGGTCAGGGTAGTTCATGTTGCGGTTGGCATCGACGAGCTCGTCGACCAAGGCGTCGGTGACGATGGTTCCTGCGGGCAGGTCCTTGGCGACGACGTTGCGTACTCCGCGTATCGACTGTCCTCCCACGCCTACATAGACCTTCTTGATCTGGGTCTTCAACTGGGCTTCCATCTTCTTGACGATACCCTGCAGGCACTGGGCGGTCTTGTCGATGTTGTAAACCACTCCCTTGCGGATGAATGCCGAAGAGTCTTCCTTGGCAACGGCCAGCACCGATATGCTGCCGTCGAGGTTCTTCTGTCCCGCAATACCGGTCATCTTCGATGAGCCGATTTCGATTGCTACTATAAATTCCTTTGCTGCCATACTTCTTTGTCGATATAACGTTATAACGATATTACGGTATTATGAATTACGCTTCTTGCATATTATCTGGTTGTCGAACTCTACGCTGATGCGCTCGTAGCGGTCCCAGCCGGCGTGGCTGAGCCCGTACTTGTAGAACTTGCGCAGGCGCTCCAGCTTCTTGGGCACCTCGCTTGGCGCGCCGAGATAGACGATGTGGTCGCCGACGCGCGGCACCAGCTCAAGCGTGCCGTCGCTGAGCACGTTCAGCTGTTCGGCCTGGTGCTGCCAGAAGTTGTCGGCCTGAATCTGCATGGCCACTGGCGCCAGCCGCTTCTGCGCGTACTTATGGCTGAAGCTGCCGGTGGCCACCAGGAGGTTGCCGCCCAGCCGGCTGTGGGGCAGGATGTCGCCACGCTCGTCGACGTAGTACTGCTCGCCGCCGGCCGTCATGACGTGTAGCACGGGCTGGCGCTGCGTCAGGTTGATGCTGACGTGGCCGTTCTGCGTCTTATAGCACTCCACGGCGTCGACGTAGGGACTCTTCTGCAGCACCTCCTCCATCTGGCGCGTGCTGACAAACTGCATGGGCTGAGCCAGGGGGTACTTGCGCTCCTTCTCGAGCAGCCGCTTCACCTCGGCCGGCGTGAGCAGGCCTCGCGTCTGCTCGTCGGCAATGTGGATGTTCACCTCGGTACACACGGTGGCCTTGTCCTCGGGTTGGTTGAACACGGTGATGGCCAGCAGCAGGTAGACGGCGATGGCTATGTCCAGCAGGATGACGATGGTTTTCTTCCAGTTGACGGTCATTTACTTCTTTTCTAATATCTTGGTTATCTGGGGCACTTGGTTGTCGAGGTCGCCGGCACCGAGCACGACGAGTACGTCGAACTCGCGGCTCTTGACGAAGTCGAGCACGTCGGCCTTCTGTATCAGCCGCTTCTCGACGCCGGGGGCGAGGTTGTCGTAGATGAGCTGCGACGTGACGCCCTCGATGGGCTCTTCGCGGGCGGGGTAGATCTCGGTCAGCACCACCTCGTCGAGCTGGCTCAGTGCCTCGGCAAACTCGCGGTAGAAGTCGCGGGTGCGGGTGTAGAGGTGGGGCTGGAAGATGGCCGTGATGTGGCGGTCGTGGTAGAGCTGGCGTATGCTGCGCGCGCTCTGGTAGATTTCCTTCGGGTGGTGGGCGTAGTCGCTGAGGAAGACGAGCCGGTCGGTCTTGATCTTGAAATCGAAGCGGCGGTCCACGCCCCCGTAGGTGCGCATGCCGTAGCGCAGCTCCTCGGCGGTGCAGCCGTTCAGCTGGGCCATGGCCATGGCGGCGATGCCGTTCTCTATGTTAATAGGTATGGGCTGTCCGAGCACGATGTCCTTGACCGGTTCTATGGGCGAGACGAAGTCGAAGGTGATGCCGCCGTTCTCGATGCGGATGTTCTCGGCGTGGAAGTCGCCCTCGCTGAGGGCGTAGTCGTAGCGTCGCACGCCCTCCTGCAGCGCTTCCTGCATCTCGAGTCCGCGATGGATGATGAGAGCGCCGCCGGGCTGTATGAGCGTCGTGTAGTGACGGAAGCTCTCAAGATAGGCCTCCTTCGTGCCGTAGATGTCGAGGTGGTCGGGGTCGGTCGAGGTGATGACCGTCATCCAGGGACTCAGCCAGTGGAAGGAGCGGTCGAACTCGTCGGCCTCGATGACGACAAAGTCGGAGTCGCTGAGGATGTAGTTCGTGCCGTAGTTCTTCGAGATACCGCCGAGGAAGGCGTTACAGTCCATCGAGGCCTGGTGCATGATGTGGGCGCACATGGTCGAGGTGGTTGTCTTGCCGTGCGTACCGGCCACGCAGAGACCCTTCATCTGCCGGGTGATGGTGCCGAGCACCTGTGCGCGCTTCTGGATGTCGAAGCCGTGCTCGCGGAAGTACACCAGCTCCTTGTGGTCGGCGGGAATGGCGGGCGTGTAGACGACGAGGCACGACTGCGGCTGGCGGCAGGCGTGGGGAATCTCGTCGGTGTTCTCCTCGTAGTGTATGAGCATGCCCTCGCGCTCCAGCCGGCGGGTGAGGTCGCTGGGCGTCTTGTCGTAGCCGGCCACGACGAGGCCACGCCTGATGAAGTATCGGGCGATGGCGCTCATGCCGATGCCGCCGGCGCCAACGAAATAGACGGCTTTGATATCTTTGGTGTTCATGATGGGGTTGATGGGCATGATGGGCTTAGTGGGCATGATGGGGTTATTGGGCATTTTGGGCGAGTTTGATGACTTCCTTGGCGATGATTTCGGCGGAGTCGGGCAGGGCCAGCTTCAGCACGTTCTCGCTGAGTGAGCGGAGCTTCGCCTCGTCGCTGACGGTCTCGATGGCCAGCTTCAGGAGCGTGGCCGGGGCGTCGGCATCCTTCACGTAGATGGCGGCGTCGCGGTTGGCCAGGGCCAGGGCGTTCTTCGTCTGGTGGTCCTCGGCCACGTTGGGACTGGGCACGAGGATGACGGGCTTGCCGATGAGGCAGAACTCGCTGATGCTGCTGGCGCCGGCACGGCTGATGACGAGGTCGGCGGCACGGTAGGCGGCGCCCATGTCGGTGATGAAGTCGGTGACCTTCAGGTTGGGCATTTTCGACTGGCGGCTCTCGAGCTTCGACTTGATGTCGGCATAGTAGTACTTGCCCGTCTGCCAGAGGAACTGCACGCCGCTCGCGGCGACGAGGTCGAGGTGCTGCATGACGCTCTCGTTGATGGTGCGGGCGCCGAGCGAGCCGCCGACGAGCAGGATGGTCTTGCGTTCAGGGTCGAAGCCTAAGCTGCGGACGGCATCCTCGCGCGAGAGGGTGGTCTCGAGCAGGGCCTGGCGCACGGGGTTGCCCGTCAGCATGATCTTGTCGGCGGGGAAGAAGCGCTCCATGCCCTCGTAGGCCACGCATATCTTGCGGGCCTTGGCGGCCAGCTGCTTGTTGGCCAGGCCGGCGTAGCTGTTCTGCTCCTGTATCAGCGTCGGGATGCCCATGCTGTTGGCAGCGCCGAGAGCGGCACTGCTGGCATAGCCGCCCACGCCGACGGCCACGTCGGGCCGGAACTCACGCAGGATTTTCTTGGCCTGCCACTTGCTGCGCAGGTAGTCGAAGGCCACGCCGATGTTGGCGGGTTTCCACAGCGGGCGGTAGAAGCCGCGGATGGGCAGCCCCTTGATTTCGTAGCCCGCCGCCGGCACGCGCTGCATCTCCATGCGGCCCTGTGCGCCGATGAACAGTATCTTGGCGTCGGGGCGCAGGCGGCGCACGGCGTTGGCTATCGAGACGGCGGGGAAGATGTGGCCTCCGGTGCCGCCACCGCTGACAATGACTCTTAGCTCTTTATTCATATCTTTTCAATACTAACTTTTTCTGTCCGCATCTTTGCCGACCGGCTGATGCTCAGGATGGCTCCGATGTAGGCACAGTTGATGATGGTCGACGTGCCGCCTTTCGAGATGAGAGGCAGCGGCTGTCCCGTGACGGGTGCCAGACCCACGGCCACCATCATGTTGAACGTGGCCTGGATGACCAGCAGCAGAGCCAGACCCATGATGAGGAAGGCCGGGAAGTTGTTCTCGCACCGTGTGGCGATGCGGGCGGCACGGTAGAGCAGCACGATATACAGGAACACCACGAAGGCGGCGCCGAAGATGCCCATCTCCTCGATGATGATGGCATAGATGAAGTCGGAGAACGCCTGCGGCAGGTAGTCGCGCTCGGTGGAGTTGCCCGGGCCCTTGCCGATGATGCCCGACGAGGCGATGGCGATGTTGGCGTGGCCCACCTGGAAGTTCTCGTCAATCTTGTACTCCTCGGCAGGCACCTCCTCGCTGTTGAAATGCTTCAGGATGCGGTTGCGCCAGGTGTAGAATCGGTGGAACACGCCGCCGCCCTTGATGGCATCCTTGTCGACGCTCTCCTCGCCAGCGGCGTTGACGACCTCGGTCATGTGGTTCTCCTCGGTGCGCTTCTCCTCGATGCTGCCCAGCGTCAGGACCAGCACCAGGAAGGCGGCTGCACCCACGGCAAGGAAGGCGGCCAGCTTGCCCATCTGCGACATCGGCACATGGCCGATGAACATCATCAGGAAGATGACGGCAAAGAGCAGGGCCGCCGTCGACAGGTTCTCGATACCGATCAGGAACGTCGTGGGCAACAGGATGAGCAGGATGTACTTGAACGCCTTGCGGTCGGCACCCGTCTCGCGCTGCATGGCACTGAGAATCTGGGCCGTAACGAGCACCATCGTGCCCTTGGCAATCTCCGACGGCTGGAAGGTGAAGCCCATCAGCGAGATGACGCGGTTGGCACCGTTGATGCTCTCGCCGCCTATGAGTACCCACAGCAGCGTGATTGTTGTGATGACCAGCAGGAAGGGCGTCATCAGCTTGAAGTAGCGGCAGGGGACGTTGAGCGTCACCACGGCCACGATGACGCCGGCGACTATCATGGCCGCATGGTAGACAATGGGACCCATGTAGTTCTGCGTCTTGTACGTCAGGTTGCTCGAAGCCGAGAAGACTTCGATGATGCTGATCATGCAGAGGAAGAAGAACACCATCCAGATGACCTTGTCGCCTTTGAAGATATTGCCTATTTTCTTGTTCACCTTGAGTATTTACGATTTACAGAATTTTCGATTGACGAGTTAGAGGGAGCGGGCTATGGCCTTGAACTGCTCGCCGCGGTCCTCCATGTTCTTGAACAGGTCGAAGGAGGCGCAGCAGGGCGAGAGGAGCACCGTCTCGCCGGGCTTGGCCAGCTCGTAGCAGGCCTCCATGCACTCGCGCATGGAGTGGGTGTCGCGCACGGGGATGCCCAGCGCGTCGAAGTTCTGGTGGAGCTTGGCATTGTCGGCACCGAGGTAGACCAGTGCCGAGCACTTCTCGCGGATGAGTGGCTTGATGGGCTCGTAGTCGTTGCCCTTGTCCTTGCCGCCGATGATGAGTACCACGCGGGTCTTCATCGACTCCAGCGCGTACCAGCAGGCATCGACGTTGGTGGCCTTCGAGTCGTTGACGTAGTGGACGCCGCGCACGTCGCAGACCTTCTCCAAGCGGTGCTCCACACCGGGGAAGTCGCTCAGCGACTTGCGGATGGACTCCTTCTTGATGCCGGCGATGTTGGCGGCCAGTCCGGCGGCCAGTGAGTTGTAGACGTTGTGGCGCCCAGAGAGGCTCAGCTCCTCCTGCTCCATGTTGAAGGGCGTCGGGTATTCCAGCTTGTACTGTCCCTCCTCGATGTAGCCGATGACGCCGCTCTTCTTGATGTCGGAGAACGGACACTGCACGGCCTTGATGTCGTACTTCTTCAGCTCCTTGGCAATGACAGGGTCGTCGGCCCAGTAGATGAAGGCGTCCTGCGGCGTCTGGTTCTGGATGATGCGCATCTTGGCGTCGGTGTACTTCTGCATGGAGTTGTCGTAGCGGTCCAGATGGTCGGGCGTGATGTTCAGCAGGATGGCGATGTTGGCCCGGAAGTCGTACATGTTGTCGAGCTGAAACGACGACAGCTCGATGATGTAGTACTCGTGGGGCTCCTCGGCCACCTGCAGGGCCAGCGAGTGGCCGATGTTGCCGGCCAGACCGGCGTCGTAGCCTGCCTGGCGGAAGATATGGTAGATGAGCGAGGTGGTCGTAGTCTTGCCGTTGGAGCCGGTGATGCAGATCATCTTCGACTGGGTGTAGCGGCCTGCGAACTCTATCTCGCTGATGATGTGGATGCCCTTCTCGATGGCCTTGCTGACCATCGGCGCCGTGTCGGGGATGCCCGGCGACTTGATAATCTCGTCGGCCGAGAGGATTTTTTCTTCGGTGTGCTGGCCTTCCTCCCACGCAATGCCGTGGTCGTCGAGCAGTTTCTTGTAACGGTCGGCAATCTTCGACATGTCTGATACAAACACGTCGAAGCCTTGCTTCTTGGCCAGCACGGCAGCTCCTGCTCCGCTCTCGCCGGCTCCTAATATAACTATGAGACCCACCCCCGGCCCCTCCCTTTGGGGGAGGGGAGTGGCTACTCGGCTATCGGTTCTTGTTTCTTCCATTTTCTTTTTCTTTCTTATCTGACCACTCCCCTCCCTCCAGGGAGGGGCAGGGGGGTGGGTCCTCTTTTTTATCTTATCTTCAACGTTATAATGGTCAGTGCCGCCAGGATGATAGTGATAATCCAGAAGCGGAACGTAATCTTCGACTCATGGAACTGGCGCTTCGGCCAGCCGCGCAGGACGTAGTGCGACGTCGGGTCGAGCTGCGAGTCCAGACGGCGGAAATTGTCGTGGATGGGCGTGGCCCGGAACACGCGGACGCGCTTGCCCTTCTTCTTCATCAGCTTGAACCACTGCGTCTGGATGATGACGCTCAGACTCTCGATGAAGAAGATGCCGCAGAGGATGGGCAGCAGCAGCTCCTTGTGGATGATGACGGCACAGACGCCGATGATGCCGCCGATGGTGAGCGACCCCGTGTCGCCCATGAACACCTGGGCGGGGTAGGCATTGTACCACAGGAAACCGATCATGGCTCCCACGAAGGCACAGAGGAACACCACCAGCTCCTCAGCGTGGGGAATATACATCAGGTCGAAGTAGGCGGCGTAGACGATGTGGCCCGACACGTAGGCCAGGATGAGCAGGGCCACGCCGATGACGGCCGAGTTGCCCGCACACATGCCGTCCATGCCGTCGTTCAGGTTGGCACCGTTGGACACGGCCGTCACCACGAGAATGGTCATCAGTACAAAGAGCACCCAGCCGGCGGCCACCTTATGGTTGCCAAGGAAGCTCAGCACCTCGGAGTAGTTCAGGTTGTGATTCTTCACGAAGGGGATGGTGGTCTTCAGCGACTTCACCGCTTCGGTCTTGTGCTTCACCACGACCTCCTTGTTCTGCTGCTGCACGCTGACATTCTCGCGCACGACGGCATCGGGACTGAGCCAGAGCGTCAGGCCTACGATGAAGCCAATGCTGATTTGTCCCACAATCTTATACTTGCCCTTCAGACCCTCCTTCTTCTGGCGGAAGATCTTGATGTAGTCGTCGAGAAAGCCTAAGAAGCCGAGCCAGACAGTGGTCATCAGCATCAGGATGATGTAGATATTGCGGATGCGGGCGAAGAGCAGCACGGGGACGAGGATGGACACGATGATGATGATGCCGCCCATGGTGGGCACGCCCTTCTTCTCGACGCCAAAGGGGTCGATGGCTGGGTCGCGCTCGGTCTCGTAGATCTTCTTGCGCCGCATGTACTTGATGAAGTACTCGCCGAACCACGCCGAGATGAGCAGCGCCAGGATGAGCGTCAGCAGCGACCGGAACGAGACGTACGACCACATGTGGCTGCCCGGTATGTTGTATTGCTCCAAGAATCTGAACAGATAGTATAGCATCTTCTTCTATTTTCGATTTACGGATTTTCTATTTACTATTTGGCAAAGCACTCGCGGACAACCTCATGGTCGTCGAAGTGGTGCTTCACGCCCTTGATTTCCTGATAGTCCTCGTGACCCTTGCCGGCAATGAGGATGACGTCGCCACGCTCGGCCATCATGCAGGCCGTGCGGATGGCCTCGCGGCGGTCGACTATGCTTATGACCTTCTTCATCTGCTTCGCATCCAGACCGGCCAGCATGTCGTTGATGATGTCCTGCGGCTCCTCGAAGCGGGGGTTGTCGCTCGTGATGATGACGCGGTCGCTCTGGCGCACGGCCTCCTGGGCCATGAGCGGACGCTTGCCCTTGTCGCGGTTGCCGCCTGCGCCGCAGACGGTAATAACCTTGCCCTTTCCCTCGAGCACCTCATGGATGGCCTTCAGCACATTCTCAAGGGCGTCGGGCGTGTGGGCGTAGTCGACGACGGCGGTAAAGCCCTCTGGCGAGCGGATGGGGTCGAGGCGCCCGTTGACGCTCTTCAGTGTGCTCATCGTGACGAGAATGTCCTCGGGCTGCTTGCCCAGCATCACGGCGGCACCGTAGACGCAGAGCAGGTTCGAGACGTTGAAGCGTCCGATGAACTGCACGCCCACCTCGCGGCCGTCGATCTCGAGGTACATGCCCTCGAAGTGGCACTCGATGATACGGGCACGGAAGTCGGCCATCTGGCGGATGCTGTAGGTCTTCACCTGCGCCTTCGTGTTCTGCACCATGAACAGGCCGTTCTTGTCGTCGGCATTGGTAATGGCGAAGGCGCCCTTCGGCAGCTGGTCGAAGAACATCTTCTTGGCGTTGCGGTAGTTCTCAACGGTCTTGTGGTAGTCCAGGTGGTCGCGGGTCAGGTTGGTAAAGAGTCCGCCGGCGAACTTCAGACCGCCGATGCGCTTCTGGGCGATGGCGTGGCTTGAGCACTCCATGAACACGTATTCGCAGCCGGCCTGCACCATGCGCTCCAACAGCTCGTTCAGCTCAATGGCGTCGGGCGTGGTGTGGGTGGCGGCCACGGCCTCGCCGTCGATGTAGTTACACACCGTCGAGAGCAGGCCGCACTTGTGGCCCATCTGACGGAACATATTATATAATAAGGTGGCGATGGTCGTCTTGCCGTTGGTGCCCGTCACGCCAACCAGCTTGAGGTGTGACGTCGGGTCGCCGTGGAAGAGCGTGGCCACCGGCCCTACGGCGTCTTCGGTCGACTCCACCTGTACGTAGGTGACGCCGTCGGCCGTCGTCTCGGGCATGTCTTCGCATAAAATGGCCGATGCCCCCAGTTCGACTGCTCGCGCAATAAACTGGTGGCCATCGACCTGTGTTCCTTTCATGGCTACGAACAAATAGCCAGGCTTAACCTGCCGTGAGTCAATCTTGACTCCGGCAATGTCTGTGTCGGCGTTGCCAACGATGGTCAGCGGCCTGACGTTCTTCAGAATTTCTCTCAAATTCATCATTGTAAATATTCTATTTGTTATATCTCCAAATGTAGTTCACACACCGTTCCAGGGGTCACGGCCTTACCTGCCGCTATGCTTTGCGACTTCACCTTGCCCCGACCGACGAGGGCCACCTTCATGCCCCGGCGCTCCAGCTCGTAGACGGCATCGCGGGCACCCATTCCCGTCACGTCGGGAACTGTTCCCTGGTTTACCTTCGCCATCTTCGGGGCATCACTCTTCAAGCCCAGGCGGCTGAGCACGTAGGCGGCAGAGCCTTCGTCGCCGCCCTTCACGCCCGGCGTGAAGTTCGACGTGGAGTCGCGGACGTCGTCGACCAGCCGCTTCACGTTCTGTGCCATCACGCCCTCGGCGATGTGGCGGAACACGACGCCGCTCATGCCGCCACCCGAGGCAGGCAGGCCGCGCTTGCGCAGACAGACGATGCACGAGTAGCGCGGGGCGTCGGCGGGGAAGAAACCCGCAAAGCTGAGCCAGTAGCGCGTCACGCCCGAGTGGTAGCCGCCGTGCTCGTCGGCTATCTGGGCGGTACCCGTCTTGCCGGCCACCTTAAACGACCGCGACAGCGGGGCTGCCTTGCGGCCCAGGCCCTGGCTGACGACGTGCTCCAGGATGGTCTGCATCATGGTGATGGTCTCAGGCTTGGCGATGCGCTCTTTCAGCACCACGGGCGGGTATTCCTGAATGGTCTCGCCGTCCTTCACCAGCCGTTTGACAAACCTCGGCTGCATCATTCGTCCGTCGTTGGCGATGGCGTTGTAGAAGGCCAGCGTGTTGATGGGCGCAATCTGCGTCTCGTAGCCTATCGACATCCAGGGCAGTGTCGTCTTACTCCAGTACTTCGAGCGGTCGGTGGTCTTCGTGTCGGGCATGCGGATGATGGGCGGACGGTAGCCCTCGATGGGCAGCTTCAGGTCTTCGTGGATGCCAACGCGGTAGAGACCCTGCACATACTTCTCGGGATGGCTGCCGTAGAACCGGTCGATGACGTGGCTCGTGCCGACGTTCGAGCTGACTTCCAGCGTGCGGGCCACGTTGATGTCCTGGTAGCCGCCGCGGCGCCAGTTGTGGTCCTTCATCCAGCGGCCGTGCATATCGACCACGCCGCTGCCCGTATGTATGATATAGCTTGTGTCGTTAGGTATCACGCCGTCGTCAAGTGCCACGAGCAGCGAGGCCACCTTGAACACCGACCCCGGCTCGCAGCGGTAGCTGATGGCCGAGTTGATGGCCTCGGCATACTGGCCGTCGGGCATGCGCATCATGTTGACAATGGCCTTCACGTCGCCCGTCTCCACCTCCATCAGGATGGCCACGCCGAGGTCGGCATTCACCTCGGGCAGCTTCATCTCATCGATGAGGGCGCGCTCGGCCAGGTCCTGCATGTTCACGTCGATGGTAGTCACGATGTCGGCACCGTCGACAGGTGGCATCTCGGTGATGTTCATAATCCTGTTGAGCACCTTCTGGCGGTGTACCAGACCGTTCTTGCCGCGCAGCGTCGAGTCGAACGACAGCTCCAGACCGCAGCGGGCGGAGTCGATCTCGCCGAACATGACACCCACCGTGCGCTGGGCCAGCGAGCCGAAGGGGCGGTTGCGGGCGTTGAACTCGTCCCAGTGGAAGCCGCCCTTGCCTACCGACAGGTTGAAGATGGGCAACTTCTTGAGCAGGGCGAACGTGTTGTAGTCAATACGGTGTTTCCATACCGGCCAGTGGCGGGCACCGACGGTGCCGTCGCGGTTCACCTTATTGCGCCCCTCTTGCAGATAGGCCTTGAACTCGCTGACCGACTGCTGGGGGAAGATGTCGTTCAGGCCAATGCAGAGGCTGTCAATCTTCTCGTCCCAAAGCCGGTTGACCCTGTTGATGGCGGCGGTGTCCCACGGGATGTTCTTCTGACGGCCGGGCTGGAAGTCCACGAACACCTTGTACTCGGGAATGGAGCTGGCCATCAGCTGACCATCGCAGCTCAGGATGTTGCCGCGGTTGGGCTTCACGGGAATGGAGTCGTGCTTCAGCTGCTGCTGGACTGCCCCCCAGTAGTCCTTCTGGACAGTCATGATGTAGAGGGCCTTGCCGATGATGGCAATTCCGATAACCGTCAACGTCAGCACAATGGCGAAGTAGCGCGGCATGACCTTATTACTGTTGAACTTACTCATTTCCGTTTCCGCTTAAAAATCCTCGTTCGGGTATATTTATTATATAAGGTGGCTGCGGACTGGCGTGCAGCAGCGAGTCGTGGTTCGCTCTCAGCACGCGCAGCACCTGACTCTCGCGGCAGCGCTCGGTCAGCGTGCTCGAACTCGACAGGGCCTTGTATTTGGCGTCCTTCAGCTCACGTTCCATCTTGTCAATCATAATCATGTCCTGCTGGCACTGGTAGCGGAAGGCCACGTAGACCACCGTGAAAAACACGATGAGCACCAGCGTCCAGATGTTGCGACGAACCAGGTTGGCCGACAGGATGTCGCCGCCAAGAATCTTGCGGAGCGTGAGCGTTCCCACAGGCAGGGTGTCGTCTTCGCTCACGTTCTTCTCGATCTCCTTCAGCTTCTCCAAGGCGTTTTGCTCTTTCGCCTTGAGCTCTTCCTGGATGTCACTTTTCTCTTCAGCCATGTATTTATATTCGTTCTGCAATTCTCAACTTGGCGCTGCGGCTGCGCGGGTTGCGCTGCAGCTCGTCGTCGGTAGGTACGATGACCTTGTTGTTCACCGCGCGGAACGGCGACGCTGTCCGTCCGAAGAAGTCCTGTTCGACCCGCCCTTCGGCATTGCCGGCCTTCATGTAGTTCTTCACGATGCGGTCCTCCAGAGAGTGGTACGTGATGACCGACAACCGGCCACCCTCCCTCAGCACCTCTGTGGCTCCGTTAAGCATCTCCTTCAGTGCCTCCAACTCGTGGTTCACCTCTATGCGGAGCGCCTGAAACAGCTGGGCCGTCTCTTTCTTCTCGCGCTCGGGCCTGAGCAGGCCGCCCACTGTCTGCAGCAGTTCGCCGGTGGTCTCTATGCGACGCTGCGCCCGGGCTTTCACGATGAGCGCCGCCAGCCGCCGGGCTTGCTTCAGCTCACCATATATATATAATAGGTCGGCAAGCTGCTCTTCGCTGTAGCCGTTCACCACGTCGGCGGCCGTCAGTCCTGCCCGGCGGTTCATCCGCATGTCAAGCGGTGCGTCGAAGCGGAATGAGAAGCCGCGCGTCTCGTCGTCGAAGTGGTGGCTCGACACGCCGAGGTCGGCCAATATGCCGTCGAGCTTCTCGATGCCGAAGTAGCGCATCCACTGCTTCACATACCTGAAATTGCTGCGGACGAAGGTGAACCTGTCGTCGCCGACAATGTTCTTCTCAGCGTCGGCGTCCTGGTCGAAACCATAGACGTGGCCATCGCGGCCAAGGCGGCGCAGTATCTCGCGGCTGTGGCCGCCGCCGCCGTAAGTCATGTCGGCGTAGATGCCACCGGGTTGGATAGCCAACCCGTCAATGCTCTCCATGAGAAGCACTGGTACGTGGTATTTCTCCTCCGAGACAATCATCTGTTCAGTATGTTTCTGCAGGAGATGCCTCCTGACCCATAATGCTTTCGAGTGCTTTTCCAAAGTCTTCACTGCTCATCATAGCCGTCTCTACCTTGTCGTTAGCCCAAATCTCAATGGTGTCGTCCATGCCGATGAACTTCACGTCCTGCTGGATGCCCGCCATCTGGAG
Organism: Prevotella sp.; assembly: GCA_017395215.1. Classification (GTDB taxonomy): domain Bacteria; phylum Bacteroidota; class Bacteroidia; order Bacteroidales; family Bacteroidaceae; genus Prevotella. The sequence continues at coordinate 12,644 of JAFPVW010000204.1, read as the reverse complement.
ATAACGCTTCGGTATCAGGAAGCGGCCATTGCCGTCGAGTGTCACCATTTCCACTTCTGAGACAAACTGGCGGAAAATCTGCTGATGCTGGGCATTATACCTGTTCAGCCGTCGGCGGAGTGTGGCCTGCTGCTCGTTCCATACGCTTTCTGGGTACAGCACAAGACAGGGCTGGAAAATGTCTTTCCGCAGTATCAGCGTCTCGCTGCCCGATGCCTGGAGCACCTTGCGGAAAACGGCTGGCAGAAAGGCTCTTCCCTTCGCATCAGTCTTGGCTTCAATGTTACCCAAAAATTGCATACGTATTCTATGATGATGAATTCTGCTACAAAGATACGCATTTTCCCCCACAATCCACCACTTTCCCCCATTTTTTTTCATTTTTTGCTTAAATTTCTTGATTTTCGGCGTTTTTGTCCTATGTCTTGCTACATTCTGGGGCATCTTTTGAACTTTTTCCGGAAAAAATGTCTCTTATTTCAAAGAATTGTGTTACTTTTGCAACTCGATAAGAAACGATTAGCAGAAAATGGTCACGGTAAACGAGAAAACTGTAGACATCGACAGCATCCTGAAAGCCAAGATGGGCGGCAAGGCCAAGTTCGTGCCACGGCCGCTGGTCTCATGGCTCAAGCATATCGTCCATCAGGACGAGGTGAACAGATTCCTGTGGGAAAGCCGCGGAGTCGTAGGCACGGAGTGGCTTGAGGAATGTGTGCGCTACCTGGATGCCACGCTCAACATCGTCGGCGAGGAGAACCTGCCACCGAAGGACGACGGCCGGCTCTACACCTTCGTCTCAAACCATCCTCTCGGTGGCGAGGACGGCGTCGCCCTTGGAGCCATTATCGGTCGCCACTACGACGGACGGTTCCGTTACCTCGTCAACGACCTGCTGATGAACCTGCCCGGACTGGCTCCCGTCAGCATACCCATCAACAAGACCGGCAAGCAGGGGCGCGACTTCCCTAAGATGGTCGAGGCCGGCTTCCAGAGCGACAACCACATGCTCATGTTCCCCGCCGGTCTGTGCTCGCGGCGAAAGAATGGCGTGGTGCGCGACATCGACTGGAAGAAAACCTTCATCGCCAAGAGCGTCGAATACAAGCGCGACGTCGTACCCATACACTTTGGCGGTCAGAACTCCAACTTCTTCTACCGACTGGCAAACTTCTCCGACCGTTTTCTGCCCTTCAACTTCGCCATGCTCTTCTTGGTCGATGAAATGTATAAAAATGTGCACAAGACCTTCCGCGTGGCCATCGGAAAACCCATACCCTGGCAGACCTTCGACAAGAGTCGCAAGCCTAACGAATGGGCCCAATGGGTGAAAGACCTGGTTTACGAACTATAATACCCCCAAACACTAAACTCCCAAACTCCTACCCTAAAAGACAATGGACCAACCAATTATCGCCCCCATCCCCAAGGAAGTGCTATGCAGCGAACTGACAGCCGACCTCCAGTTACGCCTGACCAACAAGAGCAACAACGAAATTTACATCGTTACTGCGCATAACGCTCCCAACGTGATGCGTGAAATAGGCCGACTGCGCGAGATTGCCTTCCGCGAGGCCGGAGGAGGAACGGGCAAGGACTGCGACATCGACGAGTTCGATACCTGTGAGAACTGTTACAAGCAGCTCATCGTCTGGAACCCCGAGCAGCAGGAGATAATCGGCGGCTACCGCTATCTTGCCGGTACCGACTGGGAACTCGACGCCAGCGGGCAGCCCATACTGGCCACCAGCCACATGTTCCACTTCAGCGAGAAATTCCTAAAGGACTACATGCCCTACACCATCGAGCTGGGACGCTCGTTCGTAAGCCTGCCCTACCAGAGCTCGCGCATGGGAGCCAAGAGTCTCTTTGCGCTCGACAATCTCTGGGACGGACTGGGCGCACTCACTGTCATCAAGCCCAACGTGAAGTACTTCTTCGGCAAGATGACCATGTACCCCTCCTATATCCGTAAGGGGCGCGACATGATTCTCTTCTTCCTCAAGAAGTATTTCGACGACAAGGAAAAGCTGATTTTGCCGATGAAACCGCTGAAAATTGATTCTGACCCCGCAGAACTCGAACAGCTGTTCTCAGGCAAGAACTTTAACGAGGACTACCGCATCCTGAACCGCGAAATCCGAAAGTTAGGCTACAACATTCCACCGTTGGTGAATGCCTACATGAATCTCTCGCCAACGATGAAGCTCTTCGGCACAGCCATCAACTATGGCTTTGGCGATGTCGAAGAGACGGGCATCCTCATTGCTATGGAGGAAATCTTCGAGCAGAAGCGCGTGCGCCACATCGACTCCTTCATCCGCCAGCACCCCGAGGCACTGAAAATCACCAGCGGTGCCAACAACATTATCTATAAGGAGCAGTGACTCTTCATGGTACTTTGACGGCAATCTTCTTACCTCTGTGGATATAAAGACCGTGACGCTGCGGACGGCTGTCAAGCTGCATGCCCCGCAGGTCGTACCAGTACTGGTCGTCGTTCCTGTCATCGCGCATCATGCGAATGCCCGTACCGGGGCGGTTCAGAAATTCTTTCAGTACATACAGTCCGGGAAGTGCGCGGTGCGTGCTGTTGTCCCATAGTCCGCGGTTTACCCAGTTCGTCAGCACCTTGCTGCCGGGGCCGTTGCCGTTCTCCTCGGGGAACCACCAGTACAGCCCGTTGACGTTGTCGTGCTGCTTCAGTTCGGCTATCAGCGACTTCAGGTAGGCCGCCTGCCCGTCGGGCGATACGGCCCACGTCTTCGAAAAATCCGTGAACGTACTGCTCTGCGCCGGTTGCCACTGGTAGTAGTAGGCGGTCTCCACTATCTGCACCTTCTTCTCGGGAAAGACCTTAGCCAGCTGTCGCAGCGTGCCGCCGAGCGTGGCCAGCGAACCGTGCCAGAAGGGGTAGTAGCTCAGTCCGATGATGTCATAGTCGACGTCGGCCAGCCGCCGGTAGATGTCGGTCACCACGCCTGACTGTCCGGCCCGCTCCGTGTGGATAATGACCTTGGCCTGCGGACACACCTCGCGGCAAGCCTTCGATGCCTGCTGCAGCAGACCGACGAAACGGCTCCAGTTGGCGTCGGCCGACGTATAGCACCGGTTCTGTTTCGAACCGTATGCTCCCCACAGCATGCCGTAGCTTATCTCGTTGCCCGTCTGGATGAAGTCGGGCGTGGCTCCTGCCTCCACCAGCTGCTCCAGGCACTCCTTCGTGTATTCATAGATCCTCGTCTTCAGCCCGTCGTCGTTCAGCGACTGCCAGTCGGCGGGTGTCCACTGGTTCGACGGGTCGGCCCATGTGTCGCTGTAGTGGAAGTCGAGCATGAAGGCGAAGCCCTCGGCCTTGATACGGCTGCCGAGGCGCACCACATAGTCGAGGTCCTGGCAGACCTGCGCATCGGTAGAGCCGTCGGGTGCCTTGCGGTTGGGGTTTACGAAGAGGCGCACGCGCTGGGCGTTCCAGCCCACGGCGTTGCTCCCCATGTATTTCAGCACGTCGTCAATCTTTGCGCCTTGCTGGTCGTAATAGGCCACGCCCAGGTCCTCATAGCTCTGCAGCACGCTGATGTCGCCGCCTGCAAAAAACTCCTGTGCCTGTAGATGCTTCGGAGCTGCGCAGGCCAGCATTCCGAGGACAATAGTCATTAACTTCATACAAAGTCGTAATTGTTGCTTGTTCATGATTTTATAGCTGTCTGACCTCCTCTTCGTCTAATCCGGTGAATTTTACGATGTCTGCAAGGCTGATGCCCGATTCCTTCATCGCCTTGGCAACTTCAGCTCTTCCTTCGGCTCTTCCTTCGGCTCTTCCTTCAGCCCTTCCTTCAGCCCTTCCTTCGGCTCTTCCTTCGGCTCTTCCTTCGGCTCTTCCTTCGGCTCTTCCTTCGGCTCTTCCTTCGGCTACTGCCGTATCGTAGACGTCCTTGGCGGCATGGACGCTGACCATATAGTCCTCGTAGTCGCGGCGTTCCTCGCGAGTCATGCTCATGTAGTTCAGCTTCTTGCGGGCTTCCTGCAAACCGGGCGTCTCCGTGTCTTCACGTATGACGCCGTCCTTCAAGTAGGCCATCCAGTCCTCAATGGGTGTCTTTGCCACGGCATTAAACTGGTTGACACGCAGCAGGAAATACTCAGGAAAAACCTCCTCCGGCGACACCACCAGAGGTGTAGAACTCTTAACGAAGTTCTCCTCCTTGGTTGTAAACTGCAACACCGAGTCGGGCTTGGTCATGCCCTTAAAGCTTGTTACACCGTGGTATACATAGTCTTCGCCGCTGCCCAGGTCGAAATAGAGCACGCTGATGGAGTACACCTTCTTGATGTTCTCATAGTCCTGGCCAATCTCCAGCTGTTCAATCACCGCCTTCGATGTCCCATAAAGGATGCGCTGCATGAAGTGGGCCTCGCGTGCCAGCTGCACCTCAACGATGATAATCTCGCCGTCGCCGGTCCTTGCCTTCACGTCCACACGGTTCGACTTGTCTTCGCGGGAGTCGCGGTTGCTCTCACTCTCTAATATCTCGACGATGGTGATTTGCTGCCCAAGAAGCACCGTCATCAGCCCTTCGAGCACACCGAAGTTGGCCTTGTCGCGCAGTATGCGCTTGATGGCCCAGTCAAAGCGGATATAGTCGTTGTTGTTAGCCATAGTCATTCCTTTCTTTCTTCTCTCATACGGCTGCAAAGATACAAACAAATTCCAAAACCGCCAAATTATCAGCCCTATTTCTTCGTTTGGGCCAAGGTTATTTCGTTAACATCGAGATGATGCTCACCACGTCGATGATGTTGACCCTGCCGTCGCCGTTGACGTCGGCAGCCCACGACGAGAAAGCCGTCGAGGGCAGCCCGGCCACATGACGGGCAACGCAGCCGGCATCGGCACCGTCGACCACCCCGTCGCCGTTGGCATCGCCCTTCTCGACGTAGCGGAATCGCGCCGTCACCGGGCGGTGGTCGCCCAGCTGTGAGCCGTCGTCCCACGTGTAGTCCATCTCCACCCAGTAGTCGAGCAGCTCTAAGCGCGGTCCGTTGACGGGTATGATGTAGAGAATCTTGTCGAGTATCTCGCCCTGCTGGTAGCCGTATATCTTCGGAGCCAGCTGCATGTTGCCGATGGCAGGATAGCGCCCTTGGCGGTTGTGCTCCACCCAGCAGTCGCTCACCCGGTAGCGCCCCGTCGCCTCGATGGGCCTGATGAAGAGCGCGATGATGCTGTCGCGGGTGTAGTAGCTGTTCATGTCGCCCATCACGATGACCGGACGGTCGTCGAGCCGTGTGAGCACGTGGTTGCGAAGCTGCCGCCACTGGTTCCAGCGCGCCCTCTTGTCGCCCATGTCGTTGCCCGATTTCTCGTCGGCATCCTCGCTGGCGTCCATGTGCATGTTGTAGACCACCAGCTGGCGGCCGCTGGCAAGTCGCATCTCAAGCCGCCTGAAGCCCTTGTTGCAGAGTGCGTCGTTGGCATGGTCGCGCCGTCCGTAGGCGTCGTTCCACGTCACCGCGTCCTCGCTCAGGCATTGGTGCCGCTTCAGCCAGAACTCGCACAGTCCGTCAGTGTCGAACTTCAGCCCGTCAAGATAAAACCAGGGAAGGCTGCCCCAGCTGATGCCCTGCCACTCGCCCCTGTAGTAGCCGCCGCTGAGTTCTGACCACAGCTCGTCGTGGTAGTAGAAGTCCTCTTGCACGCCGACGAAGTCGTAGCCCTTCGCAGCCAGGTAGCTGCTCGCCCGCTTTGTGCCGTTCTTACCCGGACCGTCGCTGTTGAGACGGATTCCGACTATCTTCTCCGGCAGCCCGTCCACGTTGAGGGTTGCCACCGTGAGCGGCTGCCCGGCGGCGCTGCTGGCCAGGCATACCATGCTCATGACTGCCAGCAAGATTCGCGTACTCTTCATCACCACTTGTCGGTTAGTCTGTTACTGCGCTGCAAAGTTACGGTTTTCCTTTCACTTGTGCAAGAAAAACTTCGCTGAAATATATGTCACACAGATCTCACAGATTCCTCTTTCTTTCCAAACGATAATATGTCACACAGATCCCACAGATCCCACAGATTTTCCTTTGCAGCCATTACCGCTCCATTCCATCTGTGAGATCCGTGAGATCTGTGTGACCTTCATAATTTCCCCCCATTTCTCATAATTTCTTTCCAGTCAATATAATGTCACACAGATCTCACAGATTCCACAGATTCTTCTTTCTTTCCAAACGATAATATGTCACACAGATCTCACAGATCCCACAGATTCTTCTTTGCTGCAAAGTTTTCGGAAAACGAAAGCAGATATGAATAGTAACCTCAGTTATATAGAAGCCGTGACCGCTGAAATCATCTGTGAGATCCGTGAGATCCGTGTGCCCTTTAAAATTTCCCTCTAAAAATATTGGTGTCAAGAAATACGTTCTTCATTTACGGTGCAAATAAGCCAGTCTGTCATCAGATGCAATTTCGTCGGGCGTGAGTGAGACACACCCCCGTAAGTCCAGGAAGTCAGCTGGCAAATCAATAGCTTCTTCCGACTTTCTGGCTGACATCACGCGCCGTCTTTTGGATGTAATGCGACGAAGGGCCTTGATGGTTTTTCCCATCAGCTCCTCGTCTGTAACGATAACGTTTAATTCACGGAATAATGCCGCATTCAGTTGTATAGCCGTCATAACTCTCAGTTTTAACACCGCTGCAAAGATACGAACATTTTCCCGAACCGCCAAATCTTAGGGAAAGAAAAAAGCGACGGCACGGACAACGGGGGGCGACAACTCCCCAGGCGCTCCTACCGTCAGCCGCCGACCACGCGGCGGCGTGGTCGGCGGCTGGTTCGGTTTTCCCGTCCCATTGAGAGGGCGGGGCTGGGGGGTTATTCCCAATCCCACGTTTCGTCGGTGTCCTCAGTGAAGCGGTCGTCCTTCATCTCGCGCGACAGTTCGTCGGCACCCTGACTGGCTGTACCGAAGCCGACCACAGTGTCCAGAACTGAGCTAAAGAGCCTGACAACGACGATGCCGGATTCCGGTTGAATATACGGTTTTTTCATTTTCTTCTCGCTCCTTTTTTTACCTATTAGTTACCTATTACTCATATTCACTCGTTGGTAATCTTCTTGATCATCAGCGTAAGGTCGGTGACGTCAACCTTTCCGTCGCCGTTCATGTCGGCAAGGCCCCTGAAGATGCCTGCCGGGCGACCGGCAAGGTGGTCGGCTGTGGCGTTGACATCCAGCTTGTTGAACCGGCCGTCGGCGTTCACGTCGCCCTTCATCTGCTCAATGTTGTCCCACTCCAGGAACACGATGTTGTAGCTCTCAGGCGCTGAGGCCGCAGCGGCGTAGCGCACGGCGGCACGTGAGCCGTCCGTCGCGGTGGGTGCTATAGAAAGATAGCCCTGGTGGCCACCACTCGACGCACCGCCCAAGACGATACGGTAGAAGGCCTGCTTGCCCTCGATTGGGCCAGTGTACGGCGTGCCGTCGTCGTTCACCTTCTTGTACTTAAACGTGAAGGCATAGTTGTTATAGGTGTTGCCGTCTACGGTTTCGTCGCGAGGCACCTTTTTATCAGTCTTACTTGTGTTGCTCAGCTGAGCTTTCAGCAGGTTGCTCGAAGGCATTGAGGCGGCAGCTTCATGCATGTCGGGTACGAAGAGGTGGAAACCGTCGCCCGCCCCGAAGATGTCGATGGCCTCGCCTACGCCCTCAGCGTTCATGTAGCGGATGATGCAGGCATTCTTGCTACCGTCGTCGTTGACGACATTTCCATCTACAGTCTTTGTAGCTGCCGGCACAATCAGTTTCATATTAGAATTAGTAGCGTCAGTTTTGCTGCCGTCGTTACCGCTTCCGCCGTCGATACGAGTCAGCGTCACGGTGTTAGCTTCCTTGTCGGCAGCCGTCACAATATACGTGCGGAAGTCCTTGCCCGTCATGTAGGCCGTCAGCGACGGGTCAATGTCACGCTCGCGGCTTTCAGTGTTCCAGCCGTATTTGTTCACCGTCTTCGCGTCTTCAGAGACGGCCAGCTTCTTCAGCGTCCAGCCGTTCAGCGTGAAGGTCAGGTGGCTCTGCTCGCCGGTGTTTTTGATTGCTACGATGTAGTCGCCTGTTCCGTCCGATGCCTGATAGTACTTACAGATGTCGGTCTGCTCAGTACCTATCTCGGCCTTGGTTTCCATCCAGCCGAACTGGAATTTCTTGTAGAAGAAAGGCTCGGTTACATCATCATACTTGTTGTAAGTAGTACTCCAGGGACGGAATGTTACGTCGCCCTCTTTGACGCTCTCGTCTCGGGCCATGCGCAGATAGACGGCAGCGCCGCTGGGTACATCGGGAACAACCATCTTGTAGTTCCACCAGCCTCGCCGCATGGACACTCCTACCTCGCATGTCGCTCCATTTTCATAACTTGCATTCGCCAGATGCAGGCCGTCGGCTGCTATCTGCATGCACCCGTTGTAGGCATCGTCGTTGTTGTCGAAGTAGAACCAGAGGCCCTTCGTGTCGGGAATTATCTTATCGTTGGCATAAAGCTGGTTGCCATATCCGTTCTTGTTCTGATGGAAAATCTCCTGAGTGTTGTCGGCACCGGGAGTCCTGAGAACCATCTTCCTGTTAGCGTCCCACATCGACAGGTCGTAAGATGCGGCATCGTCCCACCACGGTATGTTGGTGGCATTAACCGGATATTTGGTGTCCTCGGTGTTGAGATCCGTCTCAGAGTAAGTCTTCATGTCAGTGAAGTCCCATGTTTTAGGATAGTTCACCTTCTCCTTGTAGCCGACAGTGACGTTGAAGTCGGCGTAGTCGGTAACGTACTTCTGGTTGTACTCCATGCACTTCAGGCGCATCTTCGCCACGCCGAAAGTACCCTCGGCAACCGTCCAGATCAAGTCGTTGCCGTTAGTGGTCAGCGTGATGTTGCTTGAACTGATATTGCCTGATGCTGCCATCATTTCGTTCGACACATTTGTACCGTTGGCAAGGGTCTCGCCCTTGCCGCGGTGGTGCAGGTGCATATACATCTGACTGCTGGTGCCGTCACCCGTAGAATGGAAATATTCGCGCGTGCCCAGTACGCCATTGTTGTTTCGGCGTGCTCCACGGTAAATCTCAATCTTGTAAATCTTTGTCATCGAGCCGCCAATCATCTTGAAGGTCATCGGGCCGTCTGCCTTGGCAAAGAAGTGATAGGCGGCATAATAGTCATAGCTGGTGCCCGACAAGTCCCAATACGAACCGCCGGCCTTGTAGACGTCGCTCTCGCTAATCTCGCGATAGACGGCATCGCGGGCGTTCGTGATGTTAAAGAAGCAGGCATCGGTGCTGCTGCCGTCGCCACTGCCCATGTAGATGCGTACGCGGTCGTCCTGCTTCAAGCCGGGGATGGTGAACGAGCTTTTTCCGCTGGCATCGGGCAGAATGGCCACGTAGCGGTCGGGATCGACCTCCGATGAGTGGTTGGCAGCACCGAGCGTCTCGTTCATGATAGCACTCTTGTTCGACGGCGTGTCAAACCAAAGACCTTCTGTCTCCCAGATCATGTTGGCGTTATCGCCCTCCATGCTATATACGTTCTGGAACATTGGGTCTTTGAACGTACCGTTGGTGCCCACCTGACGGTAGGTGTAGGTCCAGTCGGTGGTGCCGTCGGCCTTGTTGATTTCCTGGTATAGGGTGGAACTCGTGTTCTTACCCGCTGCAGCCAGAACCGCGTCTGTAGGTTTCTGCTTGTCGCTGATGCCAGCGATGGCGTAGAAGTCACTGAAGTAGTTGCCAATCTCCAAAGGCTGGTCAGTGAAATTCCAAGTGTGGCCTTCGCTGTTACCGTTGGCATCAGTGTTATAGGCAGCAGAATAGGGAATGGTCAGTGCAAACACATGCTCGCCCTCGGCGGCTGTTGCCTTCACCAGAATGACGCCTGCCTTGTCCTTGTTCGGGTCGTTGTAGGTTATAGAACTGATTTTCAGGCAGCCGTTGTCTAACGAGATGTCGTCGTCGTTGACCGAGATGTTCCTCGATGTCCGCTTCACCTCAAAACTGAGGTTCGTCGGGTTGCCCGAGATGGTCACCTGTGGCGAGCACGCACTGCCGTTGAACGATGTCATGCCGTTTGTGCCGACAGCAGCCAGCACAGGCATCTGGAAGGCTGGCTGGTAGGTGGCGCTGATGAGTTTTGCAACGCCACAGCTTCCGTTTATCTGTTCATAATCGACGTTTAATCCGTCCGTGCTGTGGGCCCACCATCCATAGAAATAGTAAGTATGGCCTTTGACTAGATTGAAGCCGTTATTAAAGTTTTGAACGTAATTGCCATTTCCTTTTAGGATATTAGCTCTTACATAGATATCATTTTCAAATACGTCCAGCATGACATAATAGCATTGGTCGCTTGTGACAGTTTCTTCTGATGAGTCATAATCCCATATTTTATTACCATATTTAACGCTTAATGCTTTGAACTCAATATTTAGCGTGCCATTAACCTCTGGTATAAACTTATAGAACGTGCCAGTAGAAGGTATTTTGTTTTCGTTTTGTAAAACCATTTTGAAACCTTTGGGGTCTTCACCGCAGGCGACAGGTCCATTGTCTGATTGGGTGATGTGGATATACTCCGTTTGTGAATTAGCATCACTGAACTCTATCTTCAAGCCTGGGATGTAGGCCGTCTTTTCTAACAGCTGACCAGTGCCGTCGAACGTCAACGTATGCCTGCCGTTGCCTTTGTCGGTGTCAATGTAGGCCGCCTTGCGGTCGGAGTAGATCTCTATCTTGGTGATGGTGGTGTTGTAGCGCGATAGAGCAATGTCCAAATGTCCTGCCTCCAACATGGTGTACCATGCGTCGCTCTCAACATTAGTCCAAGCTTGATTGATGCTGACATCCTCTTCACAATCTTGAGCGCCGTCATTATCTATATCATAAAACACTTTTCCTGCGGCGTTGAACGTAGTCCCCGATTCATTGTGGTCGCTTGAAAAACGCACGTCGCCAGTGAAAGTAATCCTAACACGGTCGCCGTCTCTAAGGTTCGAAATACCAATGAGTCTCCAGCCGCTGCCACTATTATTGTGCAGTCCGTTGCTATTTGACCATGCCCCTGACAATCCCGATTGTATGGCAATACGATTGTTCAGCTCATAGCCATAAGGATTAGAGATGTACTTCGCATCATAATTATAGAAAGAATAGCCAGCATTCTCCCCTTCAGAAATGTTCCAAGTAGAGTGCCCCGTCAGATCGTAAACCTCAATGGCAGGGTCGTACGCGTACTTAGGCTGAGGATTTGGATTGTTCACTTTGACGTCGAACTGCGCGGACTTATGCTGTGAGTATGTGGCACCTTCAGGGCCTACGTCTAACTTGGCTGTTATCGTGGTAGTTCCCCGCTTGAGTGCAGTCACCACGCCATACTCATTGACACTGGCTACTGCCTCGTTGCTCGATGTGAATGTCGGTGTGACATACGACGGGGTGATGTTAGCGTTGTTGCCGATGTAAGTATCACCCACGTTCATCTCGGTGGGAGGGTTGTTAAACGAAACAGAAAAGTTATTATCACTACCATTATATGCATTGTAGAATTCAACTTTAGTGATTGTAGTGTAGTTGTCAGTACATTCTATAATGACATCCCCATTTCTGGCAGCAGCAAAGACAAAAGTGCCGGCATTGACAGTCTGACCCTCAGTAACAAGACTTCCGTTCATCTTGGCAGAGTTGGCTTCAAGAAACTTTATGCCACCTTGTGCAAGAGTTACCCTAACTCTGTCGCCATTCCACATGCCGCAGAACGCCAACTTTTTACGGCCCCATAAACCAATTGGTGTTTTATCTGTCCTAAGAAACCAGCCTTGACCACTTTTGGTTCCTGTAGCGAAACGGCCTTCCAAAGAGGTTCCATTGATGTCGCCCATGTATTTGGGGCTATTGTCGGTAAACCCTGTATAATCGTCTCCCCAATTAATGGTTGTTGATTGTTGGGCAAGTGAAGCAAAGTCAAAAGTCTGGTTTGCAGTAAGACCATCAACACTTTGAGCTTTCACCCCTTGCGGCATGACCATCATCACGGCAAGGAGCATCAATAAATAGACAAGTTTTGTTCTCATTATTGTAATCTTTATTGTTAATACGAAAAAGTGAAACTATTAGGCTATAGCCATATAACATAGGCTCGCCGGCGGTGGCGAGCTGACATGGCGCTGCAAAATTAATACCTCTTTCATTATTATGCACAATTTGTTGCGGTTTTTTTAAGAACAATTAACCGTTCCGGGGGCTGCTCAGTCAGTTAATTCCGACCTGCGCGGTTGAAGGGAAACAGTCGACGGATAGGGAATAACGATCCTTATTTGGAAACGAATTAACTTATTTTGCTCTAATCGTGGCCACAAATGTGGCCTTCGCCTGGTAATTAATTTAAAGTCGTGAGTAAAATTAGTTTTAATTAGTCACAATTTGTTTCCAAGACAAACCGTATTTTCCTGTTTCTTTTCAATATGATGTTTCAACCGCACAGGTCAGTTAATTTCCCCCCAATTTCTCATAATTTCTTTCCAGTCAATATAATGTCACACAGATCCCACTGATCCCACAGATTCTTCTTTCTTTCGAAACGATAATATGTCACACAGATCT
>JAFPVW010000203.1 GCA_017395215.1 Prevotella sp. | reverse complement strand
ATCCTTTAAATCCTTTAAATCCTTAGACGTTATCTCTCATACAAGTAACTTCCAACCTGAATTATTCATAATAAGCATAGTGCGTTTCGCTAATCCTTTAAATCCTTTAAATCCTTAGACGTTATCTCTCATACAAGTAACAGACTCTTGCTCTCCTTGGAAACTGACATTGTTAGAGGTAATATAGGGCTGCTTTCAACCGCACAGCACGAAAAAGTCCGTAAAAGTCCGTGCCAGTCCGATGCAGAAAAACGTCCGATGGAGATGGGGTCATTCCCCGCCAGCGCCGTCCGCCAGCGAGCGGCGGAACTCGGCCGGCGACACGCCGAAGACCTGCTTGAAGATGCGGTAGAAGGTGCTCAGGTTGCCGATGCCGCACTCGTTGGCAATAGCCTCCATCGTGTAGTTGACGTGCGACCGCATCAGCCCCTTGGCATAGGCGGCCCGCTTGCGGTTGACGTAGACCTGCAGGTTGCCGACGCCGCCGAAGCGCTTGATGAGCTGCCCGACGCGCTCCTTCGAGAGACCCGTCAGGCGGCAGATGCTGTCGCGGCCGAAGTTAGGGTCGAGAAACAGCTGTCCCTCGTCTATCTGCCGGTCGATTGCCGCAAAGAGCGCCGCGTCCTCGTCCGTCGCCGCATCGCCTTCAGCACCGTCCGCCGCCGCGTCGGCCGCTGCATCGCCGCCGGCCGCCACAGGGTGGTCGGCATAGTTGAGCGTGTCGAGCTGTCGGCGCAGGTCGCCGATGACCTCATGCAGCACGCCGTTGCGGCGGCGCTGTCTGAGACAGTCAGCGCCAAGCAGCACGATCGCCACTCCCATGAGGGCGACGACGATGATGGTGACAGTGGTCATATCCGTATTCCGTTGGCAAGCACGGCCTCGCGCATCTTCTTCTGCAGGCTGCTGGCAAAGATGAAGTCCGTCAGCCGCTGGTTCTTCGACTCCATGATGTCGCCGCTCTGTCCCTGCCACTCCTTATGGCCCTCATAGATGAAGACAATGTTCTCGCCGATGCCCATCACCGAGTTCATGTCGTGCGTGTTGATGATGGTCGTCATCTGGTACTCGCGGGTGATGCCGTGCAACAGGTCGTCGATGACGAGGCTCGTCTTCGGGTCGAGACCCGAGTTAGGCTCGTCGCAGAACAGGTACTTGGGGTTCATCACGATGGCGCGCGCTATGGCCACGCGCTTCTGCATGCCGCCGCTGATCTCGCCGGGGAACTTGCTCTCGGCACCCACCAGGTTGACGCGCGCCAGACAGTCCATTGCCCGCTTCTCGCGCTCGCGCAGGTTCATCGCCGAGAACATGTCGAGCGGGAACATCACGTTCTCGAGCACCGTCAGCGAGTCGAACAGCGCCGCCGACTGGAAGATCATGCCCATCTCGCGGCGCATGTGCACCTTCTCGTCCTTCGTCATGCCAACGAAGTCGCGACCGTCGTAGAGCACCTGCCCCGACGTGGGGTCGAGCAGTCCGACGAGGTTCTTCATCAGCACCGTCTTGCCCGAACCGCTCTGACCGATGATGAGGTTCGTCTTGCCGTCCTCGAAGACGGTCGAGATGCCCTTCAGCACCTCCTTGCCGTCGAAGCTCTTGCTCAGGTCACGGACTTCTATCATACGACGGCCTCCTCCTCGGCCTCGCGACGGCGCTTCTCCTCGTCGAGCATCTGGAAGTCCTTCTTCTGCAGCACGAAGTTCGAGCCGAGGTATTTTTCTTTCACAATGGGGTTCTGCGCCAGCTCCTCGGGCTTGCCCTTGAACAGGATGCGGCCCTCGAAGAGCAGGTAGGCGCGGTCGGTGATGTTCAGTGTCTCATGGACGTTATGGTCGGTGATGAGGATGCCGATGTTGCGGTACTTCAGCCGCCAGACAATGTGCTGGATGTCCTCGACGGCGATGGGGTCGACGCCGGCGAACGGCTCGTCGAGCATGATGAACTTCGGCTCGATGGCCAGGCAGCGCGCTATCTCCGTACGGCGGCGCTCGCCGCCACTCAGCTGGTCGCCCTTGTTACGGCGCACCTTCTGCAGTCGGAACTCCTTGATCAGCTCCTCGAGCTTCGCTATCTGGTAGTCGCGCGGCTTGCCCGTCATCTCGAGCACGCTGAGGATGTTGTCCTCGACCGTCATCTTGCGAAACACCGACGCCTCCTGGGCCAGATAGCCGATGCCGGCGCGAGCGCGCTTGTAGACGGGGTAGTCGGTCACCTCCTGGTTGCCCAGGTAGATGTGGCCGCCGTTGGGCACGATGAGTCCCGTGGTCATATAGAACGAGGTGGTCTTGCCGGCACCGTTCGGACCCAGCAGCCCCACAATCTCGCCCTGGCGAACGTCGAAGTTCACGTCGTTCACCACCGTGCGCTTGCCGTAGCGCTTCACCAGCCCCTCGGCACGCAATACTATGCTCTCTTCTTCCATAATCCCTGCAAAGGTACAATAATTACGGCAAAACTCACGGCTTTTAACTCCTTTTAACTCCCAAAGGCCCGCCTACTACCTCAAAAAACATTAACTTTGCACCCATTATGAAGCTCCTGCTGAAATGGCTGACCACCTTCGGTCGATATGTCATACTCATGCGCCGCACCTTCTCTATACCCGAGCGCATGCGCATGTTCCATAAACAATATGTCAAGGAGATGGCCCAGCTCGGCGTCAACTCCATCGGCATCGTGCTGCTCATCTCGTTCTTCATCGGAGCCGTCATCTGCATACAGATGAAGGTCAACATCGAGTCGCCCTGGATGCCCCGCTGGGTGGCCGGCTACACCACGCGCGAAATCATGCTCCTCGAGTTCTCAAGCTCCATCATGTGCCTCATACTCGCCGGAAAGGTCGGCTCGAACATCGCCTCCGAGCTCGGCACCATGCGCGTCACACAGCAGATCGACGCACTCGACATCATGGGCGTCAACTCAGCCTGCTACCTCATACTGCCCAAGATACTCGGCATGATCACCCTCATGCCCTTCCTCGTCATCTTCTCGTCGGGCATGGGCATCGTCGGCGCCTACTTCACCGCCTACGGCATGCACATCATCACCCCCGACGACCTCACCCTCGGACTGCAGCACACGTTCATTCCCTGGTTCATGTGGATGTCGATCATCAAGAGCCTCTTCTTCGCATTCATCATCACGTCGGTGCCCGCCTTCTTCGGCTACACCGTCGAGGGAGGCTCCGTCAACGTGGGCAAAGCGTCGACTGATGCCGTCGTCTCGTCGAGCGTTCTCATCCTCTTTTCAGATGTTTTTTTAACACAATTACTCTCTTAATCCCCGTTATCGCCGTCGTGCCTTGCATGTCTCGGCAAGGTTTGAAAATAACCGATAAAACCGCCGAAAACTGCTTTCCTGCGCAATGGCAAACCGACAAAATGGGAAATCAAGAAGACAAAATGACAAATAATTATCTCATAAAATTCAGTAATTTTGTCAAACTTTACCTATCTTTGCAGTCGCTTACGTGTGTAAGGCATTATTAAATTTGTAAACAATAAAAGAAAATAATAATGAAGTTTAAGCAACTGATTACATCTGCAAGCATGCAGTCCGTGCGAAACGTACTGGCTGCGCTTCTGCTGTTCGCCACTACGACGACAGCATCGGCCCAGGCCGTCGAAGCAGACACGCTCGAGGTGAGGTTCCGACTCGGTCTGAGCGACCTCGACCTGTCATTCGGCGACAACGAGCGACGTATCAACGAATTCGTGGCAAGCGTAAAGCAGCACTTCGCCAACGCCCCGAAAAACAGTCTCAAGATGGACATCTACGGCGGTGCATCGCCAGAAGGCCCCAACGAGCTGAACCGCCGACTCGGCGAGCAGCGAGGCATCGCGCTGAAGGAAGTCCTGATGAAAAGGCTCAGCGGTATCATCGACCAGATCACCGTCATCAACCAGGGTGCACGCTGGGGCGGACTCTACAGCATGATTGAAAAGAGCAACGAGCCCTGGAAGTACGACGTGCTCGAAGTGCTCACCAAGACGCCCGAGAACGACGGCTGGCAGGTGGACCCCCGCGAGCAGAAGCTCCGCAAGATGAAGAAGGGAACCGTCTGGAACCAGTTGCTGGCCAAGTACCTGCCGACGCTCCGCTCGTCAGGTTCCGCCGTCGTCGCACCGATGACCGATTTCGAGAAGAAGCTTGCCGGCATTCCTGAGGACCGGTGCTGCGACACCCTCGTCATCCGCGACACCGTCATCTACCTGCCCGAGCCCTGCCCCGCCTACGAGGAGCCCATCGACAGCGACTGGGTATGGGCACTGAAGACCAACCTCCTGCTCTGGGGACTGGCAGCACCCAACGGACAGATCGAGTTCCCGCTCGGTCGCACCAACAAGTGGAGTATCGAGGGCGAGGTGTTCTGGCCCTGGTTCATCTGGAGCCATAACGTTCACGCCCACCAGTGCGGCAACATCGGCCTCGAGCTGCGCTACTGGCTCGGCGACCGCAAGAAGCACCACACCCTCGACGGATGGCACATCGGACTGGGAGCCGCTGCCGGCTACTACGACTTCGAGTGGCGCAAGCACAAGGGCTATCAGGGTGAATACCTTAATATATATGGTAACATCGGCTACCAGCACCGCTGGGGCAAGCGCAAGCAGTGGGCCGTCGACGGCGGACTCGCCATCGGATGGATTCCCACCAAGTATCGCGAGTACCTCGGCAGCAGCATCTTCCCCGAAGGACACGAGGAAGACCACGACGGACACCTGATGTGGCAGAAGACGTCGTCGAAGAACTTCTTCATGGCCACCCATGCCAACATCTCGCTCGCCTACATGTTCCACACCAAGAGCAAGAAGAAGACCGAGACCATCACCGAGGCTCCCGAGCCCATAGCCCCCGTCAACTATGCTGCGACCCCGTCGCAGTCAGACGAGAAGGCTGCCAAGGCTGCCGCCAAGGAGAAGGCCAAGGCCGACAAGGCCGCCGCCAAGCGCGCTGCCCAGGAGGCTAAGGAGGCCGAGAAGGCCGAAAAGGCTGCCGCCAAGGCTGCCAAGGAGGCCGAGAAGGGTAAGGCTGCCGCCGACAAGGCTGCTGAGAAGGCCGCTAAGGAGGCTGCCAAGGAGAAGGCTGCCGCCGACAAGGCTGCTGCCAAGGAGGCCGAGAAAGCCGCCAAGGCACGCGCCAAGGCTGAGATAGAAGCTGAGAAGGCCGCCAAGAAGGCTGCCAAGGCCAACTAACGTTGAACGCACTTAATTCGAACGCAAGATGAAAACAAGCATGACATACATCAATCGCATCAAGAGGGCGCTGCCCGCCATGGCAGCCGCCACGCTGGCACTGCTGACGACGACCAGCTGCGAGCGCCGCGAACTATACGTCTACCAGGACTACTTCAAGCAAGTGCTGCTGGACATCGACTGGCGCAACTACGACCGCGACAGGCACCTCTATCCACACACGCCCGACCCCGCCGGTATGACCGTCTGGTTCTACCCCGCCGACGGCGGTAAGGCCGAACACTACACCACGGCTCAGGTAAACCGCTACGAGACCTACCTCTCAAAGGGTGACTACGAGGCGCTCGTCATCGACTACTCGCCCGCTGAGTACGGCAAGCAGGAGTTTATCGGCATGGACTATGCCAACTCCGCCAAGGTGCAGGCTACACCGTCGGCCTACCAGCCTACCGACGACAACGACCTCTACGGAAATCCTGCCTACGCCAAGCAGCTCCTGAGACAGCAGCCCAACGGGCTGTGGACCGTGGCCAACCAGCCCGAGGAGATGGCCAGCGACACCGCCCAGATGCACATCATCTCGGGTGAATACGACCACTACATCCCCTACGACGAGCGCGACTCCTACCAGTCGACGCTGATTCAGCAGGTGTTCAAGATGAACCCGCTCATCGTGCCTTGGCGCATGCGCGTACGTATTCCTATCAAGGGTATCTACTATCTCTACGAGATAAAGAGCACCATCGCCGGCATGGCCGACGGATTCTTCCTCGCCGAGAACCACACATCGGACGACCCCTGCATCATGCAGATTGACGACTGGGAGGTATTCGTCACGGGCGACAACGTGGGCTACATCGCCGCCACATTCTGGACCTGGGGCATGCGCAACGCCCTGTGGAAGGACTACGACGGCATCAGGCAGCGCCAGAACTGGATTATCAATCAGGATACGCCCGAGCCGTTCATCGTCAACGCACCGAAGGACGAGGTGCGACTCAACCTCGCCATCAAGCTGCGCGACCGCAAGACCGTCTGCCACTTCCACATCGACTGCGGCAACGCCGTTGAGGTATACGGAAACATCAATGCCAACATCATCGGCGATGCCAACTCACTCAGCGTCGACCTGCGCAAGGTGCTCACGGGCGACGAGATTCCAGAGCTGCCCTACGTCGTAGGTGTCAATGGCCTGGACTTCGGCGGCGTGGTCATCCCCTGGAAGGACGGTCCCGAGGCTGAGGTCAGCTTCTAAAGCCTAATGCAACGCGAAAGCAATGATATAGGAAACATTTTTTTAATCACTTAATTTTTTTAATTAATTCTTTTTTATTTTATTCACCAAATTATTAACAGTATGAAAAAGTTATTTCTTTTTGCAGCAGCTGCGGCCATGTTCGCCGCCTGCTCGGAGACGGATGTACTGGAGCGCAACATTCAGCAGAATGCTGCTAACGACGGTGCCGTCAAGTTCGACGTCTACGCTCAGCGTAACGTGACCCGTGGTGGTGGCCAGACCGGCGACCTCACAAACGCCAACATCGGCACTAACGGCTTTGGTGTGTTCGCTTACTACACCAACAACAAGCAGTTTGACCAGACTGCTCAGCCCAACTTCATGTACAACCAGCAGGTGACCTGCGATGGCGAAGCCACCGAGGGAACACTGTGGAAGTACGAGCCCGTTAAGTACTGGCCGAACGAGTTCGGTGCAGCTGCTATCAGCGACGATGT
>JAFPVW010000202.1 GCA_017395215.1 Prevotella sp. | reverse complement strand
CGGCCTCGGCGACCTGCGGCAACCTCTACCTGCTCTTCGACAAAATCGAGGTGGGCTACATTGACGAGAACGGACAGGAGCAGCGCGAGCCGGTCACGGGCGGGCAATGGAGCAAGACCGTCACCTACAAGAGCACCCTCGACGGCTACCTCAAGCTCTATCTCACTAAGCCCGCGAGCCTCGACGTGGAGAGCCTGCCCTACGAGAAGTACGACCAGGGCGTGACCTGTGCGCCGACCCTTGCCCTGCAGGGCGTCACGGTCATCTACAGCGACGGCAAGAAGGAGCCGCCCACCATGTACACCCCCGCCAAGGTCTCCACGTCGGACGCCTCGTTCGCCGTTTCCAAGGGCAAGCTCGTGGAATACCTGGGCATCTTCAAGGATGAAGTAAAAGTCATGTCCATCAAACTCGAAGTCTGATTTATGCGAAAGATTCTGATGGCGGCAGCGGCCATAACGCTGATGATGACGGCGGCGGCAGCGCTGACCGCCTGTTCGAACGACGACAACCCGGCCGGCGGCGGGGAGCAGAAGCCCGTGTACAAGTACCTGCACTACGCCGACGCCCGCGACAACATGGGCGCCGAGGAGCGGGCGCAGTATGCCGCCTACTGCTGGCGACTGGAGCGCAAGGATAAGGCGCAGCAGCCGAAGAACTGGCGCACCTGTCAGGGCGAGCTGACGCCCAACGAGGAGTCGGCGCTCTTCCCCGACCCCGACTACCAGCCCTCCACCGAGGGCCTGCGCACGCTGAACATCTCCGGCAGCAGCGACCTCTCGGCCAAGGAGATGGACTGGGTGAAGGCCGAAATCCGCAAGCTCACCGACGGCCCCATATATATTATAGATGTACGCGAGGAGAGCCACGGACTCATCAACGGCATGCACGTCTCGCGCTACGGCGCCAACAACTGGGGCAACGTGGGCAGGACGCACGCCCAGATCGTGGCCGACGAGGCCGCCGACATCCACGCCACGCTCGGCCAGACCATCGACATCTACTCGCTGAGCAAGGCCGACAACTACCAGCCCACCGAGAGCGGCCGCACCGCCGTCGACGTCACCAGCGCACAGACCGAGGAGGAGGCATGCACCGAGCGCGGCCTGGGCTATGCCCGCTTCACCGTGCCCGACCGCGCCTTCCCCGGCGACAGAGAGCTGGAGGCCTTCGTCGCCTTCGTCCAGACGCTGCCCGCCAACGCCTGGCTCCACTTCCACTGTCAGGCCGGCGCCGGGCGCACCACGCAGTACATGATTTTCTACGACATGATGCGCAACCCGGGGCTCCCGCTCAAGGACATCACCTACCGCCAGTGCCTGCTCGGCGGAAACTATCTGCTCTACGACGGCTCCGCCCCTGGCGAGGACCCCGTGAAGGCCGAGCTCTGCGCCGAGAAGGCCCAGATGATAGCCCTCTTCTACGACTACATTCAGGCCAACCACGCCACCGCCTACCAGACCCGCTGGGGGCAGTGGAAGCGGCAGTTCAACGACCGATAATCCTATTCAATAACAATTTAAACCAAACAAATTATGCGAAAGATTTTCTATCTGATAGCTATGGCCATCGCAGCAGTGGCCTTTACGGCCTGCTCGGATGAAGACAGCATTCTGGCCGATGTCGTGATTCCCGAGGAAACCAACCTGATGCAGTTAGAGCGTTACAGCTACGAGCTGCCGTTTGAAATCAAGAGCGACTCGGAGTGGGAGATTAAGTTTGGCTTCGATGACGGTGAAATCTGCTACGCCCTGCCCGATCACGGCACCGGCTCTCAGACCGTGAAGCTCTGCGTCATCGACAACCCGCTGGAAAAGCGGCGCAGCGGCGAGATGTTCATCGACTTCCCCAAGGACGAGAGCAAGAACCAGGTCATCAAGCTTCAGCAGAAGAGCATGTCCGAAGATGGCGAAAACGCCGTTGACCTTGCACTCGGCAACCGCGTCTATGTCGTAGGCTATGGCTACAACACCCTCCACGAGCGCGCCTCGATGAATTCCGTATCCATGACGCCCATCATCAATTTTGCTCAAGCCAACGCGGATGGTAAGGTCGTGGTAGGCCCGATGGACGCTTCATTTGTGGCCAAGACCTACAGCGGCTCCAGCGTGAGCGAACTGAGCAACGAACTATCGGCTGATGCAAATTTCGGTGGAAAATACTGTGGCTTCAAGGGCGAGGTAGGAGCCACCTTCGGCATGAAAGACTTCTCAAAGCAGGAGAACGAGTATGCCATCAGCTATGTGGAAGCCGACATGCAGAGTGCATACATGGAAATGAGTCCCACTGAAATCATCAATACCTACATGACCGATGCTGCCTACGATGACATCAACGGTCTGCCCACCAAAGGCCGTCGCCACAGCGTTCCGACCGTCTATCCCACGACCGACCCGGGACTGGCCAAACTTGTGCAGACCTACGGCACCCATCTGGTGATGTCGGCCCGCCTTGGCGGATGCTTGAAGTATGTCACCACGGTGGACATCTCGAAGGTGGAGGGCAGCTACGACCTGAAGGCATACGCCAACTGCTCGTACAAGAACAGCTTTGTGCAGACCTCAATGAATGTATCCGACAACTACAAGCAGTCTCATTCAAGCAATAGCAGAGCCGTACAGACCGTCGTGAAAGTGCAAGGCGGCAGCAATGATGCCGTCGTGAAACTGGCTGTAGCCAATGGCGACAACGACACTAACTTCAAGGCGTGGATAGAGTCGCTGAAGGATGCCAAGAACCAGACGCTCGTGGGACTTGAATACGGTAGGGAAAAGCTGATACCACTCTATGAGCTGGTTGACCAGTCACTGACGCTGGCCGAGGACGGCGTGGATGGCAAAGCCCGCTATGCTGCCCTGAAGGCCTACATCAATGGCGACAAGATAGAGACCGACATGTCGAAGGCACTCGACATGGAGTATGTGATGGGCGATGCCACCCACCTGGCCTCCATCCCCGACTTTGCTGAAGGTATAGATGACTACCATAACAGTCTTATTAAAGACTACTATCGCGGCGGCCAGGCCGTGGCCCGCATTTGCCACGAGTACATCCCCGTCATCGACAAGACCCAGCGTGTCCGCGTCATCTACCCCATTTTGTCAAATAAGGTGAAGTATAATCTGGGCTACTTTGCCGGCGATGCCACCCACCGTCCCGCCAAAGTCTGCTGGTCGAAGGAAGGACTCTCGGTTGTTTCGTTGGTTAACGAGCCGATGGGTGCCATTACCGAACTCTATGTGCGCGGCTCTAACTTCTTTAATAATACCAATGACTCAATTATCCACGCTCTTGAGACGGTAGATGCCACCGTGCAGCCTTACACGGTACGTGCTCCTGGAAGAGGCGGGGCCACAGACTATCCCGCTGTGAAGATATTCAACCAGATATGGATGAGGAACAACTATCAGGCCGACCACACGACCAATGGAGCCCCTATTAATTGCAAATACAATGACAGCTACCCTCTCACTTGGGGGAAAGAAGATGCCCATTACAGCTTTGACGAGGCGAGAAAAGCCTACTTCACACCTGATGGATGGCGTGTGACATCGAAATACGATTTCCTCACTATTCAGAAAACTTTGAGTGACAACAATGTGGACCACATCAGTACCGCAAAAGCATTCTACTCAGACTATTATGGTGGAGTACTCGGTTTTTGGAACAAGGCGAGTGGATTTTATAAAGATGGCAGCTTTGGGATGATGGGGCTATGGGGCTTCTATGGCTGTCTGTCAAATGATGCAAAGAAGAATTATGAGAGCGTATGCAGAATTTCTTCTGATGCCTCAGACGAGACCTTTGACCCAACAGGACAGGTGGCATGGAACGAGAATCAACGCTTCCCTGTCCGCCTCGTGCATGACATCTACTAATCATCCATCCTTGACCATGGTTGTGCGGGGGGGGACAGGCACACTGTCCTGCCCCCCGCTTAAACTCCCGAGAGACAATCAACAATAATTATTCACTAAAAACACTTTAAGATTATGCAGATTACGTACAACTCATGGACGAAGTACGACCTGGCGCTCTACTTCACGCTCATCACGCTCATCGACAGCCGACTGGCCGAGTTGGAAACCCAGAACCCGCAGCTCATCGGTCTGCGCCAGCAGTTCCACGCCGCCCTCCAGCGCTACGACACCGCCTACAAGCAGAGCACCAAGTCGTTCCTGACCGAAGTCATCGGCCAGAAGGACACGGCGCGCGACAAGGTGACGAAGGTCGTGGAGTGGGTGGCCCGCTACTGGATGGAGCTGCCCGACGAGGAGGACGCCGTGCGCGGACGCCGCGTGTACCAGCCCTTCAAGGCCTTTGAGTACCGCCGCGACGAGGCGCTGATGGCGCAGAACGCCAAGTGGCAGAACATCGCGCAGGTCTATGCACAGGCCGACCGCTTGGCCGACCTGCAGGCCATGGGCCTCGCCGCCCTCGTCCAGAAGGCCAACACGCTGACCGCCGAGATTGCCGCCCTGATGCAGCAGCGGCAGACGGAGGGCGCCAGCTACATGAAGGGCGAGATGGCCGCCGCCCTGGAGCAGGTGGCCCAGTACATCCAGCAGGACATGGACAAGGTGAACCTGCAGTACCAGCAGGGTCGCAGCCACAAGCCCGCCGAGGACGGCGGCAGCGAGACGCCGGTGGAGCCGGAAGCCGCTTCCGAAGCGTAGAAAAGTGCCGCCGGAGTCCTCGGCGGGACTTTTTCTGCCCGGAAAAACGCTCCCCAAGACCTCGGCGGCGGTGGCGCACGCTGCGAAAGTCCCGCCGAGCACTCGGAATGACCCGCGCACGCCGCGAAACCGTGAACGGAGTCCTCGTTGGCACTTCCGCACGCCGCGAAACAATGAACGGCGGCTCGGAATGACCCGCGCACGCCGCGAAACCATGTTCCGAGTCCTCGTTGGCACTTCCGCAGTCCGCGAAACCGTGAACGGAGTCCTCGTCGGGAGTTCCGCAAGCGACGGGACGGCAAGCGTTCTTTGACTTACTGAGACAAACGGATATTTCTGTGCGGCTGGATTGACGCTGAAAGCGTCTTCGCTCAGTAACCGAGGGTACGGCGACAGCCGCACCCCCGGACAGATGACAGCCACCGCGACATGCACTCCGACAGGGTGCCCCACCGCCGCCAATGGGCGACCCCTCCAGGGTCGATTTACCCAGACATCAGCAGTCCGGGGGTACTACGAACCCCCGGTTATTGAGAGGCGACCGCTTTGCGGTCATATTGAGGATCAACCGCACACACAGTTTGGATATTTCTGGGGAAAATGCTCTCCCCGGACATGATTTTCCGCAAATAATTGGCGAATCTACGATTCGTTTCAAAGAAAATGTGTATCTTTGCACGCGAAATCCTATAAACAACGAAGATATG
>JAFPVW010000201.1 GCA_017395215.1 Prevotella sp. | reverse complement strand
GTATATTCTTTTTTGCGGGTTTTAAGCGGCCCCTATAAAACTGTCATCTGTCATACTGTCATCGATTGTTTGGGGGGCACGAATTTTATTTCATTTTTTCGTGATTTTATTGCCTGAAAATTTGGTGGTTTCAGATTTATTTTGTACCTTTGCAATTGCAATTGAGAAGTCGTCCGGCGACGGCAAACTGGGGCAGTTAAGACGTCTAACTGCGGCAGATAGAACAGCTAAAACGGCCAATTAGCTGACGAAGCCGGCGACGCGCGCGAGCAGAACCTTAGTATTAACAATTTCGACCCTGTTAAAAACACAACTTTGGCAGTAAAAGTAACTTTGCAGCAGATATGAAACAACTGACCGTACTGATATTCGCGATTGCAGCGGTGGCGCTCTCGGCAGCCACGCTGAACGAGGAGCTGAAATACTACCTCGACCGGCACAACGTGCAGGACGAGGGCTATGAGATGATCGTGAACTTCGCGACCAACGGCGACACGATGCTGACGCACCTGCCCGCAGAACCGCTGCAGCTGCTGAACGTCGGCAGGTGGCGGGGTTTCCGCAGAGAGGGCACGGGGATAGACCGCGACACGCTCGGACGCATCAGCTTTGCCCACTACGAGGCCGACACGCTGGTGACGGGCCTGCGTACCGACACAGCCGAGGTGTATTCGGGCGATTTTGCCCAGGGACTGGCCGAGGGGCACGGCTGTTCGCTGACGAGCGACGGACTGTACTACGAAGGGCAGTGGGCTGCCGACCGTCGCCACGGGTTTGGCTTTGCTGCAGACTCTGCAGGGCATCTGCGCGTAGGCCAGTGGCTGCTTGACCGCTACATGGGCGAGCGCATGAGCTACACCAGCGAGCGCATCTACGGCATCGACATTTCACGCTACCAGCACGGGAAGGGCAAGAAGAAGTACCCAATAGTGTGGAACAGGCTGCGCATAGCCCATCTGGGGAACAACCAGAAGAATGCGGCAGGAACGGTGGACTATCCCGTATCGTTCATATTCATCAAGTCGACCGAGAGCACGAGCATACGCAACCCCTTCTACGCCCAGGACTACCTGAGAGCACGCCAGCATGGCATTCCGATAGGCGCCTACCACTTCTTCTCGTGTAAGACGACGGGCAGCGCACAGGCCCAGTATTTCATCCAGAACACGCTCTTCCGTCAGGGCGACCTGCCCCCGGTGCTCGACATCGAGCCCAGCCACAGTCAGGTGGCGGCGATGGGCGGCCCGCAGGCGCTGTTCAGGCACGTCAGGGCTTGGCTGCAGGCCGTTGAGCGCCGCACGGGCGTGAAGCCCATACTGTATGTCAGCCAGATGTTTGTGAACCGCTACCTGCCCGAGGCTCCCGACCTGAAACGCGACTACCACGTATGGATTGCGCGCTACAGTGAATACAAGCCCGACGTGAGGCTGGCCGTCTGGCAGCTGTCGCCCAACGGCAGGGTGACTGGCATTCACGGCGAAGTAGACATCAATGTGTTTAACGGCTACCGCACTCAATGGGACGAGTTCCTGGAGACGGCAACCATCAAATAAGAACGACTATGAAGACGCTGTTGATTCTCGTCGGCAAGACCACCGACAAGCATTTCCAGGCAGGCATCAACGACTACGTCGGGCGCATAGGCCACTACATGCCCTTTGAGCTGGTGACCATCCCTGAGCTGAAGAACACGAAAAGCCTGACCGAAGAGCAGCAGAAAACCCTTGAGGGCGAGCTGATACTGAAGCAGCTGCAGGCGTCGGACACCGTCGTGCTGCTCGACGAGCACGGCCGCCAGCTGCGCAGTCTGGAGTTTGCCCGCTGGCTGGAGCAGAAACGGAATACGGCCCGCCGACTGGTGTTTGTCATTGGCGGACCGTACGGTTTCTCGAAAGAGGTCTATGCGCGAGCGAACGAGCAGTTGTCGCTGTCGCTGATGACGTTCTCGCATCAGATGATACGCCTCGTCTTCACTGAGCAGGTCTATCGCGCCTGTACTATAATTAAAGGGGAGCCGTATCATCATGAGTAGATGGGGAGTAAGGAGTTGGGGAGGTAAAGTAGAATAGTAGTAAGGAGATGGGGAGGTAAGGAGTGAGGAGGTAAAGGAGTTGAGGAGATGAGGAGGTAAAGTAGAATAGTAGTAAGGAGATGGGGAGTAAGGAGATGGGGAGTAAGAAGTAAAAAAAGTAAGGAGTTCTTGCTAAGGCAAGCGACCAAGGTCGAGCGGAGGGGAAAGTCTAATCTACTTTACCTCCTCCGCTCGACCTCAGGTCGCTTTGCTTGCAAAGAACTCCTTACTCCTCAACTCCTCAAAAATTACAGGTCATTATAGTTCTGCACGCTGAACGTTGAGGTGTTCATATCGCCCGTCTCAAAGCCGCGACGGAGCCAACGCTTGCGCTGGTCGCTGGTGCCGTGAGTGAACGACTCGGGCGTGGCGCGGCCCTGGGCCTTCTTCTGCAGCCAGTCGTCGCCGATAGCCTTTGCCAGCTCCAGGCCCTTCTCCAGGTCGCCGTACTCCATTGAGTGGTTCATGGCGTCCTCATAGTGAGCCCACACGCCGGCATAGTAGTCGGCCAGCAGTTCGAGACGCACGCTGATCTGGTTGGCGCGTACCTTGTCGGTCTGACTCATGGCCTGATGGGCTTTGTTGAGCGTTCCCGTCAGATACTCCACGTGGTGGCCAATCTCGTGGGCAATCACGTAGGCATAGGCGAAGGTGTTACCCTCGACGCCGAGCTGGCGCTTCATCTGGGTGAAGAACGACAGGTCGACATACAGCTTCTGGTCGCCTGAGCAATAGAAGGGGCCGACGGCTGCCGAAGCAGAGCCACAGGCCGACTGCACCTGATTGGTGAACAGCACGAGCGTGGGCGACGTGTAGGTGCGTCCCATCTGCTGGAACACTGCCGACCAGACATCCTCGGTCGAGGCCAGAATCTTCTTGCAGTCGCTGGCCAGCTCCTGCTCCTCCTCGGTGAAGTTCTGTTCGTCGACAGTCTCCGTGCGCTGGGCCATCTGCTCCTGAACACCCTGGACGACAGCCTGCATCGGGTCACCACCACTCATCCATGCAAACAAGGCAGCCACCAGAATGCCACCAATACCACCAAGACCGACTTTTGCTCCAGTGCTCATTCCGCGGCGGTCTTCCACGTTCGAGCTTTCTCTTCTTCCTGTTAGTTTCATAGTTCTAAATTTTTTAAATTGATATTGTAGTTTTGCCTGCAAAGATAAGAAAAAAATCATAAAACGGCAAATTCAGACACATTTTCTTTGCTGTTAGCACGTTTTTTTGTACTTTTGCATCCCCAAACCAAATAGTAAATAGTAAATCCGTAAACAGAAATCAGTTTATGTTAACACTCAAACTCATCAGCGAGGAAACTGAACGCGTCATTCAGGGTCTCGAAAAGAAGCACTTCAAGGGTGCCCGTGAAGCCATTGAACAAGTACTTGCCACAGACAAACGCCGTCGCGAGGCCCAGCAGCAGCTGGACCAGAACCTGTCGGAAGCCAAGAAGATGGCTGCCCAGATAGGTGCACTTATGAAGGAAGGCAAGCGCGACGAAGCCGAAGCCATCAAACAGCAAGTGGCCACCATGAAAGAGACCAACCACCAGCTTGACGAGACCATGAGTCAAGCTCAGGAGGAGATGACCACGCTGCTCTGCCAGATTCCCAACATTCCCTACGACGAAGTGCCCGAAGGGGCTGCCGCCGAGGATAACCGCGTGGTGAAGTCGAACCTGCGCGAGTGTAAGCCTACCGACACCGTAGGCAACTGGGACGTCAACCCCAAGCTGGGCATCGACAACCCCCTGCCCCACTGGGAACTCGCCAAGAAGTACAACCTCATCGACTTCGACCTGGGCGTGAAGATTACGGGTGCCGGATTCCCCGTCTATATCGGGAAAGGTGCCCAGCTGCAGCGCGCACTCATCAACTTCTTCCTGGCCGAGGCTGCCAAGAGCGGCTACACCGAGATTATGCCGCCGACGGTGGTGAACGCCGCATCAGGCTACGGCACAGGCCAGCTGCCCGACAAGGAGGGCCAGATGTACCACTGCGAGGTGGACGACTTCTACCTCATCCCCACTGCTGAGGTTCCCGTCACGAACATCTACCGCGACGTCATTCTCGACGAGGCCCAGCTGCCCGTCAAGAACTGCGCCTACACGGAGTGCTTCCGTCGCGAGGCAGGCAGCTACGGCAAGGATGTGCGCGGACTGAACCGACTGCATGAATTCTCGAAGATTGAGATTGTGCGCATCGACAAGCCCGAGCACTCGAAGGAGAGCCACCGCGAGATGCTGGAGCACGTTGAAGGTCTGCTGAAGAAGCTGGAGCTTCCCTACCGCATTTTGCTGTTATGTGGTGGCGACCAGTCGTTTACGAGCGCCATCTGCTACGACTTCGAAGTCTACTCAGAGGCTCAGGGACGCTGGCTCGAGGTATCGTCAGTCTCGAATTTCGACACCTATCAGGCTAACCGTCTGAAGTGCCGCTACCGTCGCAGCGACACCAAGAAGACCGAGCTCTGCCACACGCTGAACGGCTCGGCGCTTGCTCTGCCGCGCATCGTGGCCGCCCTGCTTGAGAACAACCAGACGCCCGAGGGCATCCGCATTCCCAAGGCACTCGTTCCCTATACAGGTTTCGACATGATACAGTAGACCCTTGGTCAGGCCTACTGTATATCGACGTTCTTAACCGTACAGTTATCGATGAGCAAGGGGTCGAAGGCCTTTTGCTCATCTTTTACTTTGACGTTCTCGAAAGTAAAGCCCGTCAGTTTGTACTTGTCACTTTTACCGACATCGAAGAAGTTCTTGGTGGTCATCTGGATGTTACGGATGGTGATGTCGTTGCATTGCGACAGGGGCATGTCCTCACGGTCCTCAGGCTTGAAGAACTGCGTCCAGGGGCGGACAACGAGGAACGAGCCGCACTGGCCGGTGATGTCCTCGACGGTGACGTATTCATAGTGCTGGGGCGTGTCGGGGCGCATCTTGAGCCAGAGCACGCGGGTAGCCGACCCGACATGGCAGCGGCGCAGGATGACGTTGCGGTCGTGGAGCGACTCTGAGCCGAGGGTCAGGCAGCCGTGAACCTTGCCGTAGGTGCAGTCCTCGATGATGATGTTCGAGCAGGGGCCGTTGTTCGCGTCCTTGTCGGCCCATGTGCCCTTACCGCCCTTCAGCACGACGGCATCGTCGTTGACGTGCATATAGCATCCGTGAATGAGCACGTTCTTGCAGACGTCGAGGTCGATGGCATCGCTTGAAGGGGCACCGCGCTTGGGGTCAACGGGCGTGACGTTCTCAGTCGGGGCATAGATGAAGCAGCCGAGATAGCGCACGTTCTCGCAGCGGTAAAGATGGTTGGTCCAGAAGGGCGAGTTGATAATCTTCACGTCCTGCACGGTGACATTCTTGCTATTAGATATGTACACGTTGCGCGGGCGCATGGCTTCGAGGTTGGTGCAGTTGCGGTTGTACTTGCGGCGAATCCAGAACTCCTCCCAGTAGGGCTGGCCGTTGCCGTTGATGGTGCCGGGGCCGGTAATCGTGAAGCCGTCGCAGCCGTCGGCATTGACCAGGGCGGCAAAGTAGTCGAGCGTCTGTCCCTCCATGCGGGTCTTGACCACGGGGAAGTGCTTGATGCGCGTACTGCCCTGCAGCTCGCCGCCCTCCTCAATCTTCAGGTGGGTCTTGGGCTTGAAGAAGAGCGAGCCGCTGACGAAAGTTCCGCGCGGAATGACGACCACTCCCCCACCCTCGGAGGCGCAGCGGTCGATGACGGCCTGCAGCCGCCCGGTCTGCACTTCGCTGCTGTAGCCGTCGACGCCGTAGTCGGTCACCACATAGCGCTTCAGCCCTGCGAGGTCGACGCGCGAAGTGTCGCTGAACCACTCGCCGACGGGCGTGCCGTCGGGCCACATTTGCGGGTTTGTCACTTTCTTTTTTCCTGTTGCCGTGAGACACACCAACGTGAGCAATAACGGCAGAATTTTGCTGATTTTCATCGTCTTCTTTGTTTTAGTTATAGTTTTTGTGTGCAAAAATAGCAAATTATTCTGATAAATTGATGCTAATTACAAAAAAAGTCGTAACTTTGTGCCATAATTTATACGCGAACGTTATGAAAAGCTTTTTGAAGTACACTCTGGCCACTATTTGTGGCCTTGTCATTTTTACTTTCATTGCAGGTATTTTCTTCCTGCTGTCGCTGGCCGGTATGGCTGCATCGGGAAGTACGACGCCATCGGTCAAGAGCAACTCCGTATTCGTGCTGAAGATGGACGGCGCCATCCAGGAGCGCAGCGAGGGCGGCACGCCGCTCGACTTCCTGATGGCACAGAGCGACATGAGCGTCATGGGACTGGACGACATCCTGGCCAGCATCAAGAAGGCCAAGGAGCATGAAGACATCAAGGGTATTTATATAGAAGGCGGACTCTCCGAGTTTGACTCTCCTGCTACAGCCCAACAGGTGCGCGACGCTCTGAAAGACTTCAAGAAGAGCGGCAAGTGGATTATCGCTTATGCCGACAACTATACACAGTCGGGCTACTATGTGGCCTCGGTGGCCGACAGCGTCATACTCAACAAGACGGGCATGATTGAGCTGAAGGGCATCGGCGGCAAGCGCGAGTTCATGACCGGCCTCTACGAGAAGATCGGCGTGAAGTACCAGGCCGTGCGCGTGGGTAAGTACAAGAGTGCCGTCGAGAGCGTCATACGCAAGGACATGAGCCCCGAGAACCGCGAGCAGACAGAGGCCTACCAAGGGGGCATATGGAAGCACATGCTCAGCGACATGGCCGAGAGCCGCACGAAACTGACGGCTGAACAGATTGACCAGCTGGTGAACGACAGCATCCTGGCCTTCGCCGCACCCGACGACTACGTGAAGGGGGGACTCATCGACGCGCTCCGCTATCCTGAGACGGTAAAGGCCACAATCAAGGGCATGCTGGGCACCGACGACGACATCAACCAGCTGCTGCTCGCCGACATGATTGCACTGCCCGACAAGGAGAGCGACAAGGGCGACGAGGTGGCCGTCTACTACGCCTACGGAGAAATCATCGACCAGCAGACCAGCCTCTTCTCCACCGAGCATAACATCATCGGCAAGGAGACCGTCGACGACCTGAACAAGCTGGCCAGCGACGATAACGTGAAGGCTGTCGTCCTGCGCGTCAACTCGCCCGGCGGCAGCGCCGTTGCCTCAGAGCAGATTGCCCACGCCATCACCCAGCTCAAGACCAAGAAGCCCGTCGTCGTCTCGATGGGTGGTCTGGCAGCCTCGGGCGGCTACATGATCAGTGCCTACGGCGACTACATCTTTGCCGAGCCCACCACCATCACGGGCAGCATCGGCATCTTCGGCCTTGTACCCAACGTCTCTGAGCTGGTGACAGGCAAGCTCGGCGTCACCTTCGACGGCACCAAGACCAACAAGTACACCGACTTCGAGGAAAACCTGGTACTCACCAAGGACAACGCCCAGGAAATCAAGTTCATGCAGACCTACGTCGACCGCGGCTATGAGACGTTCCTCAACCTTGTGGCCGACGGGCGCAAGATGACCCGCGACGCTGTTCACGAGATAGCCCAGGGCCGCGTGTGGCTTGCCACCGATGCCCTGCCCATCAAGCTCGTCGACAAGCTGGGCTCGCTCGACGACGCCGTTAAGAAGGCAGCCGAACTGGCCAAGCTCGACGAGTATCACAAGAAGAGCTATCCCGAGCCCGCACCCTGGTACCAGCAGCTGATGGACATGAGCGAGAAGAAAGGCACCTACCTCGACGGAGAACTGCGCGAGGTGCTCGGCGAGTTCTACCAGCCCGTGCTCAACGCCCGCCGCGACATGCAGCGCAACCGCCTGCAGGCCCGACTGCCTTACCTGCTGAACTTCTGAATCGCAAACATCGAAATATCGAAACTTCGAAACATCGGAACATCGAAACATCGAAACATCGAGAATTCGACACCACGTAATCCCCGCAAATCTTGGAAGGCGACTTCATTAAAATCAACGAATGGCTGCTGCCGCTTAGCTGGTTCTACGGCTTGGGCGCAAACTTCAGGAACTTCCTCTTCGAGGTGGGTATCCTGAAGAGCCGTGCCTATAAGACACCCGTCATCTCGGTGGGCAACATCACCGTCGGCGGCACCGGCAAGACGCCCCACGTGGAATACCTCGTCCGCCTGCTGCAGGACAAGGTGCGCGTGGCCGTACTGAGCCGAGGCTACAAGCGCAAGAGCAGCGGTTTCGTGCTGGCCGGCAAGGACACGCCAATGGAGCAGATAGGCGACGAGCCGTTCCAGATGAAGCAGAAGTTTCCGGATGTCACGATTGCCGTCGACAAGAAGCGCACGCGAGGCATCGAACGGCTGACCAGCGAGGAGGCCGACGGCAAGGCCATCGACGTCATACTGCTCGACGACGCATTCCAGCACCGCTACGTGAAGCCCGGCATCAATATCCTGCTGGTCGACTACCACCGCCTCATCATCTACGACAAACTGCTGCCGGCCGGCCGGCTGCGCGAGCCGCTGAAGGGCAAGAACCGCGCCGACATCGTCATCGTCACGAAGTGCCCGAAGGAACTGAAGCCAATGGAGTTCCGCGTTATCACCCGCGCCATGGGTCTGTTTCCTTACCAACACCTCTACTTCTCGACGCTCGAGTACGACCAGCTGCGACCCGTCTTCAAGGAGGCATCGGCAGGCACTATGCCAAGACTGGCTGAGCAGAACGTGCTCCTGCTGACGGGCATCGCCTCGCCCCGCCAGCTGTTAGAAGACCTGAAGCCGGAGGCTATGAGCATCACGCCGCTGGTATTCCCCGACCACCACAAGTTCCGCCGCAAGGACATCAGGCGGCTCAACGAGGCATTCGAGGCAATGCCCTCGCCCAAGTGCATCGTCACTACTGAGAAGGACGCCACACGACTGATGGTTGCCGAGGGACTGAGCGACGAGGTCAGGCGCAGCCTCTACGTACAGCCTGTGCGCATCAAATTCATGTCTGATCAGGAGGAATCGTTCAACCAGAACATCATCGGCTACATCACGAAGAATTCCAGGAAGAGCATTCTGGGGAAGCCCAAGGAAGAGCACAAGCCGAAGGCCAGCGCCACCGCCCCAAGCGCCGACAAGCCCCGCACCATCAGCTTCAAGAGTTACTGACTAGCATCAAGACAAACCACAATGGAAATAGCAAAGATAGGAGAGTTCGGACTCATAGACCGGCTCACCCATGACCTCAAGCCAAAGAACGAATCGACACACTACGGCATCGGCGACGACTGCGCCGTGCTGTCATATCCCGATCGTGAGGTACTCGTCACCACCGACCTGCTGATGGAGGGCGTACACTTCGACCTCACCTACATCGACCTGCAGCATCTCGGCTACAAGGCAGCAATGGTCAACATCAGCGACGTCTTCGCCATGAACGGCACACCGCGACAGCTGACCGTCTCGCTGGCCATCAGCAAGCGCTTCAGCGTCGAGGACATCGAACTGCTCTTCAGCGGCATACGGCTGGCATGCGAGAAATGGAACGTCGACATCGTCGGCGGCGACACCACCTCCAGCTACACGGGCCTGGCCATCAGCATCACCTGCATCGGCGAGGCGCGCAAGGAGGACATCGTCTACCGCAACGGCGCCCGAGACACCGACCTCGTCTGCGTCTCAGGCGACCTCGGCGCAGCCTACATGGGACTGCAGCTCCTGGAGCGCGAGAAGGCCGTCTACTACCAGATACTCAAAGAGAAGAAAGCCTCCCCTACGGGGGAAGGTTTGGAGTGGGCTTTCCAGCCCGACTTCAGCGGCAAGGAGTATCTGCTGCAGCGGCAGCTGCAGACCGAGGCCCGTGGCGACATCATCGGGAAGCTGCGCGAGGCGGGTATCCGTCCGACGGCCATGATGGACGTCAGCGACGGCCTCAGCAGCGAGCTGCGGCACATCTGCAAGCAGTCGGGCGTCGGCTGCCGCATCTTCGAGAAGAACCTGCCCATCGACTACCAGACTGCCGTCATGGCCGAGGAGCTGAACATGAATGTCACCACCTGCGCCCTCAACGGCGGCGAGGACTACGAGCTGGTGTTCACCGTTCCTATCGGCGACCGCGAGAAGGTCGAAGCCATTGAGGACGTCCACCTCATCGGCTACATTACCGACCAGAAGTACGGTCACATACTCGTCAGCCGCGACAATCAGGAATTTGAGCTCAAGGCGCAAGGCTGGAACTTTGATG
>JAFPVW010000200.1 GCA_017395215.1 Prevotella sp. | reverse complement strand
TTGCCCGTGCCGGCCTTTCCCGTGAGGAAAAGCGAGCGGCGGGTGTAGTTCACAATCTGCAGGGCGTCTTGCCACTCCTTGTTTTCAAGGTCTAACGATTCTTCTTGGCTGCTCATTGCAAAAAGATGACAATTCTGACAAATGACAGTGTCAGATTCTGCGCTTAGTCTTCATCCTTGACGGCCTCCGTGTTATCTGTCTCTGTGGGTTCCGGCTGTGCCTTGCCGTCATTCTCTTCATTGGGCGGCGGCACGGGGTTGCCCCATTCGTCGACGGCGGTATATGGATCGAGCTCTTCGATGTCGAGTGAGTCGATGCTGATGGAGTCAGAGTCGGCTGGCGCTCTGAAGTAGCCGCCGCAGTCATACTCTGTCGCATAGAGCGATGCATCGTGATGCGGGTCGCTGAACTTGCAGCGGTACTGTTTGAAGTCCTTGTCGTTGAGCACGGAGCCGAGGAAGTAGCCGCAGATGGGCAGCGCCGTGCGGTTACCCTGTCCGAGCATGCCTGTGCGGAAGTGGATGCTGCGGTATTCGCCGCCCACCCAGGCACCTACGACGAGCTTGGGCGTGGTGCCGATGAACCAGGCGTCGGAGTGGTTGTTCGAGGTTCCCGTCTTGCCGCCGAAGTCGGTGTCTGCCGCCTTGTCGTAGCCCACGAATCCCATCAGTCGCGAGCTGGTGCCGCTCATGCCGCCCTTCAACAGCTGCTGCACGAGGAAGGCTGAACGGTAGGGGATGACCTGCTTGGCCTCTGTCGGAGCCTGGTAGATCACGTTGCCGTCGCGGTCTTCAATCTTCGCCACGAGTACAGGATCAAGATGCTTGCCGTCGTTCACAGGTGTGCAATAGGCGTTCACCATCTCCAGAAGGTTCACGTCGCTGGAGCCGAGGGTGAGCGAGGGCGTGGGGTCGAGTTTCGACTTGATGCCCATGTTGTGGGCGGTGTTCACGATGTTCTCAATGCCGCATTCCTGCCCCAGGCGGACGGCTACGGAGTTGATACTCATCGCGAAGGCCTGCTTCAGGGTGATGTTGGCTCCAGAGAAATGTCCGTCGGCATTAGTGGGCGCCCAGGTCACCTCCTTGCCGTGATCCATCACCTTCATGGCAAAGTATTCGTCCTTACGGGTGTCGCAGGGTGAGATGCCCTGATTCATCGCCTCCGTATAGACAAAGAGCTTGAAGGTGGAACCCGGCTGGCGCATAGCCGTCACCTTGTCGTATTTCCAAGACTTGAAATCAATGTCGCCCACCCAGGCCTTCACGTGACCCGTCTGGGGCTCCATCGCCACGAAGCCGCAGTGCATAAAGCGCACCATATAGCGGATGGAGTCCATCGTGGAGAGTTCCTTCACGACCTGTCCCTGTTCGTAGTCGAACACCTTCACGGGGTGGGGCAGGTTGAGGTAGTAGTTGATGGAGTCTTCGTTGCCGTTGAATTTCTTCGAGAGGTACTTATAGACGGGCTGCCGCTTGGCGATGTCCTCGATGAAGTTCTTGATCTCTATGTGGCGCTCGTCCTGCCAGGGATTGGTCGATCCCCAGTGATCGTTGAACGTCTTCTGCACCTGTTTCATCTGCTTGTAGGCAGCCTCCTCGGCGTATGCCTGCATACGTGAGTCGAGCGTGGTGTAGATCTTCAGACCTTCGGTATAGAGGGCGTTGCGGTTGTCGAAGTATTCCTTGCACCAGTCCTTCAGATAGTCTGAAACGGCCTCACGGAAGTAGTTGGCATCGCCGTCGTAGGCCGATTCTACGCTGTAGTCGAGTTTGATGTCGAGCTGCTTCAGCGAGTCACAGACTTCCTTTGACAGGTGTCCGTGCTGCTGTGTGAGGTCGAGCACGATGTTGCGGCGCTTGAGGGCGTTGTCGGGATTGATGAGGGGGTTGTAATAGGTGGTGGCCTTGAGCATACCCACGAGGATGGCGGCGTTCTCAGGCTTCAGGTCTTTGGGCGCACAGCCGAAATAGGTTTTGCAGGCTGTCTTGATGCCGAAAGCGTTGGAGCCGAAGTCAACGGTGTTGGCATACTGCGTCAGAATCTCTTCCTTGGTGAAGAAAAACTCGAGCTTATAGGCGGTGATCCACTCCTTGCTCTTCATAATGAGCATCTTCAGTCCGGGGATGTTTCCCAAGAGGCCCGTGGAGTATTCGGAACGGGTGCGGAAGAGGTTTTTGGCCAACTGTTGCGTGATGGTCGATGCACCACGGGCGTCGCGATGCAGGATATAGTCCTTGGCGACGGCTACGAAGGCGGTGTAGTCGATGCCGTGGTGGTGATAGAAGTGCTCGTCCTCAGTTGATATGAGCGCCTGCCAGAACACGGGATTCACTTCCTCGTAGGTCACAGGTGTGCGGTTCACGCTGAAGAACTTGCCTATCTGCTTGCCGTCGGCGCTGTAGATGATGGAGGCCTCCGCAGGGCGCTTGTTCTTGATGGTCGACATCGAGGGCGACTTGCCGAAGAGCCACAGGAAGTTGATATCTACGGCTCCGAGGTAGAGGAAGAAGGCCACGATGACAGATATGACAAATGACAGTGCCTTTATGTACCAAGGGCGACCCTTATAGAGTCCCTTGTACCAATGCCAGACTGCTGCCAACTTCTGCTGGCACCACTGCAGGGTGCGGCTTATGATGTTTGAAGATTCGTTACTCATAGTCTTTCGATATGTAGTTCAATATTGATTGTTTGTCGTCTGGATGAAACCATCTGATCTGTTCGTCTTTCTTATACCAGGTAAGTTGCTTGCGGGCGTAGCGGCGGGTGTTGCCCTTGATGCGCTCCACAGCCTCCTCCAGTGGCCAGCGTCCGTCGAGATAATCGAAGAGTTCTTTATAGCC